>JBBSDO010000162.1:0-6698 GCA_038241515.1 Elusimicrobiota bacterium | reverse complement strand
AGCCGCTTCAGAACCCCCAGCCACAATCACGTCCGCATCTCCGTATCGCAACAAGCGCAAGGCGTCCCCGATCGCGTGATTGGAGGTTGCGCAAGCGCTCGAGACGGCATAATTGGGCCCCGTAAAGCCCCAACGAATGGCGATTTCACCGGGAGCAATGTTTGTAATAAGTCGGGGGATTAGAAAGGGGCTGACTCGGCGGGCACCTTTTTCGCGCAAGACCGTGTGTTCTTCTTCGATCGTCGAAAGGCCCCCGATGCCGGAACCGACGATAATGCCGACCCGTTCAGGATCCACGGTACCCTGATCCAGCTTTGCGTCCCGAATGGCCATATCGGCAGCGGCGCAGGCGAATTGGGTGAAGCGGTCCATCCGCCGAATCTGCTTCTTGTCGATATAGAGTTCGGGGTTGAAGCCTTTGACTTCCGCATCAATCTGGCAGGGATAATCCGAGGTATCGAAAAACGAAACGCGACCCGCCCCGGACCGACCGTTTTTAAGCGAGTCCCAAAAGTTTTCCTTACCAATACCGATGGGAGTGACTACTCCTAATCCAGTGATGACAATACGACGTTTCATGGGTTCGACTCCCCTCCGCTTCGCGCTCCATGACGAATTCGACAGTGCTCGCCCCTAAAGTTTTTAGCGTAGGCGGCGAACCAAAAGCCAGTCGAAGAGTTCATCGAGTAAATTGCAGGAACGTCTAGAAGGTCCCGCGAAGAGAGGTGAAAGGAAAGCGCGACGTTTATTTCTTCATATGGGCTTTAATGTAATCCACAGCTTGCCCAACCGACTGAATTTTCTCGGCCTCTTCGTCAGGAATTTCAATATCGAATTCCTCTTCGAGGGCCATGACCAATTCCACGGTATCGAGAGAATCGGCTCCAAGATCATTAACAAAGGAGGCCTGCGTCGTTACTTCAGAGGCATCCACGCCCAACTGCTCAACGATAATTTCCTTTACTCGGGCTTCCACATCTTGTACTTGCGCCATTCTAATCCTCCTTCAAGGTATTCGCTTAATTAACGTATTGTCGGGCCGGTATCACTTAAATGTACATTCCACCGTTCACGGACACCACATGGCCGGTTATATAGGAAGACTCTTCAGAGCATAAGAAGAGGACTACTTTTGCCACATCTTCGGGTTCGCCAAGGCGCCCCAGCGGGATCAGTTCCAAGAGTTTCTTTTTCTGATCCTCCGATAAAGCCTCCGTCATTCGGGTGCGGATGAAACCAGGAGCTACAGCATTAACAAGAATATTTCGGGAAGCGAACTCTCGAGCGCAGGTTTTGGTCAGGGCAACCACTCCGCCTTTAGACGCCGAGTAATTGGCTTGGCCCGCGTTTCCCATGAGGCCGACAACTGAAGCGATATTCACGATACGGCCCTTGCGCTGCTTCATCATCGGGCGGATGGCGGCCTTCGTGCAATTGAAGACCCCTTTTAAATTAACAGCGATGACAGAATCCCACTCGTCATCGCCCATCCGCATTAACAAATTATCTCGCGTAATCCCCGCGTTGTTGATGAGTATATCAATTCGATTAAACTTGTCAAGCGACTGCTCGACGAGCTTTTCGCAATCCGTCAACTGCGCCACGTTCCCTTTTACGCCGATCGCTTGGACATTTTTTTCCTTGGAAATTTCCGAAGCCGTGACTTGTACTTTTGCTTCATCGACATCGGAAAGCACTAAATTGGCTCCTTCGGACGCCAATTGGAGGGCAATCGCCCGTCCGATCCCCTGAGCTCCCCCGGTAATAACAGCCACTTGGTCTTTTAGTCTCATTGGGTTCTTCTCCTCACTAAGATACGACCTTCATTAATCCTTGAACAGCCTCATTTAGAGCTTCGGAAGTCTCGGTCGAGTACGAGTCCAGTCCCTTATCAATTCGACGCGTCAAGCTGCTCAGAACTCGGCCCGGACCGCACTCAATCAGGACTGAAACACCGCTTGTCTTGAGCGACTGAATGCTGACAACCCACTGGACTGCATGATCGAGTTGGAGAGCGAGGCGCTGTCGAATCGTCGAGGCATCCTTCGTGAGAGCTCCATCAACATTCATGGCGATCGGGCCCATCGGTTCGTGAAACTTGACTGCCGAGATCTCGGCTTTCATGGCGGAGGCCGCCTGTTCCATAAGCGGTGAATGAAAAGCCCCAGAGACGTTTAGCGGGATGATCCGTTTGGCTCCGCGCTCAGTCGCCAGTGCGGTCACCCGCTCGATGGCCTTTGCTTCTCCGGCAATCACGATCTGTTCTGGGGTGTTAAAGTTTACTGGGACCGCGATACCCTCGCTCGCCGCAGAGCGGCAGACTTCCTGAGCCTGATCGACCGATAACCCCAGGACCGCCACCATGGTGCCGGGACGTTTCTGGGAGGCCTCTTTCATGAGACGACCGCGGGTCTGAACAAGCTTGAGTCCGTCTTCGAATGAAAACACCCCCGCTGTCGCAAGCGCAGCATATTCGCCGATACTGTGACCGGCGAAAGCTATCGGCTGAACCCCTTTGGCTCGTAAGACCGCACCGGCCGCGCATCCCGCGACATAGAGAGCCGGCTGGGCAACCTGGGTTTCTCGAAGGTGCTCTTCGGGACCCAGGCGACAGGCCTGGAGCAAATCCCAGCCGAGAATCTCATTAGCTCGGAGATAGATTTCCTGAGATTCGGCGAATTGGTCGGCCAAAGCCACTCCCATTCCAACGGACTGGGATCCTTGCCCCGGGAATATAAATGCAATTTTAGATATGGATGCCATCAGAACTGTATCACGGCGGCACCCCAGGTGAGTCCAGCGCCAAAGGCGATGAGCTCCACTAAGTCCCCTTTTCGAACTCGGCCTTGCCGACGGGCTTCGTCAAGGGCCACGATCGTCGTCGCCGCCGACATATTTCCATATTTCTCGACGTTCACAAAAACGCGTTCGCGAGGGACGTCCACTCGTTCAGCAATTGCGTCAATGATTCGCAAATTCGCCTGGTGCGGGATCAAAAGGGCCAGATCAGACTCTTTCTTGTTAGCCAACTTCAGCGCTGTCTGTGCCGCCGAAATCATTTTATGCACGGCCAATTTGAACACTTCTTTGCCGTCCATATGGATGGTATTAAGGCGTTTTTCGACCACATCGCGATCAGCGGGCAAGCGCGAGCCGCCCCCTGGCACGTTTAAGATATCGGTATGAGTCGCATCGGAGCGCAGGTAGGTGGACAAAATTCCGCCAGGCCCAGGTCGTCTTTGCAACACGGCGGCTCCTGCCCCGTCACCAAATAAGACGCAGGTATTTCGATCCTTCCAGTTCGTGATTGCGGAAAGTTTCTCGGCGCCGATTACTAGAGCCGTCTTGTAGAACCCGCTTTCAACCATAATGCGGCCGGTTTCTAAGGCAAAAAGAAACCCGCTGCAAGCCGCCGAAACGTCAAAACTCACACACTCCTTGATGGCGAGCTCTTTCTGAACAAAGCAAGCCGTCGAGGGAAAAAACATATCGGGCGTCGCTGTAGCGACAATAATCAGATCGACGGCCTCCGCTTTGATTTCAGCATCCTCCAGCGCCTTCTTGGCCGCTTTGACGGCGAGGTCTGAGGTCGCCTCGTGTTTGGCCGCCACGTGACGTTCCTGGATGCCCGTGCGAGAAATGATCCATTCGTCAGAGGTATCGACCATCCGCTCTAAGTCGTGGTTCGTCACAACGTGGGTGGGAAGGTAGGCCCCGGTTCCAATCACGTGGACATGCTGTTTGGCCGCTGGGGACATCACGCGGTTAGGGATATGGATGGATTTTCGCTACCCGATACTTCGTCGTGCAGGCGTTGCAGTTCCGCCTTGATGGCTTGGTTGGTGTCTTTCTGTACAAATTCGGTGGCGATTCGAATCGCGTTGAAGATGGCTTTGCCATTGGACTTCCCATGACAAATGACGCAGACGCCGTTCACTCCGAGGAGTGGCGCCCCGCCGTATTCCGCATAGTCCGTCTTCTTCTTCACTTCGCGCAGCGAACCTTTTAAAAGAAGTCCGCCTAACTGCGCAAGCGGATTAAGCGAAATTTGCGCTTTGATTAGTCCCACGAGGGCTTCTGAAAGACCTTCGGCAAACTTGAGGACGACATTTCCAACGAATCCGTCGCAAACGATCACATCCACGTCACCCTTGGGAATATCCCGACCTTCGACGTTCCCGATGAAATTAGGAACATGCTTTCTCAACAGTTCAGCCGCGCCCAACGAGAGTTCATTGCCCTTCGAGGCCTCCTCTCCAATGGATAGAACGCCGATCTTGGGATTAGGGCGGTCGAACACGCGCTGAAGAAATTGACTGCCCATAATGGCGAATTGAAGGAGGTGTTTGGGTTTGCAATCCACATTAGCGCCGGCATCCGTCACGACGCAAAACCCTTTTAAGGTGGGCATGAGCGTCGTGATCGCCGGTCGCTGGACACCCGGAAGCCGGTGCATGTGCCAAAGAGCCGCGGCCATGGTAGCTCCAGAATTTCCGGCGGACACCATGCCGTCGGCTTGATGCTGGCCGACGAGTCTCGCCGCGACCATGATGGATGAATTGGGTTTTTGGCGGCAAGCCTGCGCGGGACCCTCATGCATCTCAATAACGGAGTCGCTCGCTTCATACCGGAAGGAGAGATCGGCGCCCCCTAACGTCTGCACCTCTTGGCGTAAGCGCTCAACCGGACCGACGAGCGTTACATCGCACGGCAGCTCACGGATGGCCCGGATGGCGCCTTCTAAAATGGGAGTGGGAGCGTGATCCCCACCCATCACTTCGACGGCAATCCGGACTTTATTGGGCATTATTGGCCTTGTTCGGGCTTCTTCTTTTCCTGTACGGCAACGATCAGCTGTCCATTGTAAAATCCGCAGCCCGGGCAGATGCGGTGAGGAATGTGCAGCGTTCCGCATTGCGCACATTTGGAAAAACCAGGCAGTGCCAGTCTTTTCCAATGGGCTCGGCGGCTGTCTCGCCTAGAGGCGGTATGGTGCTTTTTTGGGTTTGCCATGTGGGTTCCTTTTGGGCCAAGGGCTTAGAGCCGAAGGCCGAATCCTATATTTTGTCGATTACGCGCGAACTCGGACCGCGCGCCTCGGTCCTTTCCGCATTCCAGTCGTGGTCACCGTACGTGAAAAGCTCCTCAGGCTTAAAAAAAAAGGGAATCTCGCGTTGTGCGGAGGTCACGGAATCCGAACCGTGAACAAGATTGTACCGATTGTTCGTGCCAAAATCTCGACGCAGGGTTCCGGCGTCGGCCTTGAGGGAATCGGTGGCACCCATCAAACTTCTGGCTTGACTGACGGCGGCAGGGGCTTCCCACACGCTCGCTACAATAGGCGCGGCCGTCATGAATCGAATGAGCGGCTCGTAGAAAGGCTTTCCTTTGTGGTCCTTATAAAATTCCTCGGCTTGGGTTTGCGGCAGCTTAAGCATCCGCACCCCCAAAAGGCGCAAGCCTGCACGTTCCAAACGGTCCAAAACAGAACCGACGCGGTGCTTTCCGACGCCGTCCGGTTTGACCAAAATGAGGGTGCGTTCCATTAGCGAGCAACGACCGCCTTGTTCAATTTATCACAGATAGCGTCGCCCATCTCACGGGTGCCGGCTTTTCCACCCAGATCATAGGTCACGAATTTGCCTTCACGGATGACGTCGATAATGGCGGTTTCCATTCTTTGGGCAGCGTCCGTCTCTTTGAGATAGTCGAGCATCAGTTTTGCTGAAAGGAGGAGAGCGGTGGGATTGACCTTGTTTTGACCTTTATACTTAGGAGCCGATCCGTGCACCGCTTCAAACATCGCGTCACGATCGCCCAGATTGGCTCCGGGCGCTACGCCCAATCCGCCGACGAGTCCGGCGCAAAGATCGGACAAGATATCGCCATACAAATTCGGGAGTACGAGGACGTCGTAGAGTTCCGGCTTTTGAACGAGTTGCATGCACATGTTGTCTACCAAGCGTTCTTCGTACTCGATGCGCCCAACATATTCCTTAGCCACCTCTCGAGCCACCTCATAAAACAGCCCATCGGTGAATTTCATGATGTTCGCTTTTGTCACTGCCGTGACCTTGCGCCGCTTGTTCTTGACGGCATATTCAAAAGCGCACTTGACGATGCGCTCGGTCCCGCTGCGCGAAATCGGTTTGATAGAAATCGCAGCGTCGGGCCGAATCTTGCCTTTTGCCCAATTAATAATGGTCTTGGACTCTTCAGAAAAAGCCGGGTATTCGACACCCGCGTAGAGGTCTTCGGTATTTTCCCGCACGAGAACCAAGTCCACCTTCTCGTAACGCGATTTTACCCCTGCAAAGGTTTTGCAAGGCCGGATACAAGCGTAGAGATCCAATTCTTTGCGAAGGGCCACATTCACGCTTCTAAAACCGGTTCCAATGGGAGTCGTAATGGGACCCTTCAGAGACACATGGTTTTTGCGCGCCGATTGAAGAACATTGTCCGGCAAGGGCGTACCCATTTTCTCCATGATATCGACCCCCGCTTCAACCTGGTCCCACTGGATCGGGACCCCCGTGGCGGCGAGGACTTTTTTGACAACTTCGCACAACTCGGGGCCGGTACCGTCCCCGGGAATTAACGTCACATGATGCACATGAAACTCCTTTAAAAATAGGTGAGAAACTGACGCGTATTATCCAAAGTTCCCTCGAGGTTCGTCAAGCAGACGAAGTTCCCGT
>JBBSDO010000161.1:0-6711 GCA_038241515.1 Elusimicrobiota bacterium | reverse complement strand
TTTATTGTTTGGTTGTGGGTATATCTATATGAGATAGGGCCGCCTTTATGACCAACCCCCCGGGGGTGGGGGGGTCCTCTTGGGTTTTATTACGCTCGCTAGCTGGGGGTGGGTGTGTGGGCATATCCATCCTCAGGATCCAATTCAAAAAACGATCATCCAATGCCGGGATAGCGAGAACGATCGTCAGAAAGTTAAGAAAGGATAGATTGCCGCTCGCCATGATGAGGCCCTGAAAAAGGAGGGTAAGGACTCCCGCAATGACACAAACCGGACTGGGTATAAAGTAACCAAAAGGCACAACCAACTCGACGAAATGATTGAATGCCACTCCGGCTCGGTGGGTCCACAGAGGAGCCCAATGAAAATACCAGCTCAATGGGTTTGGCATGGGTTGCGTTTCGTAGTGGTAATCGAGGCAGGTCAAACTGCGCCAGCAGGGGTCACCGCGCAACTTAATAAGCCCCGCTCCAAACATCACACGGAAAACAAGCCACCGTAGCAGCCAGACGAGGACCTTGGGGGGAGCCACGCGGCTGGACCCCAAAAAGATCGCGTAGAACCCAGCCTCAAGAAGAATTGATTCCCAGCCGAAGCCATAGAAAACTTGCCCTACATTGACGAAAGAAAGGTAAAGGCCCCAAAGAAGACCCCAAACGACCATCGACACCCAGGTGCTGTAGCGCTCGGATAGTCCCGTCACCGCAGCCGTAGACAAGAGAATTCCTAGCCATGCCACTAGGGTATACGCCGAGTTTTTGGGACACCAGTAAAACAGACTGGGGGATTGGAGGAACGGGACCTGTTTGACGAAATCGGCGACGGGGAGCAAACCACGCTCGCCCAGCAAGGGTTTAAACTGGTTGAGCGCTACGAGGAATGCAATCAGGTATACAAGGGCGAGCCCTCGCTGGAAGACCATCCGCGTGAGCCAAAAGGAATCCAAGGAGTTCATATCCGATGGATATATTGAACCATTCTAGCGTCGGGTCTTACGCTTGCGTGCCTGATATGACGGGAGAAACCTTACGTTAGGCGCTGAAAGATCACCGCAGAGCCGACTGAGCGTTTCTGCGGATCAGAAATTGGAATCGTGGAATAACCGAACCGGATATTCTGTCCTTTCACAGGCAGAATCGCTTCCTGCCGGGAGAGCACCTTTTCGCCATTTAGCGTTTTGTGCAGGATCGACAAAAGGATGGGATAGTCCATCAGCACCGCGACGGCAGGTTTCCCCACGACCGCTTGGGTAGGAAGGAGCAACAAGTCTTTGGCTGCAGGGTTGAAAACCGTTATATCTCCTTTCGCATCGATTGCGATGAGCCCACCGGTCATATTCACTAAAAGATTTTCGAATAACTGTTTCGTCTGGGAGATCTCGCGCATTAAGACAAGATTCTGATATGCGACCGCCGTCTGGGTGCCGAGAAGAGACATGAATTCTTGATCGTCAAGCTGAAAAGGTCCTCCCCGCCGGTTGATCAGTTCGAGCACCCCATAGGTTTCCTTTTGAGAGAAAATGGGAATGCAAAGAAGCGATTGCGTTAAGGACCCGGTTATTTCATCGGCCATTGGGTTAAACCGGGAATCTGAGCGTGCATCCTCCACGAGGACCGCTTCTTGGTGTTCGGCCACCCAGCCACAGATGCCGGTCCCTAGGCGCATCGGGACTCGGCGAAGACGCTCTTCGTCCACGCCAACCGCCGCAGCCAATTCCATGCGCCCGCCCTCCGTCACCTTAAAAAAAGAGGCTCCTTGGGCATTCAACGTCGAACAGGAGCGCTCTAAAACATATCGCCAGAGCTGGTCCGGCTCGTAAATGAAGTGAAGTTCCCTTAAGATCCCAAACAAGTGTTGTAGCTGATCGGCGTCGAGCATCGGGAAGCAGTGTAGCGCGCGTAGACGCGAAGGTCAATCAAAGGCAAACAGGGCGGGAACGGCGTTGCAGATGCCAGGGAAGGGCTAGTCGATGAGTGAGGACTGCATTTCGCCGGCCATAAGCATCGTAGGACACTCGGTGGGGGATAGTCGGCTCGTTGGAAATTCTGCTGTCGGGGGTCGGACTTGCGGCTGGGATTCTGCGGCATGGTGAGCGCGTGCGATGGCTCGGGCTTCCCGCGCCGGGCCGCTGAAGTAGTCGAAGCGGATGCTGACGTTGGCGAGCGCACCGATAAGAGAGCCTAGCGCATTCATGTAAATGTCGTTGTAGCCGAACTTCTCATCCACGAGAAGCTCTTCGACAACGCCATGAAGTTGGACGCCGCCGGCCGCCACGAGTCCAGACCAGTAGGGATGATCACGATACCCTGGCAGGACGCGTAAAATACTCGCGACACCGAAGGCTGCTCCAGCACTCGTGTAAAAATGCATGCCGCCCTGATCCCACTGAAGTGTCAAATCTTTCCGCTCCGTCTCGATCGCCTGAACTAAAGAACTCATCAGTAAAAAAACTCCCACGAGTCCAATTCGGAACAGCCCGTAATGGCCCACTTAGAACTTCACCTGAGCAACCATTTCACCGCCTCCGGCGACCATGCGAGGCGCAAAATGAACCTTTGTCGCCTTCTCGGATGACACCGACGTGCGGCCATTGCGCGCAGCGATTCGACCAAAGCCATAACCTAGGGCGATTCCGAGCGGATAGTCGCTCGCCCAGTGCACGCCGTTGTTCATCATCTGAAAGCCAAGAATACCTAGCAACGTATATCCCAGTGGACGGATCCAGTGAAACTCTGAATAATTTTCCGAGATCACAGTGACCGTCGCCATGCCAGCGGCGATGTGACCTGTCGGAAAAGCATCGTAGTGGGGAACGTTTTTGGCGTAATCGACTTGATTGGGAAACCAGCGCCAGCGGCCTGCCGATTCGGTCGCCACAAAAGGGCTCTCTCGACCCGTGACGTGTTTGAGAATTTGGACGATAAATCCGCTAGCGAGGACGCTCTCGGCGATCTCACTCGAGGTCGCTAGGGCTCGATTATCTGATCCTATCCAACCCTTCGTAAGGAACCCTCCTGCGATGAAGAGGTCCACCCATCCATCCCCGATGTAATAAAGAGCGCTTCCCGAATCATAGGGTCCGTCAAAACCGAAGTCTTCACCTAAAACGTGAGCGCCGAAAAGTTGTTTTTGATGGTTCGTATGGGTGATGTGCAGCGTGTCGCCTAGCTGGTGCGCTTTGTCCACAAGCCACTGGTCTTTCCAAAGCAGAAGGCCCGTGCTGGCAACGACAAGGCCAATGGGTAAAAGACTTTCCCGATGAAACAAGCTCTGGCCGTATTCTTTCAAGTCTCCAGGGATGTGTTTCGCAAAGGTGAAGGCATGCGGACGCGGGTAGATGCTTCCCCCTACAGCCTGTTCCTGGCGAGGCGCCTGGGGTGCAGGAGAAGCGTCAAAGACATCGAGTCTCGAGTTTCCTAGCGCGAGGGTCATCGAGGATCCGTATACCTCCTGAAAGCCGGCCATGCTCAAGACGCTTATCGTCAAAACCAATAACTGAATTCTCTTAATTTCTTTAACCTTTTCTTTTAAAAAATCAACCTTATCGGTTGCCTTTAACCCTGCCCCAAGATGACCCGAAATGCAATGACTCTTTCAAAAACCGACGAGATTCTAGCTTGTTTTACGCTTTTTTTGAGATTACGATTTTGAACCGGGGAACTGAAGACTACAAGAGACTGGGTTTCCCGTAGGGGTCCTCCCTGGGGGTAAGCAGGCGCGGGGAACAGCTAAGGGGGGAAACTTTAGGAGGGAGGGGGAGTCAGGGGCCAAACCTTTCGGTCTGGCCCCACGGTCCCCTGAGTCTTCAGCGAGATTTCATTTTTTTCGGAACTTCAATCGTCTTTTGCGCGTTCTTTGCGGGGCTGTCACCTCGAAGACCGCTCTGGCCGACCATCTCGGCCTCGGCATCCGGCGGTACGCCTTCTTTCATCAATTTTTGTTTGAGCTGCCACATGCGCTCCCCGAGAACGTTAAAATCGATATCGGTTTTTCGCGCTTCCGGTAGCATATCGCTCTCTTCTTCCTTAATGTGGTGGCGGATATTTTCCGCTAGAACGATGAACTTAGCTTCCCAGTGATCTTCGCTTCCGGTCATCTTGTCCAATTCTGCGATGAGGACTTTCGCCACGTGGTGTTCTTCGTCGGCCTCGTCCATAATGCCTTCTTCATCGTCGATTTCACTTCGCACAGCGGGATAAAAAAGCTGCTCCTCTACCGCGGCATGAATTTTCAACTCCGTGAGCGCCTCCTGGACAATCTTTTTCTTTTCCTTCGAATTTTCAGTGCCTTCAAATTGGTCAAATAGATCTTTTACTTTAACGTGGTCTGCTTTCAGCAGGGCAATGGCTTCGTGCGTTTTTTCCATGGTTTGGCTTGGCATATGTCTCCTTTGGGTATTGTGGTCTTTGTACGGATAGAAATCGCGATTAAAGGCCAGGCGTTGCGGCCATCGAGTGTTCCAAAATTGGTGCCGACATCACGGCACCGCTATCAATTTTTGAAACGAGTTTCTGCAGATCGGCAGTTCTAATTTTGGAACCGTTCTTTACACTGAAGTGAACGGAGGAGTCCGTTGAGTTGGCTTCCACGTTGTCGAGTCCACTTACGCTGGAAAAGGCCTTTTCAAGGCGCTTACCCATTCCGAAATTGATCGCAGGTAAGACGCTGGCATTGTAGCGCCCAGGCGAAATATACATTGACGACGCGTTCGTGTTGACTGTCGAGGTGCTGATGGGCGGTGTAGGCATCACGGCATCTTGCGCAAACAGCGGCAGAGTGTAGATACTCGTAAAAAACACTAGTAAACCGATTCGAAAATTCATGAAGATTCTCCTTGATAGCAACGCTTACTACGAGTTTGACCCTTCATCGGGTGAGGGCGTTACACCTATTAGGAGCCTTGCTTCGGAAGCCAGCCCCTTATTGCCCACTCGTTCCCGTAGTGCCGGGTGTGTGATCTTGGGCGCCCATGTGTGTTCCGCCTACGCTGCTGGCCCCCGCATCATCGGCAATGCCGGGGATATTTGCAGCTCCCGCCGGTGGACGACTATTCTCTGTCGCCGCTGGGTGGGGAATGATGGGACCTTTTGAAGTCTGAGTTGAGGACTTCGCCTTTCTGTGTCTTTTTGGCTTTGGCGAAGAAGCAGGGCTGTTCGGGTCTGACACCCCCACAGGGGCCATTGTATAAGCGTCATTGTTCGGAGTATTAATAGAGCCTCCCGATGAGTCCGCCGCATGGAGCGGAGGCATTACTAGGGGGACTAACGCGAAAAAGATGAGGACGTTCAGGCGGATTCGGATCATCATAGAGCTCCTTGATTTAAATTAGGCTGCTGGGCATTTTCTTATACGACAAGGGTCCCGGATGTAACGATACAGCCTACTAGAATAAATTCAGGGGTTGCGATTCGTGGATGTGGGTAAAGAGATAACAAACAACGTGCGCGCCAGGGGAATGTTTTGTAAAAGCAGCGAAAGCCCCAGTGAACAAGCCAAAGCCACGCTCGAGGTCAATGCCACGCCCACGAAAGAATTGGGGCCGGTGTCTTCCGAGAGTACAAAGCCAAGATGGCCGCTTGTGAGCAGCAAGATGACAAGAGCGTGATTTAGATAAATGTTGTAGCTGTGGGCGCTCAAGCGCATGACGGTGCTCCGCAGCCAAGGCAATTTATAGACGAACGAACCACGATCCACATTTTTCAAAAGTAAAAACATTGCACCTGCTTGCAAGGCTACCAGCGGTGTGGCGCCAAAGTAGAATCTTTCGTCTAGGATCCCGTTATTCTGGATCGTTAACAGGTAAGTGCCAGCCGCGTTGAAAAGGACGATGATCACCCAAAAAAGAAACCAAACGCTGCTTCTGCGATATAGCCCATTGTCCTTATCGAGTGCGTGGCCAAGAACGAGATAGCCGCCATAATTAACGAAGGCCGTTGCTGGGCCCGAGCCCGCATAACTCGGCGAGAGGAACTGCAGAATCAAAAACCCAAACCAGAATCCCAGAGCCGCCGCCAAATCCGTTGGAGTCGCTGCTTGCACAAAGCGCCGCAGGATCGGTATTACCAGATAAAGCCCCAAGATCAAGTACATGAACCAAAGATGGTACTCGGTAGGTCCTTGAAGAACCTGCAGCACCGCCTGGCTAACGCTGAGAAGGATTCGCTTTTCGTGACATTCGTAAATAAAGTAGATCAACGACCAAACAAAAAACGGCACGCACAGGCGTGCGTAGCGCCTCCAAACGAAATGGAAGTACGATTCTTGCCTAGATGAGCCCAGGAAGATTTTGCCGCTGATCATGACGTAAAGCGCTGCAGAGGGCCGAATAATCGAGTTAAGCACGTTGAATACGCCCCACTCGGCCGCAGAATAGTTATTCATTTGCGCACAGATGGCAGCAAAAACATGGCTCGCTACGACTAAAACACAAGCGCAGGCGCGAATGACATCAACGTAAAATACGCGATTTTTTAACGAGTTTTGGACCTGAGCGACGCCCCCAGCTAGCGTTCCCGATTTTTCAGACATAGTTTAGGTAGAGGGAAAGGAAGGACCATTCCCCGCATGATTATAGATGCATGTTACGGGACGAATAAGCTAGGGGGAAGTGAAGCCGACTCAACCGAGATTAGTGAAAAGTGTATTTCGGACGCAAATGTGTGATGATGATAGGACTCTACGACCACATATCAAAGTAGAACTCTTAATGTC
>JBBSDO010000160.1:0-6757 GCA_038241515.1 Elusimicrobiota bacterium | reverse complement strand
GTCCGCTATTATTCCATCCACTCGCAGTCCCATCGGATCCGTTGCCCACCAAGGCCGTTGCGTTCGGATTATAGACAGTCCCTGGCTGAAGATTTGTCACGGGCACGGTTATGGGTCCGCCCCCAATGGGTTTACTACCGCAGTTTCCGCCCGATCCGCTCGCGCAGACGCTATACACGGTATACGAAGGGTTCGAAGGAGCACCGTTCGAATTTTGAACGGTAATGTCGGCCGAGCAATGGGTGATATTTGACACTGAAACAGAGCCCGGATTGACCGGAGTGGTCCAAATGGCTCCTACGGTTTGATCGGAACTAGGGACGGGGACGTTAAACGGATAGCTAACGTGGCCGACATATTGGTATTTCACGTTAGGTTTAAAACCGTTTGTGTACATGGAATTATCAATCGAAAGCGGTCCGTTTCCGCTGAAAGCAATATCGGGAACGATGGTTTGGTTATTTCCGGGGTTAATAAGATCATCGATCGTTATATGAATGTTCCCCACGTCCCCTGTATCACCGGACGGCACGTTGAGGCGCGCCACGATAGAGTTTACACTGGCATCGGCCGGTTTCGAAGGAGCGCTAAAGACGGAGCTCGGGTAATTGTTTGTCTTTACTTGTCCGGAATTAATCTTAGCCCAGGCCGAACAGTTACTCCCATTAGAGGATGGCGTTGTCGATGGACAGGCCTGGCCATACACCCAGTAGAATGTTCCTCCCAGAATGCCGGTGACCGACCCGCCTGAGACCTGAGAACCCGGCGCCGAGTTACCGTTGGTGGTGAAAGTATTCCCTAATTGAGTCGAACCGGTACCGGATGCCGCGAGCGAGCCGTTGGGGGTAGAGCTTCCTTGATCCGCCGTCGTGACGGCAAACCAATATTTACTACCCGTAGGATTTCCCGAGGGCCCCGCAGAGTTCAAAGCTTTAATGCCTGAAATGCGCGTCGAACTAACGTTCCAGCCATTGACCGTCACGCCATCCGAGGACGGCGTCTCGCAGGGTGAACCGCCGTCGCATACCGCCCATAGAGTCGATGATCCCAGCATCAACGTGACGCTGACAAGCAAGCCATTTCGGAAATGGTTTTTCATGATTATCTCCCCTCGATCTGGTCAGCCGGTGGGGTGGCTGACTTCGGCGCATTGGTACTGCCGGGTGTTTGCGCCGACTTTGGGGTTCCCAAGTTCAGCAACTGTTCTAGATCGTCCGTTTCAGGCAACGCCGGTTTGCGAGCGCTGCTTGAAACCCCTGGTTCGAAAGTTTTGCCTTGGCGAGCCAACTGCTCGGATTGCTGCTTCTCGAGCTTAGCCATCGCGCCCTTGATGTATCGGCGAGCCGGCTTGTAGTGCGGTTCAAGTTCGATCAAACTGTCAAAGAGGAGGGTGGCCTGTTCATAGCGCTCTGCGCGCATGGCGGCTTTGGCTTGCTGCAATATTTTGCGTTCTTCCGCGGTCAAGATCGGTCGCGGTTCGCCAAATCGGAAAGAGAGTTCGTAGCGATGGGACATGCCCAATTCGCCCTGGCCGGCGTAAGCGTAGTCAAACGAAATTCCTTTAATACGAAGACCCACACCCGCCCGCATGCCCGAACCTACCGTGTGGTTGCTGACATAACCGCCTCGTAGGGCTAAAAAGGAGCTAATCCAATATTCCGCTCCGCCTGAAATCGTGGAGTCCAATTCCCGCGGCTGACTATAGTCCAGTGACAAATTGAGTTTCCGGTTCATCATCTGCACGGCGGCCACGCCGATCTTCCAGTTGCGGGGGAGAGGATCCCGTTGTTGTTCAAATTGAATACCTTGGCCTAAGTTCTGAATTACGCCACCTAAACGGATGGTTCCGCCCAGGACGGGCTTCGGATAGATGATGTTGCCGCCGAGATCAAAAGCCACACCGTTGGCACTTTCGTCCGCCAACTTTTCCTTTATTCCTTTTACGTTTACACCGGCTGACCATTGGCTGCCTAACCAAGCCGCGCCGACCGTCGCAACTCCGCTATAAGCGCTTTGATCGCCAATCGATACGCCGTTCTGATCATATCCAGCGATGGATCCGTAGTTCAAGTACGACAAACTACCCCCAATGGCGCCATTTTCCAAAGGGATTCCGATTCCGGCATTTTCGTACTTCATATCCTTTATGAGTTGGCTGTAAGAAAACGAGGCTTGTCTCTCCTGCATGAGGGCGAGACCGGCCGGGTTCCAATAAAGGCTAGACCAATCATCCGCCTGGGCAACGTAGGCTTCTCCCATACCGATAGCCCGAGCTCCTTGACCGATATTTAAGATATCGGCTGAAGTCGTACCGGGACTTGTGGCCCAAGCTGGGAACCCACCCGACAAAAGGACGGAAGCTATGACGGCAGATCGCAGCAAAATTTGTTTCATTTGGGGCCCCCTCTTGGGACCAGTGTACCCACCGAATGTTACGGCTGTGTGTCTTTTGGGTAAATTCAATGTTAACTGCTGTTTGTAGGTCATTCTACCCATGTCCTTACCCCCGGTGCGTTTGTCTGTCAATAGAAAAGTTAACATCGATTAACAGCAATGCAACATTAGCGCAGCGTTTTACGCGAAAAAAGACGAGTAGACCCAATCAGTGCATGACGACGCTCTGATTCCGGATCTCCCCTCCCTCTCCTAAGTTCCGGGTACGTATTCGAAGACGAAATACTATTTGCTTGTCGCTCTGGGTACTGATTGACCCTAACTTCAACCCCTACAGAGCCTCACTTTGAGGTACTTCTACATCTTTGACTGGGCTGAGTATACCGAGAAGTCGTTTTTTCGTCAACAGGTCGGAAGTCCAAAAATGTTCGACCAAAATGCCCATGGGCTATTGGGCCCAGCGATTTCCAATGCCGGGATTAAAGCAGGCGAGAGTACTGTGCAACGGGGAGTTTCCAGACGGTAACTCCACAAAATCGGTCGCCCTCGGGACAAAACGGTTTGACGCCGGCCTCCTTCCGCATCCAACAAGGGGCGCCAAAATACTTTCCAATCTGAGGAAAGCGCTGCTGGATTTGCAGAACTTCCTCTTGAGAGGTCTTCCAAATTTCCTCTTGCGCGGTGTAACAAAGGCGGTGGGTCCACTTGTGGTGAAAATTCAGTAGATCGCCGGATTCTTCAAATCGAATTGGAAAGGCGTTCGGGAGAAGGTATGACACGTCACTTTCGTTTTCCCCCGCATGGATCAGCTGGGACATTGTTTCCCATAATTCGCGCATCGTTTGCTGATAAAGGGCAAAAGCCGCCGGAGTCTCCTTAATAAGGATAGGCACGATATAGTCCGGCTCGTCCCAAAGCACTTGGCGCACAAGGACGGGCCGAGAAGCGGGAGTCATGCGGTGGCGCTGATCCTGGGAATCCGCCGTATGGGAGATTTTTTTCTTGAACGTGAAGTGGGGATGTACCATCGTCCTCGTGAGTTTGCTGAGCGAGGTCAAATTGAGGGATTCGGCAAAATAGGGGTTCTTGGCCGGATTCATGACCCAATCGATGGCTTCAGCATCCGGCATGGCGCTTTGGGGGACGCCCAAGACACTGCGTACGCTTTGGGCCAGGACTGGCTCGGAGTTCAACTTGTAGTCGACCAATTTTGACGAAACATCACCCAATTCACGGTCAAATTCTTTAATGAAGGCTTTGGGCCAGCAACAACGCAGGCTCTCATCAAACTCTTTTAGGATCTGGTACTCCAGAGTTTGTTCTAGGGGCAGTGGATCCTCGATAAACTTGAAGAATTCGGGATCGAAATCGTTTACGGCATCCACCATCTTCTGGACAATAATCTTCTGTTCGAGGGGCACATCAAACTGCCCGGAGAGCCGGTGATAGCGATGCAGAGTCAGACCGCTGATGGTGTGGTACAGATGCGCATGCGTGGCCACCGGCAGGACATAGCGCGCGACCTCCTGGCAACGCTTCTTGATCGCGCTTTTCCACCGCTTTTCTTCCAGGTTTCGGATCGGGAAAAGCCTTTTGTATTCAGCAACCACTGTCGGCTCAAGAAGCACACTCAGCTCGTGATAGGCGTCCATGAGCTTCTGAATGGCGCGTCGATAAAGCGGCAGGTGCTCTTCCTGCAGGGCAGGCGTCGTGAAATTCTCGGGCTTCATTTCGACGTAGCGCTGACTGACCTGCTCCGAGTTATAAAACGGATGGCTATGCAAGAACGACCAAATAACTTGGCGCGAAATCTTGTCTAAAACGAACTGAAAAGTCGCATGCTGAATCGTCGTGTGATGCCCGGCTTTGTAAGTGGATTGCGCAATAACGTCGCGGCGAATCTTGGTGGTTTCGTCCTTCGAAACGTCCTCAGCATGTATGACTTTAGAGGAGTAGCAGGTCCGCGCCGTGGCCACGGCGTTGTCGTAGGGATTCTGAAAGGCGTTTTCGAGGGTAACGACCGGTTCAGGAGAAAGAGTGGTTTTTTGAGCGATCATTTAAAAAATTCCTCGCCCCTGCCTTTCCTACCTTCCGCCACAGAGTCTTTGGCGGACCCCAACGCTGCCGTCGCGTCGGCGGGAGAGGATTTATGGAGTAAAGAAACGAGCTGATTCAGACCGGAGATAACCGTAAGCCCATTGTAATCCTTGCCACTGCGATTCAGCAACACCGCTGTCATTCCCGCCGCCGTCGCTCCCTGGAAGTCGTCGACAAAACTGTCGCCGATATGGAGCGCCTCTTCGGCCCGCACCCCCAGAGCTTCCAGCGCCTGATGGAAAATAGCCGCAGCCGGTTTAGCAACCCCGACGGTCGAACTTGCCAAAATTTTCTCGAAATAAGGTTCGATCCCCAAGTCCTTAACGATAGAGAACAGGCGGTGATCCCAATTCGAAATCATGCCCAGGCGAAAACCTTCTAATTTAAGTTTTTCCAATGTCGCAAGGGAATCGTCGAAAAGCCGCCAACATTCCGCCCGCGCGAAAAGATCGTAGAGTTCGGCGAAGAACGCTTCAAAGTCGCTAAACGACCCGAGGGACGCGAAAACGTCCTTGACCAGCGCGTACCACCAGTCCCGCTCGATTTTGTCGCTCGTCGCTCCCGCTAAGGAACTCAGTCCATTGCGCGAATGCCACGCCTGAGCGAAAAGGTGTTCGATCTTCTGAGGGTCCGTATGGAGCCCATGTTTCAGGGCCATTTTCGAATAGATGGCTCCCACGGAGGGATAGGGACGGAAGAGAGTCCCGCCCGCGTCAAAAAAGATCGCTTTGAGCTCTCGCCCGCCCGCTAGCATTTTAGCGGACGGTTCAGTTGGCATATTCAGTGAAATCCTGGACTCGGGCGATCCGGAGAGCTCTTTGCCTTTCAGCACACTTGTTGCAGCGACCACAGTGGTTCCAACCCTTAGGAGAGAGACACGAATAGCTCAAATGGAGCGGTGCTTTTTTGTTCCTTTGAAGAACTTGGATTTTCGATAATGATCGAAATGGCGCGAGAATTCTCACCGGCGCCGCCAGACCCATGGAAATCGCCCTTCCCAGAAGCTTAAAGAACTTGGGCGAAGCATCGGGAAACGGATTGTGCCCCAACGAACCTAATGCCAAAATCGGAATATGGTTTAGCGCACAGAAAACCACTGCTTTGGAGATCAAGGTCAAATTTCTACCCGGCAAGTAAACGGCTTCGTCTTTGGATTTGTACCCAGGCACATTCCCCCGCCCCACGCTCCAGTGATCACCATACACATCATTCATCGGCAGTTCTAGGACGCGCAACGGCTGAATCCTGGTGCTTCGACGGATAGCCGCCAAGAATTTTCTCAACCAATGGAGCTCCACCTCTTCCCAGGCCAGCCCCTGCCGAACATAGATCGGAAACACCCGCTTGTATTTCTGGGCCAACTCCACGATGAGGATATCGCTGTCCATCCCGCCACTGGCAAGAACACTGATAGCTCCTTTAAATTCCAGAGGTGGCATGATAGAAATAGCGATCGTTTTGAATTGTGTTCCTCTCAGAGCCACGGAGCACGCCGCGAGTACTCACGTTTCGCTTCATAGTCAAATAGTAGCACGCTGAGGTCGAATCAAAGAGAAAGCAATCTCGCGGGTATCGACCACAATCATGGCCGTCCGCGACGTTTGGCGGCATCAATGTATTGAGATGCCAGAGGAAATTGCCCTTTGACAGCGGTCGGGTTCAAGAGACCATTGGACGCTCTGTACTCCTGTTACAATGTCTATTTCATCGGTACAATAAGACAATAAGGAGACATGATGTTTCAGGTTACAAAAGAGATTCAATTTTGCTACGGGCATCGCCTGTTAAACTACGCGGGCAAGTGCCGATATTTCCATGGCCACAATGGGAAGGTGGAAGTTCAGCTGAGCTCGGCCAGCCTAGACGACAAAGGCATGGTGCGGGATTTTGGCGAGATCAAGGCGATCTTGCAGACCTGGCTGGATGAGACGCTCGATCACCGTATGATTCTTCATGAGAAAGATCCGCTGCGTGATGCCTTGGAAAAAGCCGGGGAACCGATATTTATTTTGAAGGAAAATCCAACCGCCGAAACGATTGCCCGCCTCATTTACGAAACCGCGCAAAGCAAAGGGCTGCCCGTGACATCCGTCACGCTGTGGGAAACACCGAATTCCTTTGCCACTTATACGACAGAGCGGCAAGTCAAAAATTAGAAGTCAAAAAGCAAAAAGGGTGGTCGGCTTTATCATAAAAGCCCACCCTTCTTTTTGCCTTTTGACTTCTAACTTTTTATTTTCAGTCCGCCGTTATTCTAGAACGGGGT
>JBBSDO010000159.1:0-6760 GCA_038241515.1 Elusimicrobiota bacterium | reverse complement strand
CTTGAGTCGGTATTTCATTGGCAACCGCAGAAAGCGCTCCCGAAGGTGAAGCGGCAACTAGGATGAACTGAAACGGGTTTGGCCAGTATCGAAAGTTCAAGAAGCGACCGCTGGTCGAGCGCTCTACCTCATAGACGTGTTCGGGTCTCGCCAACACAGGGTTGAAAAGGGGACGGAGGGCCTGTTCGATGGCGAAAACCTCGGGGGGATGGAGCCCTGCGCTCTCCAACGCGTCTGAGAGGGAGCCGCCTTCGCCAATAGTCCCAGAGGAAACGGAAATGGAAAGAGCGGGCAGCGCATTCAGGACGGAAGGATTATGGCGGCGGGTCCTAAGTGTGAAGTGATGAACAGTCGCAGCGGTGAACCCGCATAGGACCGCCAAGACCAAGGCGAACTTAAGCGATAGCTTAGGAGAGGACATAATTCATTTTAGTAAACGCTCGGAAGTCCCTTGAAAAAACTCGGCGAGGCCTCCATACTTACTCAAGACGCGGGAACAATGAGAATAGATCCCCGTCTAAATGACTGGTATATTTGATGGATGGGTTCGTTGACTTGAAAAGGTTGAACTGATAGACTTCGCGGGACTCGATTTTCCCGACAATACACGCACATTTGAGGGGGAAGCTTGAAAAAACTTTTTTCTACAGTAGGTCTTTGTGGATTGACCTATTTAGCCGGTTGCGGTGGCGGAAGTTCATATGTTAAAAAGGGCGAAATTCAACAAACCATCGATCAACAGCAGGAAAAAAAACGCTTTATCGAAACGATGGGGATTGGGGCCGCAGATTCTACTTTGACTAATAATACTCAGCGCAAAGCCACCTCCCGCGACGCAGCGATCGTACAAGCGCAGTACGAGATGCTCTCTTTTATCAAAGGGGTTGAGCTGGAGGGTGGAATCACAGTTCAGAAAGCCATGGAAACGGATTCTCAAATTGAAACAAACGTTAAGCAACAGATAAAAGGCGCTAATATCGTTAAAACCGAATGGACCAACGACGACGGGTGTGTGGTGACACTCCGGCTGGACAAAAAGCGCCTGCAGGATTCTGGCCTAAAAGTGAAATCATGAAATTGAAATCAGGCTTGACCCACCTACTCATTGCCGCGCTTCTCGTCTCTGGCTGTGCGTCCCAGCATTCGCGACTGAAAAAAGTGAAAACTACCGAAGGGGAGATTGTGGAGGCGGAAGGTACTGCTCCTTATAGGGAGGACGACCTGCCAGGTACGAAGGCGGCCGCATTGGCGGCGGCACAACGTGCGGCTGTGGAACTTGTGGTGGGTGTCTACGTTAACGCGAAGACGCGAGTCGATAAGGCTGTGGCGATTGAAAATAATATTCTGACCCACACCTCAGGGTACATTAAGCGTTACGAAGTGCTGAGCGAGGGAAGATCCGGGGAATGGTACAAGACACGCATCCGGGCCCAAGTCACGACCTCTTCCCTGCACAGTGATTTGGACGCTTTGGGCCTCTTGAAACAGCCCTCCGTCGGATTTCCGCGCGTGACGATCCTGATGCAGGAATATATAGGAGAAGTGGAAGATCCAGGCGCGCATGCCAAGAGCACCCTTGAGCAAGCCCTTATCACGCAGGGCTACAAAGTGGTTCAGCTCCCTAAAACGACGACCGCAGACCAGGACCCGGTTGAAGTGGCCAAGTCCATCAGCCACAAGGCTGCGGAACTCCTGATGGCCGGAATGGGTCGCGCTCAGTCCCTTGGATACGGCAAAGAATTTGGCGGAATGCACTCCTTTCGAGCTTCGGTAAGTTTCCGAATTATTGAAACGGGCACGGGTGAGGTCGTACGAACCGTTTCCCAAACGGCGAGCGGACTAGAAGCGACCCCACAGCTTGCTGGCGAGAAAGCGCTGGAAAAAGCCGCCCAGCTTGCGGCGGCAGATTTGTCCTCCTTACCTCAAGACCTCTCTCAAAGAGCCCATGTAGAAGTGACGATTTCCGGTCTAAAATCGTTTGAAGTGCTGTCAAAGTTCCAGAAGTCACTCTCCGCTGTTCCGGGTGTGAAGGACCAATTCCTCCGCTCTTATGTGCAGGACCCGGGGACGGCTGTGCTGGATGTGCTCATCGACCAACTCAGCCCGCAGGACTTGGCAGACCGAGCTGTTTCCATCGGCGGCCCTAACTGGTCCGTCTTCCAGGTCGCCGATCGATCCATCCAACTCTCAGCGTCGTTAGCCGGACGGTAGCCCGAAATCCTCGTTCTGATATCGATGGAGAGGACAACCCTGTCCATAATCAAAGGATTGGGGTAGTGCGTCGGAAGAGTTGGTTAAAGGTCGTTGCACTCGCAGTCGTGGCTGGCCTGGTGGGTTGCGCGCCGTCCCAAGTCTATATCTCCAATCAGTTTACTTCCGCGCGAAAGGTCGCCGTTTTGCCGATGGTCAACGAAAGCAACGATTTAGATGGCCCCATATTTGTCCGCAATCTAATCCATAATCAATTAGAGTCCAGAGGATTTCAGGTGCTGCCCATAAATCAAGTCGACGCCCAGCTTAAGGAAAATGGATTTTCGGACGGCGGACAGCTTAAGGCAGCCAAGGCGCAGGACCTCGGTCAATATACCGGCGCGGACACGCTTTTTTACAGCGCGCTCGAGGATTTTAACTATATCAATGTGGGCTTTTACTGGCAGCGACACGTGAAGATTTCTGCCAAGCTTGTGGACGTAAAAACGGGCGAGCGTCTTTGGGAGGCCGAACGTGACTGGGCCACCCGCGAGGTGGTCGCCAATACCGAACAAGCCAAACGCCAGTTTGCCGTTCAGCTCGCGGTCAAAGCAGTCGAAAAATTAGCGCATGTCCCGCTGCAGGCCGAATCGCGTGTGGCTGTGAACCGGTTGTTGAACACTTTACCGTCCCGACTATAAATCATTTCCCAAGGAGAATTCGATGAAAAAAGCCATGAGCCTATGTTTGATCCTCAGTCTGGGGGCCTGCGCGCCAACGACGACGGTCAAACAGAAGGAAACGATGACGATTGATAAACCCAAAGGAATGGTCGGCCTCAAGCGGCGGGTGGGCGTCGTTGATTTTCTAAATAAGAAAAAGTACGGGGAACCCCGCCTGGGCACCACGGCTTCCGATATCCAAAACACCGAGCTGGCGAAATCAGGCCAAATCATCGTGGTAGAGCGCGATAAGCTGGATAAGATTATGGCCGAACAAAAACTCGGCATGAGCGGAGCGATTGACGCCGGCACTGCGGCCAAAGTCGGAAAGATCCTGGGTTTGAATGCGATCGTGACGGGTGCCATCTCGCAATTCGGCGAAGAATCAGAAGGTTCGGAATATCTTATCACCCAATCCAAGCGCCAGATTGTAAAATGCACCGTAGATATACGGGTGGTCGATGCCGAGACGGGGCAGATTCTGTACGCCGACTCCGGATCCGGTCTGGCAAAGAAGCACACGGGTGGAGTGTTGGGGCTCGGCACACGAGCGGGCTATGACGAAACCCTCGAAGGCGAAGCGCTCCGCGCGGCCATTGTCAAGTTTATGAACAACATTGTCGCGCAAGTGGAAAAGAAGCCATGGAGTTGCCGCATCGCGGATGTCGACGCGCAAAATATCTACTTGAATGCCGGCAGCGACTCTGGGCTCCCTCAGGGGACGAAACTCGTGGCCTATCACCTCGGCCGCGCGATTAAAGACCCAGCCACCGGGCTCGTGATCGGTAATACCGAAGAAAAAGTGGGGGAAATCAAGGTGAATCGTTATTTTGGCGATGACGGCTCGGTCGCTGAACTGATTACGGGTTCTATGCCTAGCCAAGGTGACGTCGCAAGGTTGCGCGGAGAATAAAACCGGCGAATTTTTATCTAAGGGATAGTAGAAAGATGTGGAGACGATGCGGAACTTTTTTTGGGGTCAGTGGTCGTACTCGTGCTTTACTCAAAATCGTGACAACGGGAGAGTGTTATGGGAAAAGATGATCGAATGAAGGCGTTGGAACTGGCCCTGACCCAAATCGAAAAAGATTTCGGCAAAGAAGCCATCATGAAACTCGGGGATAAACAAGTGAAAGCCCGGGTTGATGCAATCTCCACGGGGGCGCTTCCTTTGGATATTGCGATTGGCATCGGAGGCATACCTCGCGGTCGGGTGATTGAGATTTTTGGCCCGGAGTCCTCTGGTAAAACGACCTTGTCCCTTCACGTCGTGGCCAACGCTCAGAAAATGGGGGGCGTCGCCGCCTTCATCGATGCTGAACATGCCTTGGATCCCGTCTATGCCAAGAAGCTCGGTGTGGACACGGACAATCTCCTTATTTCCCAGCCGGATTCTGGCGAACAAGCCTTAGAGATCACAGAGACGCTTGTGAGGTCAGGGGCGGTGGATATTATCGTCGTGGATTCGGTCGCGGCTCTCGTGCCTCGATCCGAAATCGAAGGCGAAATGGGCGATCAGCAAATGGGCATGCAGGCCCGCTTGATGTCCCAAGCTTTGCGGAAACTTACGGGGACGATTTCCAAGTCCAACACGAGCCTCATCTTCATTAACCAGTTGCGCCAAAAGATTGGCGTTATGTTCGGCAATCCTGAAACGACGCCCGGAGGTTTAGCGCTCAAGTTCTATTCTTCTTTGCGTTTGGATATTCGCCGCGTCGAATCGATTAAGGCGGGCGACCAGGTGATCGGAAACCGGGTCCGCGTGAAGGTCGTCAAGAATAAGGTCGCGCCACCTTTCCGCCAGGCCGAGTTTGAAATGCTTTACGGCGAAGGCGTTTCTCGTGAAGGTTGCCTGATTGATGTCGGTGTGGACGCAGGGATTCTCGAAAAGGCGGGATCGTGGTATCTTTGGAAGGATGAGCGCCTAGGACAGGGTCGCGACAATGCTCGCGCCTATCTGAAAGAACACCCGGACATGGGCAACAAGCTCGAGAAACTGATCCGAGAAAAGTATTTCGGAGGGCTCGCGGCTGAAGAAGCGGCCCTTAAGCCCGGCCTTGCCGGGAAAATTGAAGGTAAGGTGTCTGACGCCAAGGAATCCAAGCAACCCGAACCTGCCGCCAGTAAACGCTAACCCGGAATCCAGATTAAGAGCTTCATGGATCGGGGCTAAATCAAAGACTCCAGATGAGCGGCGAGCTTTCTCTAAAAGCGACCGAGCATCTGGAGTCTTTTTTGCGGCATCTGCGTGTCGAACGGGGTGTCGCATTGCGCACCCTCCTCAATTACAAGGCGGATTTAGTGCGCTTCATCGCTTCAATGGATCAATTGAAAAAGGCTCCCTTGAACGCTTCGCGCGAAGACTTAACCGACTACCTGTGGCACCGCAAATCGCAGGGAATGAAACCCACCTCGCTCGCACGCTACATCGCGAGCCTGCGGGCCTTTTATCGTTTTCTTCTTTCCGAAGAGATTATCATCAAAGATCCGGCTGCATTTTTACAAAGTCCACGTAAGCCGGAGCGTTTGCCCCGTTACCTCACCGTAGACGAGGTGGCTCGTCTTATCACGGGGGTTCGCGGGATGGAGTATAAAGCCGTTCGTCTTCGGGCCATGCTTGAGCTCATGTATGCAGCGGGTCTTCGCGTCGGGGAATTGACCGGAATGACATTGGATCAGCTCGACCTGTCGGTGGGCTACGTGCGGGTGTTAGGGAAAGGCGGCAAAGAACGAATCGTTCCGATCGGTGAACGAGCGAAATTGTCGGTTCAGGGCTATCTGGATCGACGCCCACAGGTCCCCGCATCGATAAAGAGCGTTTTCATATCCAATAAGAAGGGACCGATGAGTTCTGTACAATTCTGGCGCCTGATTCGAGGGGCGGCCATACAGGTGGGAATTACAAAGGCAGTCACTCCCCACACGCTACGACATTCTTTCGCGTCGCATCTGGTCCAGAATGGAGCCGACTTGCGCGCGGTACAAGAGATGCTCGGGCACGCCTCGATAGCAACAACGCAGATTTACGCCCACCTCGAACGGTCTCATCTGCAAGAGGCGCATAAGAAGTTTCACCCGCGGGGATAAAATGGTTACGAGCGACCATTCGTCCGTAGGAGCTAGGCCATCGACCATTAACGCATTGGTGCGATTGCCTTTTGCCTTTTGATTTTCGCGCCCTATGTCCTTCTCTTGGAAAAATCGTCAGTCTTCTCTCGCCTCTCTTCAAGAAAATAAGCCCGAACTTATCATAATCGGAGGGGGCGTCGTCGGCTGCAGCATTGCCGCCCACGCGGCTGAAATGGGTTTGAATTGCCTGCTTCTGGAACGCGAAGATCTGGCTTGCGGTGCGAGCGGAAATTCCACAGGCCTTGCGCATGCAGGTTTGCGCTACCTTGCCCAGGGCCGTCTCCTCTATGTGTTCCACGAAAGCCGCGAGCGCCAAAGACTACAGGACCTGGCTCCGCATTGGGTAAAGCCCTTTAGCTTCTTACTCCCCGTCTACACCTCCGATCCGTTCTCCTTTCCGGTCGTCCGCATGGGCACTTGGATTTACGCACTCTTCGGAAAAGTAGGGGCATGGATGACGGGGCGGCCAGCGCCAAAGAATCCATCCGTGCTCACGGCTGGAGCGCTCGTGGGCCGGGTGCCCGGCCTGCGGATGGAAGGCCTCTTGGGCGCCACCGAATATTTTGTGGATGCTCAATTACAGGATGCGCGTTTCACGCTGGGGCTGGCGCAACAGGCTGCTCGGCACGGAGCACGCATAGTCACCCGTACGGATGTGGTTTCCCTTTCTCCTGCCGCGGACGGTCTGCAAGGAGTGTCCGCGAGTGATCAAATGAGCG
>JBBSDO010000158.1:0-6859 GCA_038241515.1 Elusimicrobiota bacterium | reverse complement strand
TGAGAAATTGCGGGCGGTCATACCTTCTTAAGCCTCGCAAGCAAGCGGTCCATGAAGACGGTCGATTCGGGGAAGGCGGCCTTTTCGGTTTCGAATTCTAGCTTGGCCTGATCCCGTTTTCCGGTCTGGAAATAAAGCCAGCCTAGGTGGGCATGCCATCCCGGAGGAACGGGTTTATGACCGGACCGGGCTTTTTGATAATCCTGCTCGAGTTTTTCGATCTGTTTTTCGGGGGGCACGGCTCCCGGCTTGGCATAAGAGGAATACACCAGATCCTCATAGTTTCCCCAGGAATAAAGCGTCTGACGCGGAGCACAACCGGCGGCTATCGTCAAACTCAGCAAGGCTCCGGCAAACTTCCGCATTCTATTTTTCAGCTTTCCATTTGCCTTGCTCAAGTCCTTCCACAAGCCGGTCCACCGCTTCTCGAATGGCCAAATCGAGTACCTTTCCGTTGAGCGTGGAGTCATAGTCAGCGGTGCCGCCAAAGCCCAGCACTTCGCGGTTGCTTAAGCTGTATTCTCCAGCGCCCTGAACGGAGTAGACGACCTCGGAACTGAGCACGTTCACGACGTTCAACGTCACTTTCGAATAAGCCACCTGCTTC
Organism: Elusimicrobiota bacterium; assembly: GCA_038241515.1. GTDB lineage: Bacteria > Elusimicrobiota > Elusimicrobia > 2-01-FULL-59-12 > 2-01-FULL-59-12 > JBBSDO01. The sequence continues at coordinate 6,252 of JBBSDO010000158.1, read as the reverse complement.
TTGCCGCTGCCCAGGATGCCGAAAAGCTGAACGTCACCCGTTTCTTTGCGCCCAAACTCCACGACATCCCCGGTAATAGCGAAATCGGCGCCCTTGAGCGCTTGCTGTTTTCCATTAATCTTCGCTTCCTGTGCGATCTCCGCCATATTGTCGCGATCGACCAAGTTGAAGCGTCCGCTGGTTTGGAGATGTCCCATCAAAATCGTCTTGGCCTGTCCCCCCAACCGATCCACGCCATCGGAAAATAATCCGCGCAGGTAACTGGATCGATTATCAAATTTGCCGACCACCAGGTTGCGCCGGGTCCCTGAATAGGCTATTCGTGAAGAAGCGGTTTTGGTCGCTTCAACCGCATGATTAGACTCGGTCGCGCATCCTCCAAAAACGCCCATGACAAAAGCCACTGCCATGAGCCGGCCAAACACGGGCACCCAAACTTTATTCATCGTGATCTCCTTACGTAACACCCATTTCTGCAAGTCACTCTGCAAGAATAAAAACGTTCATTCATTGAGTGAAGTTGTATCAAAGTTACTGGCTCCTGGGAATAGGCCGAAAGGGACTACATTTCTGATCGGCGTATATCTTTGAGGTGCTTAGTTGTTATTGGAACCATTCTCTACTAAAATTTTTCCCATGGAGGATGCCAAGTTCGTTTTCGACGATGGAGAGGGCTACGAGCGTTATATGGGCGTGTGGAGCCGGCGGGTCGGCGAGAAGTTTCTGCGCTGGCTGTCTCCCGCGCCCGGGCGAAAATGGCTGGACGTCGGTTGCGGCAATGGCGCTTTCACCGAGATGATTATCGAGCAGTGCGCCCCGGCGGCCGTAGACGGGATCGACCCGGCGGAGGCGCAGCTCGCTTTCGCACGCGCTCGCCCCGGCACGTCCCTTGCGACCTATAGGGCCGGCGACGCGATGACCCTTCCCTACGCGGATGCGACCTTTGGCATCGCCGTCATGCCGCTTGTGATCTTTTTCGTGCCCGATCCGTTAAAAGGCGTCGCTGAGATGGCGCGCGTGGTGACGGAGGGTGGAATAGTGACCGCCTACGCCTGGGATCTCGTCAACGGCGGTTTCCCCTACGAAGCGGTCCAGGCTGAGATGGAAGCGCTCGGCATTCCCAGACGCCTACCGCCCAGCCCGGACGCCGGCCAGCTGGAGCGGCTGCGCGCCTATTGGGCCGCGGCGAAGCTGCAGGATATTGCGACGACCGTCATCGGCGTCGAGCGTACCTTCGCGAGCGCAGACGAGCTGTGGGCTGTCGTCACCCGAAGCCCGAACATCGGGCCCCTTTTAGCCGCCATGACGTCCGACCGTCGGGCCGAACTCAAGGAGCGCATCGCCTGTTGGGCAGCCGCCGACCCGGCCGGCCGCATCACCTTGCGCGGCCGCGCGCACGCCATCCGCGGTGTCGTAGCGCGTGAAGGACAGGCTTTGGTTTAAATGTCACGGCGTCAGTCGCCGGACTAAAGACCCATACCGTATAAGCATGCTTATAAAATCTGTGGGCTCGAGAGAATAAATCTCCGGGTTTCTCTTCTAACGGGCAGGGAGGAAAAAACTGAGCTGACCCAAATGCCCCTCTGGGGCTAATAATCCCCGGAAAGGGCGGCGGTAGAGGTATCCCTGCACCAGTCCTGGCCGGAAATACTTTTTTGACGGGGTTGTAGGCTTTCAGACAATCGATTTCTCAGAAAAAAATCTTCATCTAGGCAGCTGATCTTAGGACGTTTGCGTGCAAAATCTCAGCAGTAGTTCGACGAGCTTCAAACGTCAGTATTCCCCCAAGCAGGAGATCGTTCCAATCCAAACGGATGTTCCGATACCCAAACCGGACGACCAACTTTCCCACGACGGTTTCAGGAAGAATGGTATCTATCGCCCTTTGAATGGCGTCTTGTCCCTGGTTTAAGATCCAGCGTTTTAAGTTTTTTCGTTTTCGAGGAATTACCATCTCAGGGGACAAAAGCGCAATCGCGTTTAAAACGGCTTGCACAGTTTCGGGATGTACAACATTCTTAAGCCGAATCACATCGGGCCGAGTGGCGTTGACAATGACCTTGAAGAGAGCGGTTCCTAAACCCATTCCAATTAAATCCACGAGGCCACCATCGGGAGCCAGCAGATCCTCAAAATAGGCCGAGGCGGCTGTGAGAACGGTTTCTCCGTCCCGGTTCTGACCGAAGCGGGAGAGGAAAACTTCTCGAGCCGCCAGCGCATAGACGGGGACGTCTCCCGTCAAACGAAGTTTTTCGTTTCCTACGCGCAAGCCGACATGCAGTGAATACTTATCTCCTCCAGCGATAGTAAAGGACATGGGCTCGATACGCTCATCATGGGATTGTGTGAGATTGTTAGGGTTAACAACTACCGATTCGTTGTCAACAGTGAATCGGATTTTCGTTCGCCCCCGTTTCTCGACTCGTAGCCTTTCAGAGGAGACGGCTTCACCTTTGACGTTCAGCAACCGTCCTGATGCGATTTGCAGGACATACGTCTCATCATCTAGCACCAATCTTATGTTTCCTCGTGAATCCGGCAAGCCAAACCACAAAAGTTCCCCGTTGTCGAACCACACTCGAAATCCTACACGATGGCCATCCAGAGATCGTCTGGCTGCCTGAACGTGTTCCTCAACTTGCTGGTTTTCAGTGTACCCCTTTCGCACGGCCTCGGTTCTCAGGCTACGGCGGACAGTTCCACTCATAAGCCAGTATTCTGAGGCCATGTAAAGATGCATGACAGCATGAGCTGCAACCAACGGTGCCACGACGGAAAGGCCCCATCCCCATGTAGGGAAAATGTGCCAAGCAGCACCGATAGCCAGAAGCGAAATAGCAGAGATGGACAATTTGATTCCCGATAACGCATCGGCCCGGTCGTCGGGATCGATCCCGAGCAAGTGCGCAGAATGCCAAATCGCCTGCAACGCAAGCAACCTCCCCCAATGCGCCCATGAAGGGCCCATGGAAAGGCCGGATACTCGATTAAGAAGTTCATCCGGTCCGGCAACTAGAAAGACCGACTCAATCAAGGCTGGGAGAAGCACGTAGCCTGTAAAACCGCCAAAACGGTCGTATATAAAATGTTTCAGCGCCGGGATCATTCCGCTACGATCCGCCTTTACACTCAAGAGACGGCGGCTGACTTTAGGAGTTGCTCCTCCGAGTCGACCATTTTGCTGAGCCGTTGCCCGCAATGAAAATGCTTCCGCCTTGAAATTTGAAATGGGCTCGGCCGGTCTCAAAACACTTGATTGGATGACCATTAATGCCGGGATGGCCCTCCCATCACTCGACTGGAGAACGAGGCTAGGAATCAAGAATAAGAGCAGAATGAAGGTGAGTGATTTCGGCACAAGGTTCAAAGGCACGTTGCGCGCCTGCGTTCTGAGATAATCTAATTCTATCGCCAACTCGTCGAAAGGCCTAGACCAAAGATTGATAGCAAAGGACCTATGTATTTTATGGGATCGCGACTGATCGGAATTCTGACCGGGTCCATAACTCGCAACCACGAAGGTTGGAAGTCACGGCGTCATTCCCCGGACTAAAGACCCATACCTCATAAGCATGCTGATAAAATCTTTGGGCTCTATAGAATAAATATCCGGGTTTCGCATCGTAAGAACTGCGCCAGGGATTTGGTTGCACGCGGAAAACGTCGATCGGTAAGCCGTGGCGCCAGGCGTTTGTTTCAGTGGCAGGCGGGATCTATCTTCCCGGTTGTGCGGCTTTCGGAAGTTCTCGGGCACAGCTCTTCCATGATCACGGCTCGGAGCTGAAACGAGGTCGACACCAGGCCGGAATCCCAACAGCTTTTAGCTGCATTAAATCTATCCTCGGTCTAGCCCAACTGGGATATGTGATCCCTGGCAGCGTTCCATACTCGAGGCGCCTTTGAACTAGGCCGCTTGCGGCATCGCTTTGAATGATAGTTGAATACCGGAGGCTTTGAGAATATTGAAAAACGTCTTGAACTCAGGATTCCCATTTTTTGAAAGAGTTTTATACAAGCCCATTCTGGAGAGCGAAACACGCTTTGCCATATGCGTTACGCCGTGTGCCTTTGCCACTTGCGCCAACGCCGCCAATAGGAGTGCAGGATCGCTTTCTTCCGCGGCGGCATTTAGGTAGAGCGCCGCTTCGTTGGGATCTTTTAGAGATTGGCCCAAATAGTCATTGTGGCTTCGGTATTTTCTCATAAGCTCTCCTTGAAATCTTCCCAGTAGCTGTGCGCCTTGCCGATGTCCTTGTCCTGAGTGCTTTTGTTTCCCGCACACAAAAGCACAATCAACTCATTTCCGTGAAGACCGACATATAAACGGTAACCAGGTCCAAAATCGATTTTCAGCTCAATAACACCTTGGCCGACTGACCGATGGTTTCCCAGGTTCCCCAATTCTGCGCGAGTGACCCGGACTTTGATCTTAGTGGCCGCCTGACGGTCCCGCAGCGAATCCACGTATTCAACGTAAGGTTCAACCCCCGCTGCTGTTTGGTAGATAATGGACTTTCGCTGCACAAGAGGAGTGTATACTATAGTTGACACTTTGTCAACTGTTCGTTGTCCCGGCGTCAGTCACCGGACTAAAAATCCATACGTTATCAGCATGCTGATAAAATCTTTGGGCTCTGGAGAATAAATCTCCGGGTTTCGCATCGTAAGAACAGTGCCAGTGAATGGGCTGGCCTCGGAGAACGTCGATCGGCAAGCCGTTGGCGCCAGGCGTTTGTTTCAGTGGCCCGCGGGATCTATCGCACCCCGGTTGTTCGGCTTTCGGAAGTTTTCGGGCGCAGGCAGTCTTCCTTGATCACGGCGTGGGCATCGTTCAGGATCTTAGCGGTTTGACTTTGGAATCGTTGGCGCCCGAAGCTAGGCGGCGCTTTTCATTTCGGTCTCTGAGTGGGCGGTTGGCCGGGATAGATGGAACTGCCAGCCGAACAAATGACCACGACTTACAAGAGGAGATGGGGGCTGGTCCCACTTGAGACCCGAAGCTTCAATCTCATGCATGAAATCCTCAGTCCGTTCAACCGTGAATCGCCTCGAAGTACGAATCAATTCGGGAAGAATTGTCTCAAAAAGGCCTTTATCGGAGAAAAATCGGATCTTCACGGCGATCCATGCCTGCAACCGATCTTCCGACCAACGGCGCTCCGTCTTTATTAGAACGTCGTCTAGGTCAAGCAAGCGCTGAACCGACAATCCCTCGTGTTGACGACGCCGGATGAGGGTCTTGAGCTTTCGAAGTGGCTCTTCAAGTGCGCGGGCAAATCGCAGTTGTGGCTTCGTTCGCAGGAACGCAATAACACTCTCATATATACGTTCACCCAGTATCCACCTTAGCTGATCCAATTCGGCATGCGCGTTAACTACAAAGTGTGAATCGGGTCGATGCACAACAAATATCGCTTTCCCGCCAGGCTCAAGGACGCGAGTTACTTCAGAAAATGTGCGATCGGCGTCGCCATAACCGACTCCGTGCATAGACAATGCCATTCCGAAGTGGGAGTCCGGAAATGGCATCTTCTCCATCAAACCCTTGTGATAGTGGATGAAATCGGGAATTTCATCCTTCGATAGCATCGCCCGATCCAGCGCATGTAACTCGAACTGGGCTCGGATTTCCTGCCCAATCTTCCGCACAATCTTTAGTACGGGACCGTGGCCGGACCCGATATCCAAAACACGCATCGCGGGATTCTTCAGAGCTGCTTCCCTTGCTGTTTGAATCCAGAGGTTGCGCGCCTCACCGCTGAAATCGTCTTCGCGGGTCGATGTCGGACCGCCAAGCCTGGCAATGGCGGACCACGGATCACTGCATATGCTGTCCACAAGCTCGATCAACTGTTGCATGCGCTTGTCAGGCGGTGATCCATCATCGTGAAGAAAGTGAAGATCATCTCGCTCTGGAATCGAATCGGAGTCTGTGGGCCTGGATTTTCCCAGGCCGGGGCTACCTACGGGCATACCCACAATGTCGCTTCCTGCCGCGAAGACTCCCACCTGAGGACCTCTGTCAGGGCTTTTTACATCTGGCACAGAGCTCGAATCCGCCGGACCATTATAGTGATCATCTGTTTCTGCAACCTGCTGTATGAGGACGTTCCATTGTGGGTGGTAAAAACTTTCGATGCGTTTTTTAGCCTCTTCGCCGTCCACCTTGTGAATATTTTCGACAAAGTGAAGAATCGACCGAAGCGAGTGTTCTGCGTCCGGATGTTCGCGAATGAGGTGTTCTAACTGTGT
>JBBSDO010000157.1:0-6924 GCA_038241515.1 Elusimicrobiota bacterium | reverse complement strand
GCTTGCTCAATTCCTTGATCAATCGCTTTTTCGCCTGCGGTATAGTTAAGGTTCACGGGCACAAATCCCGCGAGCGACACCGCGAGGTTCGCAATCGCACCGGCCACGGAGGAGGGCACGAGAATTCCCACACATCCGTCTGCCGCAAGCGCCCCTCCTAAGATCTGACTGATTTCGGTGTTTTCTTTTTCCTTACTGAATAGGTTCTTTATGATTCTGGCCGTTACGATACTCACAGCCGCTAGCCGGCCGTACGTCAATTTCTTCCCGGAGGAATCCGCGACCGCCAGCCTCCCCGGGTGACGCTTAGCCCGCTTTAAGAACTCGATTGGAAGCGGATGCAATTCTTCCAAACGATGGGTAAAAGCTTCTGCCCCGACATCGAGTACCGCCTGGCGGACTTCCGCCGCTTGAACCCCCGCGCCAGATCCTTTAGCGGGGCCCTCTACGCTTGAAGGCCGGGGAAGATTGTAGATCGGCTTTCCGAAAGTGACCGTTACGGGATAAGGAATTCGGCGCGGCTTTTTAAAAATCACTTTTCCGTGTTCGAAGCTGAAAATGCTTCCCCAGACGCGGTCGAGATGCACAGGCACAATGGGGACGTTCAACCCCTTAACGATTACTTCGAATCCTCGCTTAAATTCAAGCAAGTTGCCGGTGCGGCTAATCTGTCCTTCGGCAAACAGGCAGACAAGGTTTCCGGCCTCCAGGGCCTTACGAGCTTCCATCAAAGACCGGACAATCGCTTTCGGTGGATCATTCTCAGAGATGGGAATGGCTTTTAGCGTTTTGACGAGCCAGTGAAAGGCTTTTGCCTCGTAAAAGGGTCGCCATATGAGAAACTGTACCAGCCGTGCCAGCGAACCCCCTACAAGAAACCCGTCCGCCAGAGAGAGATGGTTGGCCACGAGAAGTGCCGGCCCCTTCGTAGGGACGTTTTCCGCCCCTTCGACCCGAATCTTGTAAATCGTGTTCGTGATGAAATAGAGGATCAACCGCCACACCGCGTCCGGAAGGAAACTGTAAACAATCGCTGTGCCCACGAGCGACAGGAGTCCAAGAGTAAATAGGACCTGGGCGGGATTCAAACGTAGGACGCTTCCAAAGATCCAAAGGACGGCGCTGGCCCCTAAAATCGCGACAAATGAGAAAAAGTTGACTGTGGCCAGGACCCGCCCGCGCTCAGCGTTCGGACTGCGCCACTGGACGAGCGCCGAAAGCGGCACTTCGTAAAGGCCGCCGCTCATGCCCAGCATAAACAGATCAAACGCGCCGCGAGCAAGCGAGTGATAGGCCCAGTAAAGATCCATCGCAAACAAGCTCATGCCGACAGCCCCTAGGGGAACGAGGCCCAATTCCACCTTTCCCTTGGAAAGTTTCCCCGCTAAAAAACTCCCCAACCCGATGCCGATAGCCACGGAAATGAGCAAAGTGGCGGACACGAATGAGGTATGCCCCATGACGCTTTCTAGGGCTCGCCCTAAAACCGATCTTACAGGGGTCTCGTTCATCATCTCGCTCGCATAGAGAATGACATTGAGTTGGAGAACGGCACCCATGAACCAAAAATAGTTCACGGCGACAATGCCCAGTTTTAAGGTACGGTCTCTTTGGATAATCTTCCAGTTCGCAACGAGGTCGGGAGCATTTTCGATCGCCGTTAAGACAATTAATAACGCTCCGCAAGCCAAGCTTCCCCAAAAGCGCAATCTTCCTTGGTGTCGATGCAACGTCTGCAGCCAGCCTAGGAGGACGAGACATAGACAGACCCCGCCCATCCGCCAGGGATTCCAACTCACGGCCTCCTCCGGTTTGGCGGGAGCCAAGGATTCAATTCCGTGGCTGGCAAAGGCCGCCAAAAGTCCCGCCCCGATCAGCAGCCCGCAGGCGATGCGCAGACGATCGGGCAGGAAATTAGCCGCGATGGTCCCGAATAGGATCCCGGCGAAAGTCCCCATGTTGAGGAGACCGTTGGCCTCCGACAACTCCGTTTCATTCATCAATTCAGGCAAAATTCCGTACTTCGCGGGACCAAAGAAAGTCGCCTGCATGGATAAAAGAAACATCGCGACCATCATGGCGAGGATTGAATGCGCCATAAGGCTGGCGCTGGCTACGACCGTCACCAGGAGCTGCCAATACTGCACGCCCGTGATCACTTTGGACTTGCTGTAGCGGTCCGATAGGCGTCCGGCGATCATGGAAAAAATGAGGAAGGGCGCCACAAATATGGCTCCCGAAAGATCCACTAACTGATTTCGAACCGTATGGCTCTTGACCCACTGAACAATGAGGAGCGACACGAGTATTTTGACGAGATTATCGTTGAAGGCGCCGAAAAACTGCACCCACATCAGAGACCAAAATGATTTTTTCTCAGGACTTTTCATGCCGTGGAAGGTTGTAACAGTGTACGAACTAATAGGTAGTGTCGATCAAAGGAGTTGGCCGTCCTACGAAGCTTCCAGAAAAGAGCAAAATTTCCAGCGAGCAGGGCGGGAAAAGCAAACGAAGGTAGCGGGTAATCCGTTCCGAAAATCATTCTTGTGTGCAGTTCCGGATGATAGCGGATACGCAGAAGCATCCCAACGCGGTTGGGTAGGCTAAGAGCGGACGCGTCCCAATAGAAGTGGGGATACCTCTTTACGAAGGCCTGGAAGGTATTCCAATACTTCTCTTTAAAGAAAAGACCATGGCTCATGCCATGCGCGGCTATCACCGTAACCCCTTGGTTGAGTGCGACGTTTAAATGGCTGGGATCTCCAAGCGATTGATCCTTGCCGCGCAGCGTAAACTCATATCCCACGTGGCACAGCAAAGGCATCTTAAGGCGGGCCATCGCTTGATAGAAAGGCGTGTAAGCGGGATACCCCGGGTCAAAACGCTGTGAATTTGGAACTACTTTGACGAGATGTGCCCCGCGTTTGGCGCAACGTTCCAGCTCAACGATGGCGTCTTTTCGTTGAGGATTGATCGATACGCCGGCCAAGAAAAGGTCGGGATATTGGGAAACCAAATTGAAAATGAGGTCATTCGGAATTAAAAATTCGGTATGCGCGCGGTCCAGGTTCCCCTCTTGGTCGTAGACTCCGTCCATGGCGAGAATCACCGCGCGCCGAACATACTGGGCGGTCCGCAGCTGGCGGACAAGGCGTTCGATATAGAGAGCATTGGCCCGCTTGGGTTCTTCAAGCGGCAGCCCGAGACGCCATCCTACGAACCGGAAAATAAGGCTCTGGCGCATAGCCTCAGCCAGCAAGCAACCGTTTTCCCCATCGGGGAGTGCGGCGATGTGCACATGAGTATCGATCACTTCGGTTTCGGTCATTTCGCCGCTTTGCAATCCAGAGGTTTGTCCGCGACTTCTTTAATTTTATCGCGAATGCCGTCTGCGGGCCCCGTAGTGCTGTTCCGGGACTCCACAAGGTCCACATTGCGAATTACAAAATCGGCTTTTCCAACACGCGATGGCGAGGTGACTTCGAAACCTTCTAGGCTTTGACCCGCCGCGATCTCGGCGCCGCCAGCGGCCGTCCACTCGACTGAACTGGATCCAAAGAGTGGAACTGCCTTCCCTTGCCAACCCTTCGGCGCACGGCATTGGCGGATCTTCGAGCTCTCTAAAATAAGGGAAAAGAAAGCGACGGGTTTGGCGCTTTGATTATGGACGCGGTAGCGGTAACGCGAGTTCAAAAATCCTTTGGAAACTCGCACTTCAACATCCGCTTTAGGTCGGATCAGAGGTGGCGCCGCAGGCCGCGGCTTCGACTCGACAACATTCGCCAAAAATAGAGTAAAAAACGCTAAGTAAACCTTCCAAGTCATCCTTGAAAATTACCATATAGACCGGCAATTTCCTAGGAAGTCCTTCCTCCCACAGACCTGTCGCCTAAAATTCGCTCACTTATCTCTTGGGTCTGATCGCCACGTATTTAAACTTGTGCCCTAGCGGTATCACTAACTTTGTACCCACCAATTCTGCAAAACCTTCGAATCCCTAAAATAGGACCACTTCGACAAGGGGATGGCGCGAAACGCCGTCTTGAAACGGGCTTCTTCTGGGGCAGGGGCTAATTCACGAATGAAAATATGTTCAATCTGAGAAGGGTATCTGCGCGCAAAGCTCCCATAAATTTCTGGATCCTTCTCGCCTGAATCCCCAATGAGAATGTATTTGCGGTGCGGAAAGCGCTGAAATAGGTCTTCGAGGATCGGCGGTTTATACTTTTCCGGCGATTGAAAGAGATTGAGAACGCTCCGGTCCTTCAGGCGAAAGCGTTTTAGATACAGGATGCCTTCGGGAAAGCCTTGCTTTTCAAGGAAGACCGATAGGCCTGTGAAAAGCTGCCATGGACTGGCCGACACGTAGTAAAAGGACATCGTCGGATCCTTTTTTGCCCAAGTCGCGTAGGCGGCGGGCATCCCTGGAACCGCTTGAAAATCACGAAGGAACGTATTGGCCAAAAGCGCCCTTCGGTGCGTGACCTCCGTCACTTTGATCGTATCGTCGATGTCGGAAATCACGGCGAGACCACGATCATCCGAGAACCAGATCTTCGTAGCCGCAATAGTCGTCTGGCCGCCGCAAGAAACCTCGCTGCGGACCCAGGGACTCCTCTTCAGATCGCGTTTGGGAACCACCCATTGATCTTGGAAGTGCCCGCTGCCATCGGAGGCCTTCAATGGAAAGACCTTGTCACCGATGCGAATTTCCAGACGGCGCCTGTCTTGGTTATGGACGAGAAAGCTTCGGACGCGTTCCTTGAAAAAAGGCAGCTCTTGTTCTTCTTGGGAAAGGCCCAAGGTCCGAATGAGCGTCGCCAGAACCGCCCGGCGGACGCGCGAATCCGGCTCGTCCCGGAAGATCCACCCATGGACGTTCACAACCCACGAGAGACCGTCGGTCGTAGAATAGGCGATAGAAGGGAAGAATATGACTTGTTCCCCTTTGTCGATGGTGCAGACGGCAAATGTGTTACCGATATTAAAGAAGACGAAGAAAACAAAAATAAATAAGGAGAAAGATCTAAAGTAATTCCTCCCCCCACTTGGTGGCGAGGAATGATAGGAATGCGTTTCAATCACCTCAACAATCGAACCACGGCCGCGCAAATGTCTTCCGCCGCCTCTGGGCGTCCGATATGTTTGGCCGCGCGTCCCATCGTCACTAGCTTATTCGACCCAATGAGCTGATCGACGCGCGAGGGCAAATCCTCCAAACGATTGGCCTTGGCGGCCGCTCCGCGCTCGAGCATGAAATCGCTGTTGGCCATTTCTTGGCCGGGAAGGGGGTTAACAATGAGCAGCGGTTTTCCAAAAGCCATCGCTTCTGAGCTGGTGAGGCCCCCTGGTTTCGTAACGATGAGATCGGCCACCGCCATAAGCTCCTGCATATTGCTGACGAATCCAAAAACGTGAGTCGGGTGATGGAACCTTTGAGCGACCAGCTTTTTGCGCAGTTCCTCATTGCGCCCTGCCACGACCAGCATCTGAAGCCGCTTCATCGCTTTGTCGAGCTCCGTCATCGTTTCGACAAGCGGGCCCATACCCATTCCTCCCCCCAAGATAAGGAGGGTGGGCCAATTTTTCTGCAGGCCGTAGCGCAAACGGAGGGGTTCAGCGGGGAGCGGCTTCCGAAAGCGCTGGGACACGGGGATTCCCGTGACGATCACCTTCGCTTCTGGGATGCCACGGGCCACGAGACGCGCTTTGGTCTCGTCCGCAGCCACGAAATAGACGTCGACCGAGGGTTCCATCCACAGAGCATGGGCTTCGAAGTCGGTGACGATGCAGGCGATGAGGGGATGATTGGCCCCCTCACCACCCCTCTCCCCCATTGGGGGAGAGGAATTTTTTTTGAATAGGTTTCTCCAATCAGTCCTAGCCTGTCGTCCACTGATGGACCCCATCACCTCCAGCGGCAAAAAATGCGGGCAGAGCATCACATCGGGTTTAAACTTTTCCACATACGTGATGAATTTTCTGCCCACCCATCGAGCAGAGATTCGTCTAAGTTTTCCGATCTTCTTCAAAAATTCCGGCGTATCGCTCATTCGGAAGGCATGGGCGTAAAGCTCCGGAATTTTCTCAGCCAACTTGACGTAGCCTTCCGCATAGGCCTTGCGGTACAGCCGCGGCGTGAAATCCAAGATATCGAGACGCCGCACGTCGTCTTGGGGACGGCTCAATTTCCACGCCTCTTCCAAAGCAGCAGCGGCTTGCAGATGCCCGCCTCCTGCGGTCGCGGTGGCAATGAGAACTCGCTTTACTTCCCCTCTATCCAACAGCTGATGTTCCTGGAGGAATTTGCTGATGGCCGCGAGAGCTGCTTTCGGCGCCATCTGCAGCAAAAAGTGGGGCGCGTCGATTTCCACCCTTTTCACGTCCGGTCGCAGAGACTGGATGAGCTTGAGGCTTCCCGGATGAACCACGCGGTCCCTTTTGGCTTGTAGATAGAGAAGCGGGACTCGGATTCGCTTGAGTGCCTGGCGTTCGTCGGCCGAGGATGCGATTTTTAAGCGACCCCAAAGCACCTCGGGCTGCACCGTCAAAAGAATGTCTTCGAGTTTGCGCACGATTGCCGGAGGGCAGGGGCAGTCCGCCAAAAGATAATTCATGAGAGGTTTTGGGGGCTTCATTTTGAAAACATAGGGGCCCATCAGCGTTTTCAAGGGCAACAGTCCCCGGCTCACGGGATTGGCGACGAATGAAGCCGAGAGAATTAAAGCCTGGAGATTGGACGGAGGATTGCCGGCAATGCGAGTGCCCACCAAACCCCCAAAGGACTCCGCCACAAGTACGAAGGGTTCGGTTCTCGGGAGGGCTTCGCGAACGTGTTTTTCGAGATCGGGGAGGCTGAGCAAGCAATCCTTTGGATAGGGAATTACTTTGGCTTGGTAGTTTTCGGGTAGGATTTGAATGAGC
>JBBSDO010000156.1:0-6929 GCA_038241515.1 Elusimicrobiota bacterium | reverse complement strand
CTTTATCCTCGTTCACCTGCCGCACATCGAGTCCGTAACCCAATACGCCGAGCCACTCGCGAGCCTTGATAATCCATTGCCGCTGCGGCTCTGATAGATCGAAAATACCCAGTTCCTGCATATTTACCAGTTCTTGAACCCCGAGCACAAATTCGTCCAGCGTTTCATCCCGCGACCGGAGTTCTTCAAGACTCTTGGGCTTGGCCGCCAGCAATGCCGGAAAATTCTCGAGGATCCCCAATACTCGCTTAAGGTGGGCGGTTGACGCATACGACTCCGTCAAATCCGAAGGATTGCTTTTGAGAGATATGGGAAGCGAGCCCAGCCCTAAGTGTGAGAAATCGAGATAGTAAATCTGATGATCGCGAATCGAACCGTCAGCAAAGCGGATCTTGATTTGGATATCGTCTTTGTAATGAAAAAAATCCCGCCGCCACGTAAAGAGTGCATTAAAAGCCTGTGCCTCTTCGTCCGTGATGGCTGCCCTTTCCGCGTCCGTCATGACTTTCCAAGAAATGGTTTTGGCCTCGCTGGCCCAACAAAGAGTGTCTAGCCAGGCCATTAGGGATTTTCCTGATTCAGATGGTAAAGCGGACGCGGTCCCAATCTCTGTCTCGGTCGGGGCCGACCGCGCATCCTTTAGGAGGAGAAAGAGCTCCCGCTCTTTTAAGTATTCATCAATCTCATTCGGAGCCATTTTAATCTTAGCCTGAGTCGGTGATGTTCCCAGTTCCGCTTGTGCGCTTTGGAACCGATCACTTACGATCGGATCTTCTAATCCGGGTCCAGAAATAGGGATATAACGAGTCTGATCCTCCATCCCTTCGCGCCTTAGTAGACCGATTTCCACCAAAGTCTCCAAGCTCTGCGTGATTTCACTGAGGGTCCAAGTACCGGTGAACTTTTGAAGATCTTTTAGGGTGAAGGCCTTTCCTAGAAAGTGATTGCCAATGAGGTGGAACAGCTCGGGTGAGGAGCATTCGACCGGTCGTTTCTCAAGTGCAATGAAGAGCGCTCTTGAACGGAGATTATTGACGAAAGCAGTCGAACATAAATAGGTTACTAACCTCTTCGCTTCTTGTTGGGTGGGATTAATCAATCCCTCGAGTGAATCGACACTGGAAATCTGGTCTTCAATCTCGTAAAGAATTGCTTTCGTAAAAACGCTTCTCCAGGAAAGATGCACGTCATTGAATCCAAGCAAACCAAAACTTTCTTTGAATGTTTGGCCAGACAGCAGGTTGATCACGATCGGCTCGAAAAGATTCAAGTGGGCATGCAAAAACGTGTAAACCCGGAAGGCATATGCTGCCGGGGTAAACGTTTCGCCGATAAGCCCTTCGAGCAGCTCTTCCGGGATTCGAAGGGGTCCTGTCCGTGGCCGATGTCGTCGATGGACAGCGGGTACATCGCTCATAGGGCGTATTGCATGGCTGCCGGTCAGGACATCATGTATCGCCTGGCGTGCTTGGCGAATTTCCATTCCGGAAGGTTTAGGCGCAAGGCGGACAAGAATCGACGCAAGCCGCACGTTGATCTCTTCGGAGAGATCCCGCGACCTGCATATTAGGAAATATCTGTTTTCTCCATTCACCCGGCGTCGATCGATTAGCCGTAGTTGAAAGAGTACCCCTAAATCGCGTCGAATCGTACTCAATTCCTGACGACGAACGCTGTTAATAATCGGACCGGTTCGCCCCCCTTCCGTATGGCGCTGAATATCTTCGATCGTGAGCCCCTTTTTCAACCGAGCCTCCGAAAACTCCCCAGGCCGATCCATGGTGTCCCAGAGCATCCTAGGGGAACCTGGTGGAAGACGTTTGGCTTTCAGATTTTCCTTGGGCGGTCCTTTGTCTCCTTTTTTGATCAGCTCCCCGTTTGAGAGGTAGCGCCTGATCCGATTTTTCGCTCGATCACTTTCCCACTTGCTGGGCTTAGCCCCAAGCGGGATCAGAATCTTTTGCTCGATTACTTCCAACGGTGGGCTAGGGTCTCCCTTGCCGAATACAAGCCGATAGTTGGCGGTATCCCCCTGCTCCTCACGGATTAAGAGACCGAGTTTCACAAGAACCCCTAGATCGCGCTCAATGATAGGGAGACTGAGATATGTCTCCCCAGTGAGCGTGTCCCGGTTTTTCTGAATTCGGCCGCCGGTGGTGAAGGGCTGGAGGTCTTTTGCAGAAAACGTTTTTCCGACAAAGTTCTCGCGAATCTTTTGGAAGAGAGTGGCGGCGGAGCCGGGGGGAGGGTCAGTACGTCTGTCGACTCGTGCTCGAATCTCTGACACCGGAGTGATCGAGGAAGGTAGGCTGTCGGGTCCTCCTGCCTGGTTCCAAAGTCGGAGTGCTTCTTCCGTGATCGTGGGGCGAGACGACTCATCGAGAAGAACGCTTATGCCCAGTTTCGCCCTATATAGTCCGAAAATGCCGCGCAACGAGGGATGTTTGGCCACCTCGTGCTCTAGGCGTCGGCAACTTTTTCTCAGTCGATCCTGAGTAATCTTCAGCTCTTCCGGCCCGACCAAGGCAGCAAAAAGAAGTTGGTTCGAAAGAATCCGAAAAGGAATTCCTGCGGGTCGGTCGAAGAGCGGGGCATTGCCTAAGCCGAGTTGGGCCGCTGTTAGGCCTAGAAGACCTGGGATCAAGTCGGCTTTTGCAAACCCTTCTCCTCCCGAATCCTTTCCCCTAATTAAAATCCCATTCGACCAAAGGCCTGGTCCACTGGCAACCCGTCGCCATGGCCGCGACATATGGAGAATAACACTTGGCAAAATTCCCTTAAGAATACCGCGTGGCTCCTCCTGTTCAGTAAATCGCAGTTCAGATCCACCTAAGCGCGCGGCGAAGACCAATGGGTCTAAGGTACGAATCTCGCCAAGCGAGAGCTCCTGAGCAATTCGGCGCCAGGCAGTGAGCACGATCGCATCGGTCGGATCGAGCCGATACTGGAGTCCTTGTGGGCTATTCCTCTGGCTAACGCCTCGATGCCCCTGGTTTACTAGCCAGGCTAATTTGTCCTTTTGGGCGATAAATTCGCCCGTGGCTCGGCCGATGTCCTCTAGTTCAGAAAACGAGGTCCATTGACTTGGATGATGAACGGCACAGTCTCGTAAGTAATTCAACGGCTCCTCAACGTCCGGATCGGTAACGAAAAAGCCGCTAATTCCCGGTTCATAAGGAATGGGGCCGAGGATCTTTGTCCGGACTCTGTCATGCGAAGCCAGGCCCAGGCGGATAGCAGCGTCCAGTGCCTCAAGAATGGTTCCAGATCGCCGTCCTAACGCGCCTACGTCTAAATCATCTTCCCGTGCTTTTTTAAACTGGACCGCTCTACGGATAGTAAGATTGACCAACGGGCGCACGGTTTCGCCTCGGCGCCCGGCGATTCCTCGTTCGGATACATGTCGGTCCCAATCAGCCATTCCGGCCGCGTGATAATCGTTAACTTCGATTACGTAGGGCACCAGACCCTTCGATTCATTTCGAATCATGATGTCAAAACCCATGGCATCATGGGCAGGAGTGAATCCATTTGAAATATTGTCAAGTCGGAGCGCCTGTTCTATGGCATCCCAGGCGCTCTCGCACTGCGCAACGATATCCCGCTTAAGCTGAAACAATTCATGGTGGGTCCAGCCCAAACGAGAACCCAATTCTTCAAACGTCATGACGCGTGCTCCTAGGCTGATATTAACCGCGGCCCCGGAGCGGCCATACCGCACCAAAAAGCCGCGGCTTACTTGAGGACGGAAAGTCTTAAAATTCCACGATACGAAAACTCTCAAGTTCCAATCCAAAAGGTCGTTGTTTTCACTCAACAAGGGGGGCACGATGCGCTCCTGTAACAAAACAGTATGTCGTTGTTTTCGCAACAGTTCGGCATGCTTGGCAGCCTTTCGAATCTCGCTCCGATCAAAGATCAGTACACCTTTTCCCTGTTCGCCATCCTCCGGTTTAAGTACACCCTCTGACAGGCCGTGACGATCCATAAATTCGGTAATAGCTGCTTCAGAATTGGTTGTTGGAATAAACGGTTGTCCCCGACGGAGGGATCGATCTGCGGGCATTATCAGAGTGTGAGGGAGTCGTACACCGGCGCCGTCCAGAATCAGTGCCGTTAATGACTTAAGCTTTGTGTAAGATTCGCACTCCGGGTTCCCCGGTCTTGGGATTTTGTATAGGTTTGCCATCATAGAGGGATCGGTCTGGGGTAGCGCGGCGTGAAAATAGTCGACGGGAACGGGTTCTCTGAAGTCGACCCAATGCGCCGTGTCCTTTTCAATCACAATTCCTCGTGAGACGGAAACGATTGGTCGTTCGCTTTCCGAAGCAATCAAATCACCCAACGATAGAAGGAGAATCACGCGAGTGGCAGCAGACTTAGAAAGTTCTCGCGCCAAAGCGAAGCCATCCTCACCGATCGAGCGCCAAAGAACGACATTAGCAGCGCCAGTATACTGAGCCGTAACCGGTGCGAGCGACGTTTCCAGAAAAGTAAAACCATTACTAACCAAAACGAGAAACGCGTAACCCAAAAGACCTGCTTTGCCTTCAATGTCAGCATCCCCAGATTTGATTGCACGCAAATCAGAAATGGCTTTCTTGAGGGAGGCCGGTAAATTGGACTTCGAAAGAAGGAAGTCGGTAATAAGCTTCCTGATTCCTTGGAAACGCTGCCGAAAATCACTCGCGCGTTGTCGGTTCAGAAAAACGACGATCCATTCACAGGGCAACGTCACGATAGCGAAGGTCCAAAGGACAATAGCCCCCATTATGTGAATCCAAACTCCGACGGATGGTTTACGCTTCATGGAATCTGACAAAGCGCGTGACCAAAATTCGTGAATTGGCGTTGGTGGTACTGGAGGGTCCAGGAAACGAAATACCGGGTAGTTACTCTCGTAGACGGTTGATCTCAGAAGATCTGTTAGCACGTTTATCGTTGTAGGGTCCAGGCTTTCTCCCTTACTCGCTTGACGGATGATTAAGAAGTCATGCAAAGTCACTAGGCGCAATAAGTGTTTAATGTTTTCACTGTCCCCTTCCCCTAAGATTTCAACACCGCGCATTAGGGGTTGGTCATAAATGGGCTTGTTGTAGTCAATGATCGCGGAGAAAGACGCTACGGCCTCGTTAATCAGTTCGGACCTTGTTTGAAATCGCCGCAAAATGTGGGCTCGCGAGTTCTCAATTTCATCGTGAAGGAGTTGAAAAGCTGCTTCAGGAGTATCGTGAGTCATTCGCCTCAGGGCAGTCATAAACTTTCTCTGAAATATTGCGTCCTGAATAATATTGATCAAAATACCTGTTACAGACCGAAGAAGCGCCGTCCCTGCGTAGATTCCTAAGCTCGCAAGGATCACCTTCAGCGATCCGACGCTCTGAGTACTGAGACCAAAAGGGACCGCGATTAACGCGGCTTGGAAAACGGAGATTAGAGCAGCCGGCAAGCCCCAACCCCACGAGTTACGATCGCCAATACGAGCGACCTGCAGGTGCCAGCGGGCAACACGGGGTTGCCAAACGGGGATCCCATAAACTGCGATCGATAAAAGGTGAATCAATCCGAGGAATACTGCCGACCGTAAAGATCCGTGAGTCTCAATGGCTAATACACTTGCCGCTAAACTGTACGCAGCAGCAAATACTTGAAGTAGGGGAATAGAACCGACCCAATAATCCTTTGGCACGTAAATTCGCTGGTATCGATAAGCGGTCCCAATCAGAAAAGCCGCGGCAATGTGGCAAAGTATCCAAGAGCTATTGGGGATCACAAAAAGAAAGCAGGCCATATAAGAGCCGAGCGACAACTGAAACGTATCGACCGAAAGAGCGCGATGCTTTGCCCATTCCAGAACCCGAACTTCAATGGCCTCGCGTTTAGCGATCGGCCATGCTTGCACAAATTCTGGCACAACAGCTTGTGCACCAAAAGATTGCGAGCTTGCTATTCCAGGCCGCAGATAATTCAGCCTATTCGCTGACAGCGCTGCTGCAAAGCAGGGATCGGCCAGAAGCGAGGCCATGAGGACAAAGGAAACGATGCGTAAAATGGATTTCGGCATGGTTACTCGTACGCGCTCTGCCCGCAAGCGCGCAAAAAGGGCCTCTTGCTAGTTGAACTAGGATGCGGTGTTCGAGGAATAGTTTATTTTAGATGGTCCGGAGGAACAGCTAAATGGTCGGAAAGGCCTTGATTGGCGGGCCTAAAGGCTCATGGGTTTGGTGGGACGATATTTTGGGTAGCATTGGCAAAAGACATGGCCCCCCTAGATTTCCCAGGACGCCGTAAATTCAACTCGTTCCAGTCATGCCAACCCGGTTCTGTCGGATCCGACTGAACCGGTTGTAAGAATTTTTTTCACGCTAATCATGAACTCGCGCGTGGCACGGATGGCGGTAAAACTTTTGCGAGAGACTGGGTGTCGATAGCGACCGCTTATCTCTACGGCAGAACATAAACTATGTGCAGATCAGGCAGCGCGGAGATTAAGACTGAGGAGTGTGCGGAGTGTCTGATGTAGATGCGGTTTCATCGTCTGGATGAGCCATTTAAAATCGACGGGTGTTGCAATCGGGGCACCGGGCAGTAGGAACAGACCTGGCAGCGCGGATTGCAGTTCTGTAATTGGGATTTCGCTCTTGGCACCGTGGAGAGCGAACCAGGCAGAGACGGCGCCCCCTAAGAGCGGTCCCAGCCAGACGAACCCACGCCGCCAAAATTCTTCCGCACTGACCGCTCGCAGAAACTGGCGGTAAAGGGCTCCATGAATATTTATACTCCCATCATTTTTATCACGATTGAGGACACCGTAATCAATCAAGCGCATGATCAATTCGCGCTCATGAGGTGTCCATTCGTTTTCCAATCGTTCCCAAGTCAGTGGTTCCTTGGCAATTTGCTGCAGTAAGCTAAAGGATTCTCGGAAT
>JBBSDO010000155.1:0-6988 GCA_038241515.1 Elusimicrobiota bacterium | reverse complement strand
TGTTGAGTGACAATGATGTGGCCGGCAGTGTTTGTGTCATCAATAAAGTGAACGGACTTTTTTCTGAAGACGATGTTCGCCTCATCACGCTTCTGACGAGCCGCGTGACCGAAGTCCTTCATCGACTGGCCTTGGACCAGCAATTGCGGCAAAAAGTTCAAGACTTGAGCACGCTTCAGGAGATTGCCTCCCAGCTTCCCAGCCCTCCGGGGCTTGTCGATACCGTCACCACCATTGCACGGATCACCCGCCAGGCCCTTCCCGGGATGGAGATTTGTTTGTTTTTCTTGCACGATTCCGCGAGCGAGGCTCTTATTATGGTGGGAGGCGACTGGGTTCCGCGGATGTCCTTTGATTCGCGTGCTCTAAGCGTGGGTATCTCGGAAAAGGTTCCGCTGGCCGATTCCTTCCGCGACAATGAGACGATGTATTTCCAACCTGGAACGAAGGGAATGTGGATCTCAGACTCGCTTGTGCGCTCGTTGAACATGTCGGAACTGGCCTACATCCCTCTAACGGTGGAGAAAGGAACGATCGGTGTTTTAGCGATTGGCAGCTCAGTCTCAGGAAGCATGACCTCAGAAACAAGGCGCCTAGCGGGCCTTGTCGCCAAGCAAATCGCTATTTTTATTGAGAGGTCGCGTTTGTACGAACGATTGCGCTCAGCCAATGACAAACTAGAACAAATCAACCATTTAAAGAATGAGTTTATCAGCATGGTCAGTCACGAATTGCGCACGCCTCTAACGACCATTAAAGGGTTTGTCTCCATCGTCTTGAACGAAGAGACGGGGCCTTTGAACGATCAGCAAAGGCGTTTTTTGGAAACGTCCGATCGGGCCATCGATCGCTTAACGCTATTGGTTTCTGATCTGCTGGATATCTCGCGAATCGAGGCCGGCCAGATCAAAATGCAACTGCGGCCCATGTCTGTTTACGAAGTTATTCAACGGGTGGGGACAAGTTTTGCTCCACAAATGAAGTCGCCCGTCGTTGTACTGATTCTTAAAGTTCCGGATCATCTTCCGCCGGTTTTGGCCGATCCGGATCGGATTAGTCAGGTTCTGGACAATCTTTTGACGAACGCGCTCAAGTTTACGGCCAAAGGCCAGATCACCCTTTCTGCTTTTGATAAAGGGGATTTTGTAATGATTTCGGTCAAAGATACCGGGGCGGGTATTCCCAAAGTGGAACAGGACCGAATTTTTGACAAGTTTTATCAAATCAAGATCGGCAACGCCTGGCCTGCAAAGGGTACCGGACTGGGCTTAGCCATCGTCCGTTCCATCGTCGAAAGTCATCGAGGGAAGGTTTGGGTCGAATCTGAACCGGGGCAAGGGGCTGACTTTCGATTCCTTCTGCCACGCGCCCGAAGCGACACCCCCGGAATGTCGGCCATGGGGACTTTACAATGACGGCCGATCTTCTCGTAGAAACGGCTGAACAAGCGGCGTTGCCGCTTTCCTTGCGACACATCTTAGAAAACCGAGGTTTTCGTACGCCGGAGGCGATTCAAACCCTTTTAAATCCCTCCTTAGACGATTTACATTCACCCCACGGTTTTCCCCATATGGGGATCGCAGTCGAGGCCTTGCGCGGCGCCATTTTCAATGAAGAGCCGATTGCCATTTACGCGGACCGTGACGTCGATGGGTTGAGCGGTTTAGCCATTCTAATGCGCACGCTTCGGACGCTGGGGGGGCAAGTGCATTGGGGCAGCCCCCTGAACGGACGAGGCGTGCAGAGAGCCGTTTTACAAACGCTGATCCAAGAAAAAAAAGCGCGTATTCTGATTTTAGTGGACTGCGGTACAGGGGAAGAGGCGGAAATCAGTTGGCTAAATGCGCAAGGGGTGAAGGTGATCGTCGCCGACCACCATCGTCTCGGCGAAAATCCGCCCGCGGCGTTTGCGTGGATCCATCCGGGAATGATCCAACAGCCTTCGCAAGAAGTGCCTGCCGGCTGCGTGATGGCATTTAAATTGGCGCACGCTTTGTGGCTTTCATTTTTGGGGGAGGCGGATCCTGCAAGGCTCGATTACTTTCTTTTTGATCACCTGGATTTGCTTTGTCTGGGTATTCTCGCCGATCGAATGCCCCTGACCGGAGAAAACCGCACCTTCGTTTGGCACGGGTTACGGAGGCTTCCGAAAACGCGCAAAGTCGGGCTTGAATCGCTCATGCGTTTTTTTCGGCTCATCCCAAAAACGGGTCCTCTGACTGTTCGAGAAGCGAGTTGGCAGATAATTCCGATGCTCAATGCGGCAGGACGCCTGGGACAGCCCGAGTGGACGGCGGACCTACTTACGACCGAGGATCCGTGGACGGCTCGTGAATGCATTGACCAGCTTCTCGACTTGAATACCCAGCGCCGCTCGGCACAGCTGAAAAGTGTTGAGTATTTTGAAAAAGTGGTCCTCGAACAGTGTTCGATGGATTCTGACCCTATTTTGATCGCCATGGCGAAGGGCCTGGAGCCTTCGGTCACGGGCTTAGCCGCCCAAGCCCTAGTGAAAAAATACGGACGGCCTGCCTTTTTGTTCGTCGATCAAGGAGAACATTCCGTCGGCTCTGCACGAGGCACCGGAGAGGTCGACCTTTTTGCAGCCGTCGAAGAACATCAAGCGCTCTTGGTGAAATTCGGGGGGCACCAAGGTGCGGTGGGAATGACGCTGCGGACGGTGGATTACGCTGTGTTCCGTGAGCGCCTTATGGATTCGAGTCGACGTAAAACACGGGCCGTGGTCGAGGTTTCCTCTGTCATTGAAGCCCAGCTTTTTCTAACGGACTTGAATGATTTTTGGTGGGAGCAGTTCCAGCGACTTGAACCGTTCGGCCCTGGTTTCCCCTGTCCTGTTTTTCAAATTAACGGCGTCGAGTCGATCGAGGCATTGAACCGCCGCAAGGTGCAAAGCCTACGTCTAAAGCAGGGCGCGCGTCAGATACCGGCCGAGATGGAATCAGGACGGGCCCCTTTGGGAGCCGGCCCATGGCAAATCATTGGCTACCCCGCCGCCGCTCGCAAAGGCGAATCGGGTTTCAAATGGATCATTCAGGCCGTAGCAAAGACGGATTCCTCGACGAGGGTAGCCGAGGTACGCAGCAGTAAGGAGGAAAGCGCAGCCTATGCCTAAAAACCGATCTCCCCGTGCAGCGGGCGATATCCGAAAAGCTTCCCAAGAACGTATAAAAATTGCGGTCATCGGGGGCAGTGGACTTTATGTGATCGAGGGTCTCTCCGAGGTGCGTGAACGTACCGTCGCCACGCCTTTTGGCAAGCCCTCCGATTCCCTCATCACCGGTCATTTGGAAGGAATCCCGATCGTGTTTCTGCCTCGGCATGGAAGAGGACACCGCATTAATCCCAGTGACGTGAATTACCGGGCGAATATTTATGCCTTAAAAACGCTGGGGGTCGAGCAAATTATCTCGGTGTCGGCCTGTGGCAGCCTGAAAGAAGAACTGCGTCCTCGCGATTTGGTGTTTCCAGACCAGCTCTTTGACCGGACGAAGTCCCGGCCCTCCACATTTTTCGAAAAGGGAATTGTCGCTCATGTCGGGGTGGCCAATCCCTATTGCGGCGAGCTTTCCAGCCGTCTGTATCAGTCCGCAACAGCCTTGGGATTCCGCACTCATCGGGGGGGTACGTACGTTTGTATCGAAGGCCCTCAATTTTCGACCCGCGCCGAATCTCACGTGTACCGATCTCTCGGATTTTCAGTGATTGGGATGACCAATATTCCCGAAGCCAAACTCGCTCGGGAAGCCGAGATCTGCTACAGCGCGGTCGCGCTTGTGACCGACTACGATGTCTGGAAGGAAGAACCCGTGACGGTCGAAATGGTCATCGGGAATTTGAACGCCAATACGGCAAACGTCAAACAACTCTTAAAGGCGGCCCTCCCCACCGTAGACCGCCAGCGTCATTGCGAATGCGCCACCGCGCTTCAATACGCCATCCTCACCGACCGCCATCTGATCCCAACAAAAATAAAAAATAAATTGAAGCCCCTCATCGGGAAATACATCCGTTGATCAAAGCGGTCATTTTTGACTTCGATAACACGCTGATGGACTTCATGCGCATGAAGCGTGCGGCTGTGGAAGCGGCGGTCGATGCGATGATCGACGCCGGCTTGACCTATAAGAAGGCCGATATGATCGAAAAAATCTACAAAGTGTATTGGAAGGAAGGTATTGAGGATCAATTCATCTTCGACAAGGTACTGACCAACGAATTTGGGAAAATCGACTACAAAATAATGGCCTCGGGGATCATCGGGTATCGCCGCGCTAAAGACGGGATGCTCGCGTTGTATCCGCATGTCCAGCTTACCTTAACAGGCCTCACTCGCATGGGAATCAAGATGGCTGTGGTTTCGGATGCGCCTCGCCTGCCCGTCTGGCTGAGAATCTGCGGCCTCGGCCTCCAGCACTACTTTGATGCCGTCGTTACCTTTGACGATGCGGGAATCAAAAAACCCGATCCCAAACCCTTTCAAATGGCCCTGGAGCGGCTGGGAACCCGTCCCGACGAGACCCTCATGATCGGCGACTGGGCCGAGCGCGACGTCGTAGGCGCCAAAGGGGCCGGGATGCAAGTGGTGTTTGCTCGATACGGCGACACCTTGAACACTCTGCAGTCGGGCGCTGATTACGACATTGATGACATCCAAGAACTCGTCCAAATCGTTCACAACCACAACCGCCGCTCCCCTTAAATCGTTGTCGTTTAGGTCATCTTGACGAGCCCCGTTCCTTTTCGTATATTGAAAAAGGATTTCAATAAGATGCCGATCACAACGAAAGAACTTGTATTTTTTCCGACTTGGACCGCCGGCCGCGAAGGCTATGCTACGCGGATTCGCGAGGTGTTTCAGAACTATCTTTCGGAGCAGGGCCTGCGCTTGACCAAACAGCGGGAGCTCATCGTGGATTTCTTGCTCAATGTCGAACGGCATGTGACCCAATATGATGTCTATCAGGCGCTTAAACATCGAGGAATTGGAAAAGTAACGGTATTTAGAACGTTAAAAATGCTGGAGGAATGTCGACTCGCTGAACGGGTGACGTCCCCGCGCGGATTACCCAAGTATGAAATCAAACATGAACGCCCCCACCATGATCACTTGATTTGCGTGGAGTGCGGAGCGGTGCGGGAAGTGCAATGGCCCGAAGTCGAGCGCATCCAAGAAAAAACCTGCAGGAGCCTCAAATTTATTCCGGTCTGGCATCGTCATGAAATTTTCGGCCGCTGCCTAAGCTGCCAGACCCTGCGCGCCGGCCCTTCCGCTGAAAAAACATTTCAATAGGAGATTTGTGTGAATTACACGGCCATCGCCCTTGGCGCCATTTCAGGAGTTACGATATTTCTAGGACTTCCTCTGGCTTTTCTAAAAACATTAAGCGTCCGTGTCCGTGGCTTCTTGACCGCCATGTCGACCGGTATCCTGGTTTTTCTCTTGGTGGAGATCACCGCGAAGGTCATCGACAGCATTGAAGATTTATCGTTATCGGCGGCCGGGGGATTCCATACTTTAAAAGACACCTTTTTATACGCGGCCATCTTCGCGGTAGGTCTTTTCGTCGGTCTGATGGGCTTGGTTTGGTTTGAAAAAGTTTTCATCAGGACGGCGAAAGAGGAGGTCACGCCTGTACGCAATGCCCATAAGCTTTCCATGATGATCGCCATCGGCATTGGCATGCACAACTTTAGCGAAGGCCTCGCTATTGGGCAAGCGTTTGGATGGGGAAATACGTCGCTTGCAACTTTGCTGGTCGTAGGATTTGCCCTGCACAACGCCACAGAGGGCTTTGGCATCGTTGGACCCCTGGCGGGGCACCCCACGTCGTGGGGATTTCTTAGCCTGATGGCCCTCATCGGCGGCGGCCCCACGGTGATCGGCTCCTGGATTGGCAGCTATTGGACCGTGAAGCCGGTAGAAGTTTTTTTCCTATCGATGGCCAGCGGCTCGATCTTGTATATCGTAGGCGAGCTGCTCCACTTAGGGCGCAAACTTAAAGAAGAGACAATTGCAGCGTCGGGTCTGTTGACTGGATTCTTCCTCGCTTTCGTGACGGATTTACTGATCTTGATATCTTCGGGTGGAGTCGGACGCTCATAGTGACCTTGTTTTTTCGAGTCGTCGCTTTTTTCGCCCTGCTTTTGTAACTCGTGGTTGTTCTTTTGGTTTTTCGGGCCAGCCTCGTAGGTGAGCGGATGGAAGGCGCTTTGGTCTGTACTTTAATTTTCATGCCCTTCGTCGGGATACTGTAGTCGGCCTGGAAAGTCGAAGCGACTCCATCTCCTGGGAATAGTGAGGGATTTTGTAAGGTCGAATCCTGGGCTTGCGCCCTTGCAAGATTCGTGATAAGGAGTGTCAGCACAGACGTCCGAATAACCAAACGGTAAGAATTTGAAAAGTTCATGATGTCTCCTTTAATTTGAAATAACAGCCTTCATCCCCTTAGATGGATCTACCGCCAAAAAATTCATAGACTATCGCGCATGCCGCCCAAAAAACTAACCCGGTTTCTTTCATTTCTGCTCGTTCTCGCGACGAATTCGTGCCTTGGGGCGGATTCCGGACCGGTCGCCCAACCTCCCTTCGCAGTTCCTCCCCGTTATGGGGCCATTACGGATTACTATCCCGGAGCGAAGGGAACAACCGGGCAGACCGTTGTACTGATCCAGGATTTGCACGCGAACGTTGGGGTTCAGAAGAATATCGCGGCCATCCTGTATCGTCTCCTGCGTATTAACCGCATTCAGTCGCTCCTGGTGTGCGTTGAGGGCGCCTCCGGGGAAGGGGACGTGTCGCTCCTTCGCAGCCTGCCTGGACCCATTCGTCATGGATTTGAAGCCATGCTGCTCCACAGAGCCTATTTAACAGGGGCAGAATTGGCGGCGACAGAATCGGCTGCGAATTATTTCCAACAGCAGGCCGTTATTTGGAATAAGGTGACGTCGTTGTTCTCGGGCCGGAGGG
>JBBSDO010000154.1:0-7112 GCA_038241515.1 Elusimicrobiota bacterium | reverse complement strand
TCTTGTAGTGCCCAGCTAGTCCCTTTGACGTAATCCCACAAAATTATGTTCCTAAAGGCAATCCCTCCGACGAAAGGAATCTAGGCGACCCCGGATTAGCAGCCCTATTCGTAGCGAAGCGCTTCGATGGGGGAGAGAAGTGAGGCTTTGCGCGCCGGCCAGAAGCCAAAAAGGATGCCCACCGTGGCCGAGAAGATAAAGGCGAGGGCGGTGGCTTGGGGGGTGACCTCCGCCGCCCAGCCGGCCCACTTGGACATGACGAAGGAGATCGTCATGCCTAAGGCGATCCCGATCAGGCCACCCAGTGTGGATAAAACAGCGGATTCCATGAGGAACTGTGTCAAGATTGCCCGGCGGGCCGCACCGACCGCTTTTCGTAAGCCGATTTCGCGGGTGCGCTCGCTCACCGAGACCAGCATGATGTTCATTATGCCGATTCCGCCGACCAAAAGGCTGA
Organism: Elusimicrobiota bacterium; assembly: GCA_038241515.1. Taxonomy (GTDB): domain Bacteria; phylum Elusimicrobiota; class Elusimicrobia; order 2-01-FULL-59-12; family 2-01-FULL-59-12; genus JBBSDO01. Next base: position 6,655 of record JBBSDO010000154.1, on the reverse strand, counting down.
TCGCGGCCACAATCCCCAGCAGAAGCGTAAAGGTTTGCGTGGTCCCCTGTAAGGCCGCCTGAATGTCGGCCATGTTTCGCAGGTCAAAATCATTTTCCTTGAAAGCGGGGAGGCGGTGACGGTGCCGCATCAAAACGGCAATATCTTGCATGACCCCGGGAATGCTTTCCGAATTGGCGCACTCAATAAAAATATTACTTAAGTATTTCTTCCCCAGTACGCGGTTCATCGCCGTATTGACCGGCATCAAAATGACGTCATCTTGATCTCTCCAGCCGGAAGCCCCTTTCATCGGAAGTACGCCAATGACGCGAAAAGCAATATGCTTCACTTTTATTGTAGACCCGACGGGATTTTGCTTACCAAAGAGGGCGGTAATAACGGTTTGACCGAGCAAAGCCACACGCTCCTCCGTCTGGTTTTCCTGCTCGGAAAAGAAACGTCCGTAATAAGGTTCCGCAGCGCGCATCTGGGCATAAACCGGAAGGGCGCCGGTCACCGACGTGTTGGCGTTTCTATCTCCGTAAACCACCTGGACGGATCCACTGACGTTTCCATCGACACGGACAATATTAGGGTTGGCTTTCCCTATCGCCTTGACGTCTTCCATCGTCAATCGACTTACAGTGCCGGACTCCGCGCGTACGCCGCCCACCGATGGCGCGGAGGGTAAAAACATAATGAGGTTCGATCCCAGGCTAGACAACCTTGCCTCAATCGCCTTTTGTGCGCCCTTACCAATGGCCAACATCGCGATCACGGCGGCCACTCCGATGAGAATTCCGAGCATGGAAAGCGCGCTGCGGACTTTGTTGGCCGTAATGGCGCGCAAGGCGGAGAGTGCGTATTCTTTCAGTTCGGTAAGGCGGAAAGGCTGCGAAGCCGTGAATATACTTGTCGCTGAACCCCCACTCCCGCCCGCCGCTAGTAAGGAAGGGATTAATGGGTCTTCCACTTTTTCCGCAGGATTGGAGTCGTTAGCACGGCCCGGCATACGGTCACCCTGACGTTGCTCATCTGAAACAACCGCCCCATCCTTAATATGAATGATCCGCTTGGCGTGAGCGGCAATCTCCGGGTCATGGGTAACCATGATGATGGTGATCCCACTGTCATTCAGCCGTTCAATGCGTTTGAGAATATCGTCGGCCTGATCGGAAGCAAGGTTTCCCGTAGGTTCGTCTGCAAACAAGATGCGCGGCCGGTTGACGAGAGCCCGCGCAACAGCAACGCGCTGCTGTTGACCCCCCGACAGTTGGTTTGGCTTATGATCCATACGGTCATCAAGTCCCACCTCTTTCAATAACTCGGCTGCTCTAACGTCCCGGTCGCGAAACCCCGAATAAATCAAGGGCAGCGCCACGTTGTCGAGAGCACTTGTTCTCGCAAGAAGGTTGAACATCTGGAAAATGAAGCCAATCGTCCGGGAACGAAGCGCCGCTCCTTCGTCATCGGTCAGGCGAGAAACGTCTAAGCCCAACAATTTATAGGACCCGTATGTCGGACGATCCAGAAGTCCCAGTATTTGCATCAGCGTGGATTTCCCGGAGCCGGAGGGGCCCACAATCGCCACGAATTCGCCCTCGTCGATCGTCAGAGTCACGTTGCGCAAGACTTTTAATTCGCTTCTGCCCACCATGTACGAACGTCCGATGCCTTGAAGTTCAATGAGGGGCATACTCATTACCCCTCTCCCTGTGGGAGAGGGTGGGGTGAGGGGCTTCTAGCGCGACAGAATTTCTCAATACGCGTCCTTTCTTTCATAAGACACTTCTTTCACGTCATTGCCATTATCTTCTCGCAAGCGTTCTACAAATTCGCATAGTGACACCCCTCACCCTTAATTTTCTCCCAAAGGGAGAGGGGAGAGTGGTATTCAACGCCCTTTCTTCCCATTGGGCTGGCCCAGATTTTGCTGGCCGCCTTGGCGAGGGCCTCCCATCACGAGCGGACTGCTGGAGGCGGCATGTTGAGGACTGTATTTTTTAGTGGTCACTAAGACCGAGTCTCCGGCTTTGAGTCCATCCACAATTTCTACGCTGTCCCCATTTTCAAGGCCCGTTTCAACGGGCTGATGAACGGGTTTGCCATCGGGACCCGGCACTAGCACCTCATGCTCGCCCCCAGCAACAGTTCGGATCGCGGACGCAGGAAGCACTACGACATTCTCTTTCTTTTTTGAAATCAGGCTGATATTGGCCGTCATCTGAGAACGAAAAAAGAGAGGAACGGTCTTCGGAAGAATCTTGACCCCGTAGGTGATCACGTTCGACACGTTTTTGCCCTCGTACAACACTTGAAACACGCTGCCTTCGATAGGAGACGTGGGATATGCATCGAGCGTAATCACAGCCGGCATGCCGATTTTAACGCGCCCGATGTCGGTCTCGTCGGTATCCGCTAAGACGATCAGTTTGTCCGACATCGCATACAGCACGGTTGAGGCATCCACGGTCTGCCCAACAACCACGTTCTTCAGAATGATCGATCCCGAAAGCGGCGCGATGATCGGCGTAGCCTTGTAGGCGTCTTGCCAATGATTCAGCTCGTCCGCCCCTTTGGCGCGCGCGGCGTCGAGAATGGCGGCCCGGTCGGTCGAGCTCATCCAGCCGAGAATGTCGCCGCCACGAACATGGTCTCCCTCGATGACAAGTAGCTTCTCGATGCGCCCGGCGATGGGCGGCTTGATCTCGACACGGTTTAAGGGCTGTACTTCTCCTGTCGCTTCCACCGTGTCCTGAATCGTGCCCAGAGTCGCTTGAACGGTTTGGCGAGAGTCTTGGGCGCCTTTGGCCTCCTTTTTCTTTTGATTCCAGTAGGCGAGTCCGGCCCCTACAAGCAAAATTCCCAAGAGAACAACGATCCATTTTTTATTCATAATGCCCCTCTAGCGCTGAGCCAATTCCTCGCCCCGTGCGAAACGCCACTGGGCCTCCGCAAGAATCAGACTTTGTTCTGATTTCAAATAACTTTTCTCAAAATTCACCAGGTCATTAATCACCAACTGCCATTCCTCGTAGGACATCAGACCGCTCCGGTATCGAACGTCGGATTCTTCACGGCGTTGGCGCCCCGAGTCCAAGTAAGCCTTCTGCACCTGCACCTGTTCTTGCGCTTGCGCATAGGCGGACCAGGCGCTCAAGATATCCGTGCGAACTTGATTGCGTAGCGATCGGAGATCCAGTTCGGCTTTTTCCAAATTCCGCTTGGCGGCTGAAGAAGCGTAGAAAACTGCGGTCGGTCCGCCTCCGAAGAGTGGCAGCGCGGCGACGCCCGAAAAAACCCACGAAGGAGTGGTGGGAAATTCCGAGTCGCCTTGCCAGCCTCGATTGTAATTGAGCGAAAGAGTGGGAAGAAGCGTGCTGCGAGAGCTCTGCAGCATGGCGCGGTTCTGTCGAACGAGTGCCGACTGAGCCAAGATACGCGGTTCACGGTTGATCAGTTCGTCCAAATCGGGAGGCTCAGGGGATAAGGCAGCCACCGACCAGGTACCGGTCACAACCAACGTACGGAAGTGATCTTCTCCAAGGACCTGGCCGAGACTCTCTTGAGCCACCCGCAAGTCCCGTCCAGCCTGCGCCAAACCGCTTTGCGCTTGTAAAAGATCGGCGTCCGTTCGCATGCGATTACCTTTAGATTCGCGGCCTGAGTCGTAACGCAAACCGATCATGGACGCATTTGTTTTCCAAAGGGTGTAAATATCTTGCGCCACGTGTCCTTGCTCTTGCGCATACAGGAGACCGGCATAGGATTTATACAGGTTCAACAAAACCGTAGTCGCCGACACGCGAAAATTGGCCTGGCTTTGATCAAACAGAGCCGAATTCGAACGAATCGTGGCCCAGGCCGTGGGATTGATAACACTGAGACTTGTGTTCGCTTGGGCTTGCCAGAGACCCGAATTTGCGCGGGAAGTTCCTGAAACCACTCCGTTGATCACCGTTCCGCCTCCGCTTTGGCTGGAATCGGTATAGCTATTTGTGAGAGAGAGTTGGGGGAAAAAGGCGCTGAAGCTACCGTGGTATTGAGCGTGACTCGCTTCCATGGCGCGTTGCGCCGACAAAAGATCGGGATTCCGTTGGGCCGCTAGCCTCACACAATCCTGCCAGGTGAGCGGAGTGGCCGTCTCTTCGGCCGAAGCCACACCTGCCACTAGGAACGCCAGAAGGAGAGGCCGCCAAGACTGGTTAAACACGGGCGACCTCCTTCTTCGCACCGAGGCCGTTCAAAAAAAGGTCCATCATCGTCGGCACGCGCCTCGTAAGCGGCGCCTTCAATCCAGCGATCACCTTATTCACCATAAACATTCGGCCAAGGCCGATAAAGTACAGGCTGGCTAATCGGGGATCGTAAGAGCGCACGGTTCCTTCTTTCATGCAGTCTTTTAAGACCCTGCTGAGGAAATCCACGTGCTTGTGCATTCGGTCGCGAAACTTTTGGCCAGAGCCTTGCTGCTTCCAGTCGGGCCGCGGCCGGGGCGCTTGCGATAAGAAATCGTGGTGTTCATCCACGAAAGAAAGCATTTCATGGGCGAAGTTGCGAAGGGTTTCCAGGCCGGATGTGGGATGCCGACTCGCATGCAAACGCTCTTCCAGGCGATCGAAAAGCTCGATGAAAACGGCCGCCACGAGGGCGCGTTTGTCTTTGAAGTAGAGATAAAGCGTACCGCTGGCAATGCCCGCGCGCTGGGCGACATCGCTCATCCCGAGATCCCGGTAGCCCTTCTCGACCAGAATTTCCCGAGCGGCTTCTACGATTTTCTTCCGACGGACTCCGGGCGATTCAGTTCGCGGTCGAGCCATAGCCACCTATTAATGAATGAACGTTCATTCATTAATGATGCCGGATGAGATGTCCTTTGTCAAGCCCTAATCGTTTCAGAAAAATATAGGTCTGGCAAAATAGAGTCTGGGGGAATATGCTGGATGAGAGCGATGTTTAAAAATTGGGTCCATATCCTTCTGTATGTCACAGCGAATGCGTCAATTCCCACGAATCGGGACCTTTGGAAACCTTCGCATCCCGTTTCATTGTTTCGACCGGTCCTCGCACGTGTCGGTCTGCCCTATGGCAATCCGGAAGACCCACCCATCACGTGGGTTCGCCAACACCTAGTGGCTTGGTTTGACCTTACTTTGCCCCACCGCTACGCACTGCCCTGGATGGAATTGAACAAGCCGAACATTCCAGCGCGGAGGGACCTAGGGCTATCGCGGGCCGTAGGGGAAGACGCTTCGATAAATTCCAAGGGGATCAAGGAGCACCTCAGATCCATCCCCTCGCCTCGGACAAGCCACGAACGCAACCTTCATTCCTATCGTTTTGCCTTCTCGGGCCAGGTGAGCGCCGAAGGCGGGCCTTCTCGAGGGACGTCGGTCGTGCTGCGGCTGGCGACACCGACGTTAAATGTAATCCGAAAAACGTCCACGGACCCAAATGGGCATTACGAGATCGGCGTGCCCCTCGACGCGCTGGATAATGAAAATGTGTTGTGGTGGCTCCACGCAGAAAATGGCCAGGGACGGTCCCCGGATTTCGAAGGCAGCCGGATTCTTTCGCAGGACCGCCCGGACAATACGATCGAAAAAGACCTCACGCTTTCCACACCTCAGTCCTGACCCTCGATTGTTGCGCATCCTTTTTTCATGAGGCCAGTTTTTTTTCCCTCAAAGAATCGATTTGCGAGATCGTGAGCTGAGCAAAATCTGAAATAACGAGATCCGCCTCGCTAAGTAACGAAGCGGGTCGGGACGAGTTAATGGCGACGACGGCCATGCCGGCAGAATGCGCGGCTTGAATACCCGGGGGAGCATCTTCTATCACCAGACAGTCACGGGGCGGAAGATTTAATGCGCGCGCGGCTTTGAGAAATATCTCAGGATGCGGTTTCCCTTCAGTGACATCGTCTCCGGAGATGTGAACACCGAATGAAGATTCGAGTCCCAGAATCTGAAGAGCGAGTAGCACATTGGCTTTAGGCCCGGAGGAACCAACCGCCAGTCGATAGCCCGCGCCAATCAATTGCTGAACGAGGCGGACGACGCCAGGAATAGGCTTGAGTCGGCTTACAGCAAGTTCTCGATAGAGAGATTCCTTTTCATTGGCAAGACGCTCACTTTCCTCTTCGGAAACGGATCGCCCTAGCCATTGGGGAATTGTCTGGCGATTGTGCATTCCGTAGGTGCGGTCGAAAAGATCACGCGGGTAAGGGATTCCTTCTTTTTCACCGATGCGCCGCCAGGCCTCGTAATGGGCCGCAGTCGAATCGACCAGTACCCCATCCATGTCGAAGATGACGCCGAAGGGCCTGCAGGTAATGGGCTTATTGACCCGCGGAGGCTATCGACTGTTTAGAGGTCGATGTTCCAAGTACGTGATGCAGAGGGCACCAGCCCGCCGCCGAGCTTAGAACCAAGGCCACTCCTAAAACGAGGAGCGAATAGCTCCACACCATAGAAAAATGACGGACATACAGATACGACACCGCCATCGGAAGTCCAACTAGGATACGCACTGTTCGTTCTACCCAACCCACGTTACAAAGCATACGCTCCCCCTTTCATTCTTGTGCCGTGCCTAGACAGGCACTGCATTTAAAACACACGCCCTTTCCTTTCCCGCACAGCGGCTAATTCCACTGTATCAGGGAATCAAG
>JBBSDO010000153.1:0-7154 GCA_038241515.1 Elusimicrobiota bacterium | reverse complement strand
CTTTTTGAACATAGCGCAAACTTCCAACGAAGAGGTTAAATACTTCCTAATTCTTTCCAAAGACTTGCAGCTACTGCCCCCAGAAAAAGCACAAAAACTACTTGGGTTAGCTGACGAAATAGGAGCCATGTTGTATGGTTTTTTGGGAAAGCTTCTGGCCGAAAACTGAAGACTGTCTGCTGTGGTTTTACTAGCTGTTGAACCGATATCCATTTTTCCCCACCGTTTCAATCCGGTCGGAGAAATCGCCTAGTTTGCTACGCAAGCGCCAGACGTGTGTGTCGAGGGTGCGCGCGGATTCCTCCGCGGATTTTCCCCAAATCACCTGGCCGATCTCTTCGCGGCTGACGACAGCCCCCTGCTTGCTGACCAACATGAGGAGAAGATCAAATTCTTTCGGAGTCATCGCTACGGCGGTACTATTGAGCCAGACCTGCCGTCGATCCGCGCTTATTTTGAAACCATTTTGTTCGTAATCGGTCACCGGGCCAAGGGACTGCTTGCGACGCAAGACGGCGCGCACTCGCGCGACGAGCTCACCAGGATCAAAAGGTTTCGTTAAATAGTCGTCGGCCCCTACCTCCAGTCCGGTGATTTTGTCGACCACCGTTGAACGTCCGGTAAGAATGATAACGGGAATCCAACGAAAGCGGTCTTCTTCTTTGAGCCGACGAGTGACGTCCAGCCCGTCTCCGTCCGGCAAACCCAAGTCCATTAGAATGAGGTCGGGAATGGCTTCGTTAATTTTTTGAAAGGCGTCGTGAACATTGCTGGCGAAGCTGAGGCTGAAGGTCCCATGGCTTTCCAGCGCCCCGCGCGTGAGCTGCATTTGAGCCGGCTCATCCTCGACAATGAGGACTTTTGTGAGTTTTGGGAGAGTTAGGTTTTCCATGGGGACCGTTTCAATTCTAGACCGGATTCTTGCATCATTCAATGCCTTTTTTACAGTTCAATTTAGCCTTGCAAAAGGGCCCTGTTTGGGCTAAACAAGGTCCGACTTAGTAAAGCGGAGCCCTCATGGATAATTCGACCAAGACAGTCCTGATCGTTGACGATGATCCTTTCATTTTGGACATTTTAGCTCGTCAGCTGCGCTCCAAGGGCCTCAATGTCCTTTCCACAACCGATCCTGAAACGGCCTACAGTCTGGCGGAAAAAGAAACTCCCAATCTCATTATCTCCGACATCGCAATGCCCGCGCTAGACGGATTTACGCTGCTGAAGGGTCTGCGCGGGAACCGGGTCACGAGTGAAATTCCTCTCGTCCTTTTGACCGGCAGCGACAAAATGGCGGATGTGGAGCATGGTTTCTCCGCAGGCGCGCAAGGCTATCTTCTTAAACCAATCGATTGGGAAACGGCCTGGCCGAAGCTGCAAACGCTTCTTTACGCGGCTTAGGAAGGAATCAGTTCTCCAGTGCTCCAGTTCTCCGGTGCTCCAGTAAAAAGAACGAGGTTCGTTTGGTGTTAACCGGGGCACCGGAGCACCGGAGGACCGGAGCACATTCCCCCCATGTCTAAAACCGTTCTCGCCATCGACGACGATCCCTTCATCCTGCTCGTTGTTGAGAAATTTCTCAAGACGAAGGGCTTAAACGTCGTTACGATGACTGATCCCGAAAAGGCCTATTTTTTTGCGGAGAAAGAAAGGCCGGACTTGATCATTTCCGACGTTTCAATGCCCGGGGTCGATGGCTTTACACTTATTCGGAGCCTCAGAGACAACAAAAAAATGAAAGGGATTCCCCTCGTTCTTCTCACGGCTACCGATAAGATTGCGGATGTAGAGAAAGGCTTTGCCTCGGGTGCCATCGCCTATATTCTAAAACCCATTGATTGGGATAGGGCGTGGGCGAAATTGCAGCCACTCCTCTAACGGCAAGTCAGCGACGAAAACTTTATTCGGAAACATCGTTCGGCAGAAGGACGTTCGACGTAGCGACGTTCGGCGTAACGACGTTCGACCCAACGACGTTCGGACGAACGCCTCTACGCCGAACGCCGTCAGTGCCGAACGCCCCTCTGCCGAACGACGTCCTCACCGAACTCCACCCTTTTTGCCTTTTGCCTTGATATTTTTGACTTTTATTTTCTGCCTTTTGACTTGCTTCTTTGCGTAAGCAACCGCCTCTTCCGCCGTTTTGACTTTCCCTTCCACCTGCGCATCTTGAATTTTCGCCAAAAGAACTCCGATCAAAGGACTAGGCTTCAATCGGAGTTTTTTCATTAAAATATGCCCATTCACGAGTCGCGTAGGAAGAACCTTCTCTCTGCGGCTATAGAAAGATTCCAAAAGGAAGGCCGTCGTCTTTTCAACAGGGTCGCGACCTTCCCCCCACTGACGCTTCGCCAAATAACCGTAATGGTCGGCTAGGGAAACGAGCAGCATCCCGACTCCTTCTTCTCCCAGATCACGAAAGAAGCGGGCCGCGGCTTTTTCAGTGACTTTGGGTGCCGCGGCCAAATTACCTAGCCGCATGTGGTTTTGAACCCACAGCGCCATGAGGTGAGTTTCCATTCGGCTGCAGCGCAGAACGTGTGTTATTCGGCGACTCAGAGTGGCCCCGACATCTTCGTGGCCAAAAAACCGGAGCCGCTTTCCAATGACTTTGGCTGTCGCTGGCTTGCCGATGTCATGAAGGAGCGCGGCAAACTTAAGCCAAACCTCCCGCCGGAACCCCCCTATTTTATCCGAGAGATAATCCCGGATTGGAGACAGGACCGCTTGAGGGAGGGGTATAAAATTCGTGCTTGCCTCTCTCCCTCCGACCCCCCCACCCTCCGATCCTAGCCTCCTCACGATCCATTCGAAATTTTGCACGGTATCCAGCGAATGCTTGAGTACCCCGCCCGCCCCATAATACCGGTGGGCGACTCGTCTGCAGGTCTCAAGATCTGGGAAAAGGGCTGTTAAGAGTCCCATCCGGTCCATATCGCGAAGCGTGAGGGCCGAAGCCGGTTGCTGAAGGAGCCGCATCCATTCTTCGCGAATCCGCTCTTGGGCCACGCGGGCAGGAAGCCGGTGAGCTTCTCGGACGATCCACCGGCGCGTTTTGGATTCGATAACAAACCCGAATTGGGCCGCAAAGCGAAAAGCGCGAAGAAGCCGCAGCGGGTCTTCGGCGAACGCGCGCCCACTGACCGCGCGGATAATTCGCCTTTTCAGGTCTCTCTGACCCCCAAAGGGATCGATGAGCAGTTCACCGTTGACGGTTGGCAGTTCGCAGTTAGCAGTTTGCAGTCTACTGTTGACTGCTAACTGCGAACTGCTTACTGGAACAGCCATCGCATTAATCGTGAAATCGCGCCGCGCGAGATCTTCTTCGATCGAGCGACCTTGAAGCTCGGCGAAATCGATCGTCGTGTGGTCGGATAAGATTACACGGTAAATACGATTGACGTCATCCAGGGTAATGAACTTCGCATGGGCCTTGCGCGCCGCCGTACGCGCTACTTTGAGCGCATCCCGACAGACGAGATCCCAGTCATGGCAAGGCCGACTCAGTAGCCTGTCGCGTACTGGCCCGCCCACCCAGTAAGCGCGGGTGTGGTTTCGGGTCGTTGCATTAAAAACAAGTGTGCCAATGTCGAAAGTCATTGCGGTAGGATTGAAGCGCTGAAGAGTTTCAGACCGACAGCTCGGCGAAACGATTCATGAATTCGAACGTAAGCGGATGGTGTTCGACAATTCGTTGCGGAGTGTCCTCTTTAGAATCTTACCTAAGGTATTTTTTGGAAGGTCCTTACGGATTTCCAAATCTTTTGGACATTTATAGCCGGCTAGGCGCGAACGGCAAAGTTTGAGCAGTTCACTTTTTTCGACGGCCGCTCCTTCCTTCAAAATGACATAGGCCCGAATGATTTCATCTCCCGTATCATCCTGGATGCCGATGACGGCCGCTTCTTGAACGGCAGAGTGTGTGAGCAAGGTGTCTTCAATTTCTTTCGGATAGACATTTAAACCTTTCACAATGATCAGGTCCTTTTTCCGGTCGGAGATATGAACGAAGCCCTCGGGATCGATGCGACCTAGGTCCCCGGTGCGAAGCCATTGCTTTTTGGGATCCAAGAAGGCCTGCAAGGTCGCTTCCTCTTGCCGGTAATAGCCCGTCATCACGTTTTCCCCGTGGACGCAAATCTCTCCTACTTCCCCCGGCATCACATCGACCCCTTTCTCGTCGACGATTCGCAGGTCGACCCCCGGCAACGCCTTTCCGATGGATCCCGGCAGACGGCCTTTTTCGGGATTCAACGTTACCACGGGACTGGCCTCGGTCAGGCCATACCCTTCGAGGAGCGGTAGTCCGAACTTCTTTTCAAATTTTTGATGGACGGGGACGGGGAGGGCAGCGGCGCCCGAAATACAGAGACGCAATGGATTGATGAGTTTCAAGGGTCGCCAAAACGGAATTCGCAACATGGCTGCAAAAATGGGCGGGACCCCTACAAATATAGTTACGCGTTGACGCATAATTTGCTTCAGAACGTCGCCGAAAGGCTGGATGGATTCAACGATGACAATTTCACATCCCAAATAAAGAGGGATGAGAACGCAAACGGTCCAGGCGAACGAGTGAAACATCGGGAGGAGGCACAGAAAGACATCTTTCGATCGAAGCGACTTCACCATCGCAATACACTGTTCCGCATTGGCGATGAAGTTACGATGGCTGAGCATCGCCCCTTTGGGCTTGCCCGTAGTTCCCGACGTATAGATGATCATGGCCACTTGCTGTGGGTCGGAAGTTCTCGGAATATCCTTCCCCGTCTGAGTACCTTCCATGAGTTGACCAAATGACAGGCCATGCTCTCGCCTATCGCCGGTTACGATGACGTCCCGCATCGCGGGCAGACGCTTCTGAACCTCAAGCAAGGTATGCAGAAAGGGAGGCTGAGTGATCACGCCAACCACGGCGGCATCCTCGAAAATAAAAGCGATTTCGTCGGTTTTAAGAAGGAAGTTTACGGGAACCGCGCGGGCCCCCAAACGCACCAAGGCAAAGAAAGTGATGATGAACTCGGGCGAGTTTCGCATTACGATACCGTAACTATCGCCCGCCTTGACACCTCGAATGTTAAGGACTGCCGCCCACTTTTCAATGCGTTCCTGAAGTTGCTCGTAGCTCAGCGTGGCGCCCTTCAAAACGACGGCCGCCTTGTTAGGATGGGTTTTAGCTTGCCTTTCGATTAGCTCGTGGAGAGTCAGCATGGCAATCGGGGAACAGCCTCTAAGAGTTTCCGTGTATAGGAATGCCGTGGATTTTGGAGGGTAGCCGCCGCGGGACCCTCTTCGACGATCCGGCCCTCCTGCAGGACAATAACGCGGTCAGCATATTGGCTTGCCACAGCCAGATCATGGGTGATAAAAAGCATCGTCAAACGGAGACGCGCGCGCAGCGTTCGGAATAGTTCGAGAATTTGGGCCTGGATCGACACATCGAGCGCCGAGAGCGGTTCGTCCGCCACAATGAGCTCGGGTTCAAGAGCCAGGGCACGCGCGATAGCAATGCGCTGACGTTGTCCCCCTGAGAATTGAAACGGGTAAAAGTTCAGCGCATTTTCGGACATGCCCACTGAATTCAGCAATTCCATGCAGCGACTCGTCGTGTCACGAACCCCTGTCCTAAACACAACCTCCCTCAGCTGGGTTCCAATCGAAAGTTTAGGATTGAGGGACGCGAAGGGATCCTGGAAAATCAATTGAATTCGGCGCGCGCGCTCCGCGCGACCCATCTCGGCCACCCCGGTTCCCTTCCACAAGACAGTTCCCGAGTCCGCATTTAATAGCCCCGCTATAATCTTGCCCAAGGTTGTTTTCCCAGAGCCCGATCCCCCAACCAAAGCCACGGTTTCTTGTTGTTTGAGTTGAATTGAAACGCCATGGAGAGCTTGAACCTGCCCGATCTTCTTTCGGAGGATCCCCCCCTCTATGGGAAAGGACTTAAAAATGTGCTGCGTTTCGCACAAAATCACGATTCAAATATATCACTTTTGATTGGACGACGAGCTCGGGCTCAGGGCGGGAGGAACAACCAAAGCATGAGCCGGAGCAAGTTGCAGATGCTTCAGTTGCGGGCCTGAAATAAGCTCCGCTTTCAAAATAGGGAGACGCTCCGAAGGTCGATTATCAGGTTGCCTTGGCACATTTTCAATCGCTTTCAATACGTCCAGCCCCTTTGCAACACGCCCGAAGATCGTGTATTTGCCATTCAGGTGCGGCGCATCGGCCAGTAATATGGAAAAGGAACTCTCGCCAGAATTAACGTCGTTTTCATCTCGTGAAAGCGATAAGGCGCCTCGAACGTGCATCAAATCGTTGAATTCCCCAGGTATTTTGTGAACAATAGCGCTTTGCGCGGGAGTGAGAGGATTGGTTCGGTCAAAGACGGTCGAAGTCTGAATCACAAATCCAGGTTGAACTCGATAGAACTCCGTCGTATCATAAGCGCCCGCGCCGACTAACGCGAGTATCTGAGAAACAGTCTGAGGCGCCGCTTCGGGATACAAATCCAATAGAAGATCGCCGAGCGGGGTTCGAAGGACAACATGGCGCTCTTCTATTTTTGGCGCGCCCGCGACATGGAGAATCGTCGTTGTTTGAGTGGCGATATGAACTTCCGGTTTTCTAAATTGTTTGTCGAATAGGAAAAGTAACATCACCGCCATAGAATCCACATTGTGGGAAGTCGTGTTGTTGTAAGTACTGACGAGGTCATATTCGTGGTCCTTAAACACGGGAACGCCAGCTTCACTGGAAAAGGTATCCACGTGCGTGAGTCCAATCTTGTGTTTGAAACCGCGCGTCTTACTTTTGAAGACAGTCTTTTTTGCCGTCAAGTCATAGAGTTCCAGCGACTCGGCGAAGGGGTGCAAATGCACCCCGATATAATGCACGGTTGTGTCATAGGATAAATTTAGATACTTCGTGACATTGGAATGATTAACCTCCCGACCAGGCTTTACAATCCAGTGACCCGTAAATTTTCTGCCGAACGCGTCCCCATAGGCACTTCCGCGAGTCAATCTTTTTCTCAGTGGCACTTCAGTCATGGCCGTCACGCCGCTGCATTCAGTTCGACTCCCGATTTTCGTTTGACGACACACTGCGCCATAGCGGACCGGAGCTGTCTCAGGTGTTGGTAACCGCACACTTTG
>JBBSDO010000152.1:0-7155 GCA_038241515.1 Elusimicrobiota bacterium | reverse complement strand
CGACCCCCGTGGAGTGGTCTAGGATATCCCGCAAAAGCACTCTGGTCATTTTCATGGGGCTCGATAAACTGCCCTTTATCAGCGAACGCTTGATGCACCACAACTGGGATGCCTCAACGCCGGCCGCCATTATCCGATGGGCCAGCACGTACCGCCAACAAATTGTCGAAGGAACCTTGGGTGACATCGCGGCAAAGGCCAAAGAAGCCAACGTGGCCTCTCCCGTTCTCATTGTGATCGGGCAAGTGGTTTCGCTACGTAAGAAACTTCGCTGGTTTGACGTGAAACCACTCTTTGGAAAGAAAATCGTAATCACGCGAACCATGGAGCAAGCGCCTGAGTTTGCCCGACTGCTCGAAGAGTCGGGTGCCGAAGTTCTCTCTTTTCCGACCATCCAACTCACCCCGCCTCCTTCCTGGGCCCCGGTGGACAAAGCCATCCAAGAGATCGCTCAATACGATTGGCTCCTCTTTACGAGTGTCAACGGCGTCCGCGCTTTCTTCAGTCGCCTTCAGAGCACCGGTGGCGATATCCGCGACCTCAAAGGGGTTCGAATTGGCGCCATCGGGCCTAAAACGTGCGGCCGACTCACGGACTTGGGGTTGCGAGTCGATGTTTTTCCGGAGGAGTACCGAGCGGAAGCTCTTGCGGATGTCGTTGGCGAAGTAAAGGGCTGCCGCATCCTTTTGGCTCGCGCCGAGGAAGCGCGGGACGTCCTCCCCAAGACCTTAGAAGCGCGGGGTGCAACGGTCACGATCGTGGCTCTGTACCGCACCGTGAAAACTCGACGGGCCGCCGCGGACATCAAGCAGCGGCTTCTCGCCAAGGAAATCGATATCGTCACCTTTACGTCGTCTTCGACCGTAGAAGGATTCATGCAGCACTTTACGGCGCGAGAAAAGCGTCGTCTGTTTGACCATACTAAAGCCGCCGCCATCGGTCCCATCACCGCCAACACGCTCAAAGAGTATGGCGTGCGTCCCGCCATTCGTGCTTCCCGTTACACGATCGATTCCCTCGCGCAAGCGATTGTCCGGTATTTTGCCTAACGCGTTTCGCCGCACCTTATTCTCCGCTCTTCGCAAAGCGGGTGCTCTCATCCGCAACAAGTTCCACTCCCCGATGCAAGTTCACTTTAAAAAGGGAAGTCGAATTAACCTCGTCACCTGGGTCGATAGAGCCGCGGATAAGATCATTCGGAGGGAAATCTCCCAACAATTTCCAGATCACGATTTCTTAACCGAAGAATCGGTTCCTACGAAAAAGGGGTCCGCTTACAAGTGGATCATCGATCCTTTGGATGGCACCACCAACTATGCGCATCATTTCCCCCAAGTGGGTGTTTCGGTGGGTCTCGAAAAGGATGGCCAGATCATCCTAGGAGGGGTCCTCGATCCGTTTCGAGACGAACTTTTCTGGGCGGAGCGTGGAAAAGGGGCCTATCTCAACACGGGTCGCCGGCAAAAACGAATCGCGGTCTCTCGAACTCTCCGCCTGACAAAATCGCTGCTCCTCACGGGCTTTCCCTATGACCGACGCGAACGCATCGACCTCTATCTGTCCTACGTCAAAGCCTTCATGGCGTCGATTCAAGGAATTCGCAGGGCCGGCGCTGCCGCGTTGGATCTTTGCTGGGTGGCCTGCGGACGAGTGGATGGCTACTGGGAATGGCGTTTAAAACCATGGGACTGCGCGGCTGGAAAAATCATCGTCGAAGAAGCGGGCGGAGCGCTTTCTGACTTTTCAGGAAACCCGTTTAGTGTCTACGGCATTCAAACGCTTGCGACCAATGGGCGGATCCATCGGGAGATGCTCAAGGTCATGGCGAAACTCTCGCGCTGAAGGGTACGACCTAGTCGAGCGGGGCGAGCGCTGCCACAAAGCCCAGACTGGGAAGCGTAGGTTGCGCAGGGATCCAAAACCGGAACGTGCTGCCTCGATCCAATTCGGAGTCCACTTCAATTTTCCCTCGGTGTCCTTCGACGATCAACTTGGCAACGGCTAGGCCCAGCCCATAGCCCTGGCTTCGATCGTCGGGGCGCACTTGGTGAAAGCGCTCAAAGATTCGACTGATGGACTCCCGCGGAATGCCGCGGCCTGTGTCTGCGACCTCAAAAAGAAACCGCGTTGAATTTGATCGCACCGACACCTTTATGCTGCCTCCTGGAGGCGTGAATTTCACTGCATTACTAATGAGATTTTCTAGCACGCGGCGCAGCAGTTTCGGATCGGCCCAAATGCTCGCATCGGAAGGATGGTCGAAAGAGAGATGAATGGTTTTAGGAGCCGCAAGGACGTAAAACGTATGTTCCAGGTCCTTGAATAGATCACTCAATTCAATGGTCCGGGGTTCAAATGGCAGAAAACGCGGACCGTTGGACGTGTTGTGCAAAAATTCGTCCACGAGTTGATTGAGTCGCGAAGCGGCTTCCTGCGCAAGAGCTACGTATTCTCCCACTTTGCTTTCAGACGCCGGTCCCGCCTGTCGCTGAATCAGCTGGAGATAGCCTAAGACGGCGAATAAAGGCGAGCGTAGATCGTGCGCTAGGCCACGCTGCCAATCACGCGCGGCGGAATCTTGACTCTCCGCTCCAACCTCAGGAAGATTTTCAAAAAGATCTGGCTGCTCTAATGGAATATACATCCGTTCCTCCAATAGACCCCCCTCAGGGCCAAAAATTTTAATGCTACAGGAACATCGGGAAGGAAACGTCAGATCTTGCAGCGCCGTATATCTTACCCCGATCTGCGGCTGAATTCTAGGCCATTTCCAGATTGGATGTCAAACGAAGAAGCGAAGCTTAAGAGGTAGGGATTTGCACCGTCGGAGAGTCGCCCACGGGAGCCACGGGAGAGGCGGATTGATCCGGAATCCAAAAAGCAAATCGGCTGCCCACGCCGACTTCGGATTCCACCCGGATTTCGCCTCCGTGTGCTTCGACGATAAATTTGGCCACCGCCAGACCCAGCCCATACCCCGCGGAGCGGTCGCCGGGGCGGACCTGCTGAAATTTATCGAAAATGCGCGATTGCGCTTCACGAGGAATTCCGCGCCCGGAGTCCGCTACTTCAAAAAGGATTTTGCCTTTCGTTTTCTGCGCGGAAACGGTGATGGTACCGTTTGTTGGCGTAAATTTGATCGCGTTTCCTACCAAGTTGTCGAAAATGCGTTCCAACAGTTTGGGGTCGCCCCAGGTTTGCATGCCGGCATCGCCATCCATTTTGAATTTCAGAGATACCTTTTTCTGTTCCGCGGTTACGAAGAAAAGATTATTGAGTCTTTGAAAAATATGGGCGACCCCAATCGCCTCGATCTGGAGATCGATTTTGCCTTGCTCGAAGCGCACGACATCGAGGATATCGCTCACCATTTGGGTCAGACGGACCCCAGCGTCGCGTGCTAAGCCCACGTATTCGACTGCCTTGGGGGGTCCATCTTTGAGTTGGCGCTTAATCAGATCCAGGTATCCCATCACGGCAGAGAGCGGACCCCTCAGATCGTGCGTGATTCCGCTCAGCACCTGCTCCTGAACATATTCCCATTGTTTGCGGAACGTAATGTCGCGAACCACAACAATGAAGCCGGCAGTGACGCCTTCCTCTCCTTCCACATTCTCGACCCAGACGCGGTAAAGATGTTTTCCATCCGCCCAACCGACCTCCACCTCTTTTCCTAAATTTCTCTGGGTGCCAGTAAAGACCGGCTCAAGGAACGGTTCTAAAAATCCTCGGGGTACTTGAACGCCTTGAATCATCTTATATTCGCGCCCGGATTCCTGCTGCAATCCCAAAAACACACGACCCAGCTCGTTGGCCAGCTGCAACCCGCCGCGTTCGCTGAAAAAAAGTATCCCCTCAGGCAGCGTTTCGATTAATAGGGCTAAAAGTTTTCGTTCCAACGCCAACTCTTGGGGAAAGGCCTCCGCTTTCTTCCATTGCGGAAGAAGCCAACGCACAGACGTCACAACGGGCATAAGCTCTTTGAAGGGATAAGGCGGTTCGTTAAGAACGACATCTTCGCCACGTACAAATTTGTCCACTTTAATGGCGAACTGCTGCAAGGAGGCTGCCCAATGCTGGCGTTCGATGGCATTCATCGCTCGAAAGGGCAGGCGTGAGAGGGCTAGGACGGCGATCAAACAGCAGAGAAATATGGCCACCGGCGCATAGGCCCAAGGAGCGGACTGCGCGACAACAAAAATCCAGTCCGTTGGGCGGTCGTAGTAATAGGTCGCTAGCCACTTCCAAGCAAATCCTTTTTGGGGAGTCAGGAAACCCGCGGTCATCCCATTTCGAACTTTGCCAATAATGGGTTTGAGATTGCTTCGAATAAAGGCCGAGTCCGGCGAAGCAAAGATAGGATTTTCATCGTAGTCGAACACAAAGCATTTGATATGCCACAAGCGTGACTCATCGTCGAGCAAGTTGGTAATCCCTCGCGCCCGTATAAAAGCAATCACCGCGCGATGCTTGTCCAGCGGTCGCACGACGGTGCAGTGAGGTATACGGTTCACCAGAATAACCGGACCCACCATCGTCTTCTGACTAGCGACCGCCTGCAGTTGCAGCACCACGAGCCGCGGATCTATTTCGGACAGGGCAGTTCGCACCGAATCGTCCAACCACCGCTGCTTAGTCCGATGATGGTTATCGAAAATGTAAACCGCATCGACATAGCGATTGGACTTTACGATCTCAGGTATTAAATTGGGCTCCCGTGTGAGAAATTGATCAATCCAACGGGTAAATGAGAAGCGCTCCGCCTCGATCATATCGGACACGTGCTTGACCCACCGCTGGTTTTCCTGGGAAATCGAATGCCGGGTTAGATAAATGTTCCAGCCGCTAATGAGCAACAATGCGGCGATACTGGCGAAAAAAAGAATCCAGGCCCAGGACTTCTTAGAATTCATATCGTTTAAGTGTAAGCATAATAACCGTAAAATCAACTAGAATTTCGCTATGCCATTTCCGGCCACCCGGCTCCGCCGTCTGCGTTTAAATCCCGTTTTGCAAACCCAGTTAGAGGAAACGGAGCTCTCGGTGCGTCGCTTTATAGTTCCCCTATTCGTTCGCTCGGGTACCCGCCAAAAAGTACCCATTCGATCCATGCCCGGACAATTTCAATGGTCCATAGATTTACTTTTGCTAGAAGCAAAACGTCTTCACCGGCTGGGAGTCGATTCCGTTTTGCTTTTTGGGATTCCTCGCCATAAAGACGCGCAGGGATCCGACGCTTTCGCGCCAGGCGGGATCGTTCAACAAGCAATCCGTTCACTCAAACGGTCGATTCCGAGTCTTCTTGTAGTGAGCGACCTTTGTTTTTGTGAATACACGTCCCACGGACACTGCGGAATCGTCAAAGGCGGAGAACTGGATAACGATGCGACGCTGAAATTGATCGCTAAAACTGCCGTGGCGCAGGCGCGCGCGGGCGCTGACATTATCGCGCCCAGCGGAATGGTAGACGGAATGGTAAAAACCATTCGACGGGCCCTCGATCGGGCCGGTTTTCAGAACAGGCTCATCATGAGTTATTCCGCAAAATACGCTTCGGCCTTTTACGGACCTTTCCGCGAAGCGGCGCGCAGTAGCCCGCAACACGGCCACCGCCGA
This sequence comes from Elusimicrobiota bacterium, assembly GCA_038241515.1. GTDB lineage: Bacteria > Elusimicrobiota > Elusimicrobia > 2-01-FULL-59-12 > 2-01-FULL-59-12 > JBBSDO01. The sequence continues at coordinate 1,539 of JBBSDO010000152.1, read as the reverse complement.
GGCCACCAAATGAATCCCGCAAACGCCCAAGAAGCGCTGAGAGAAGTGGCTCTTGACATTGAGGAGGGAGCGGATATCGTGATGGTAAAGCCTGCACTCGCCTACCTCGATATTATCCGCAGGGTTAAAGAAACGTTTAACGTTCCCGTTGCGGCGTATAACGTCTCGGGAGAATACTCCATGGTCAAGGCTGCCGCCCAAAAGGGTTGGATCGATGAGACCTTGGTCACCCGAGAAATTTTGACCGCCATTCGCCGTGCCGGCGCCGATTTGATCATTACCTACCACACAGAACAATTCAGCGGGAACAGAAGAAAAATATCGGGACACAACAAAAAGCATGTCTAGGGCGAAGCCCCATTTTTACTACCTTGAAAGCGATGGCCAGGTCTTTCTTATAAAAAAAGGAAAACGATGGGTATTTCCCCGCGCTCTCCGCGAAATTCCTTGTACCTTTGAACCCGTTTTTTTAATGCCGCTCGCTGGCCGTAACGTGCTATTCGCGAAGCCCGTGCTCGAACACCACCCTGAGCATTGGTTCCACAAAGATTCGCTGATCGGCAGGGCCGATGTCGATCCGTTGGTCCAGCAAGCCGTAAACCGCAGTTTGCCGCGGGGCGCCGCGAAAGTGGCTATCGTTGAAAAGGGACGTGTGCTCATGGTTCGCGCGGGCCGAGGAATCACCAAAGGGATCTGGAACCTCCCGGGGGGCTTCATTGGCTATGGAGAACACCCATCCCAGAGCGCCCGGCGAGAGGTAAAGGAAGAACTGGGGATCCGAGTAGGACTCACCCGGCTTCTAGGAATCTATTCGGAGACTTTTGTACGCACCGGCGGATACATGATCAGTTTCGTTTACGAAGGCAGACGGTTGTCAAAGACGATCCGCCCACACCGGGAGGAAATTGAAAGCTATTGCTGGATGCCCGTAAAAACCGCAGCGCGCGTGACACCGAATCCCTTTGCGCGGGCCGGACTGCGCGATTACCTACGGCAACGGAAAGAGTAAACTCAAGGTGTAGCCCTCTCCCTTCTGGGGAGAGGGTGCCCGTAGGGCGGGTGAGGGTGAGCGCCTTTCAACCCATCGGACCCTCATCCGGCCTTCGGCCACCTTCTCCCTAGATGGGAGAAGGAAGGGCTAAACGAATTAGTAGTATTTTTTCCTCCGAAACACATCCGTCTCCAACGACGCCACCCGATCCAAAAAAAGTTTTCCATCCAAGTGATCGATCTCGTGCTGAAAGACAATCGCTTCGAATCCCTCGGCCTTGATTTGCATCGGATGGCCTTCGCGGTCTCGGCCGTGCACTTCTACCCCAGTCGCCCGAATGACATTGCCGGTGTAATCACGGATACTGAGGCAGCCTTCTCGCAACATCCTCGCCCCCTTGGAACGAGCGATCCACGGATTGAGCATGATGACCTTGCCGTGCCGGGATCCTGGCTTGTCGATGCGTGTGGCATCCACCGTTACGACACGCCACGGCTTTCCTACCTGGGGCGCGGCGAGCCCCACGCAATGCGGGTGAAAGTACATGG
>JBBSDO010000151.1:0-7230 GCA_038241515.1 Elusimicrobiota bacterium | reverse complement strand
CCACCACCGGCTCCGCCTCCGCCGCCACCGTCTCCTGTGCCACCACCACCGGCGCCGCCGCCGGTGCCACCGCCTTCGACCACGCTTTGGATTCCCCTGCTATCGACGCCGTGGCAATGGCAACTCAGTGGTACGCTAGACCAATCGGTGAAGGCCGCTATGTACGACATCGATCTGTTCAACAACGATGCGGCAACGGTGGCGAGCCTTCATAAGGCGGGGCGAAAAGTAGTCTGTTCCATGGACGCGGGGCGATGGGAGTCCGGACGCCCGGATTCCAACCAATTCCCTTCCTCGGTCTTGGGACGCTCCGTCGCCGGCTTCCCGAATGAGAAATGGCTCGATATTCGGCAGCTTGCTGATTTACAGCCGATTATGTCTTCACGGATGGACCTATGTAAGGAAAAGGGTTTCGATTCCCTCGCACCGGATAATGTTGATGGATTCCAAAACCCCACCGGCTTCCCGCTAACCTACGCCGACCAAATCGCCTATAACATTTGGATTGCCACGGCCTCCCATTCCCGAGGTCTGTCTGTCGCCTTGAAGAATGACAGGGACCAGATTGGGGATCTTCTTCCCTATTTTGACTGGGCTCTTGATGAACAATGCTTTCAGTACAGCACATGCGATACGCTCGTTCCTTTTGTGAGCGCAGGTAAAGCGGTCTTCGATGTGGAGTACAGCCTGAGCCCGAGTCAGTTCTGCCCGCAATCCTCAGCGATGAAATTTAATTCCATGAAGAAAAATAGGAATCTGGACGCCGCTCAATCGCCTTGCTCGCCCCCTGACGGGCTGCCGGCCGTCATTACGCCTCCCTCTTCCAGCGGTGTCCGGGTCTATCCCAATCCATGGCGGTCGGAGAGCCAGGCGAGTGCCGGCGTAACATTTGAAGGGCTAAGCGCTGGTGGCGAAGTTAAAATCTTTTCGGTTGCCGGCCAGTGGGTGGCCACATTGGCTCCAGCTGATTCAACCGGCAAAGCGATATGGGATCTCAACACGAATTCAGGTGATCGGGCGGCCTCCGGCCTCTATATCTACCTCATCAACGACGCTCGCAAAACCCACGGCAAGTTAAGCCTCATCCGTTAGCCCTTCACATCAAAGGAAGTTGGTAAACTTGCTGTATGAAGCGATTTCTTATCGTTTGCCTCTCTTTGTCCGTGGCACACCCGTTGCGGCCCGAAGTCGCGCCTGCGCCCTCTGCCCCAGGGCCGCTCGCGACGCAACCGCCCACAGGTGATTCCCTATCAGAGGGGCTTTGGTGGCTCTACCAATTGAAGTATGACCGAGCTCGGGAGCTTTTTGAGCGATATGCGGACGAGCGTCCGACGGATGCCGCGGGGCCCTTTTACATGACAGCGACGGACTGGTGGCAGCTGGCCCAAGAATTCGACATGAAATTGCCCAAAATCGAAGAGCGTCTGGCTAAAGACTATGAACGCACCGTAGTCGCCGGTAAAGCGCAATTGGCCCATGCCAAGGACGATCACGAGCGCGGACTCGCCTGTCTATATTGGGGCGGGGCTGAGGGCTTAAATGGCCGCTGGCTAGTGGCCCAGAAACAGTGGCGAAGGGCCTATTTTATGGGAAAGCGGGGAAACGCTCTTTTGCATAGGGCACTTTTCTACGACAAGACTCTCTACGACGCCTATATGGGTATTGGCATCTACGATTATTTCACCGATACCCTCTCGGGAGTTGTCGGCGCTTTGGCTCATTTTCTTATACGCGGGGATCGCAAGCGCGGCCTGCGCGAACTGCAACTGGCGATCGAAAACGGAGAGCGCGCTCGCGTCGAGTCCAAGATTTTTTTGATCGAAATCTACACGTCAGAGGAAGGAACGCCTGAAAAAGCTTTACCGCTTACCCAAGAACTTCATCAGCAGTTTCCAACGAGTCCGGCTATGCACCTAGCGGAAATTATGGCCTACTATGGGATGAAACGCTGGAAAAATGTGAAAGTGGAGGCGCAAAAGTTTTTGGAGTTGTCGGAAAAGGAAGTGCCTCACTATCAAAAAGAAGGCGCCCGACCGGCGCGATACTGTCTTGGCGTTGCGACCCTGAATGAAGACCATGATCTTGAGCTTGCTCTGCGCTACATGAATGAGCTCCTTGAGACGGTGGACTCGAGCCGATGGGTGACATTCGCCTATCTCAGGCGTGGACAAATTTATGACGCCAAGGGCGAACGTGCGAAGGCTTTGGCGAATTATCGGGCCGTGTTATCGCGACAAGATTTTTGGGGAGCGCATCGAGAAGCGGGGCGATATACGAAAGAAGCGTATAAACTTCCTTAAATGGAAAATCAAAAGTCAAAAGGCAAAAAGGGAGGTCGGCTTTAGGATCGAGCCTACCACTCTTTTTGCCTTTTGACTTCTCACTTTTGATTTGCCCTTATCGACCCGTCTTGAAGTAGTATCTCACGCCAATCCCGCCATCCAAGTCTGCCGCGGTATCCGGCGCAAAACGCATCACGGGGACAATCTCGGCAAACACTTCGAGCGGCGCGTTCTGGATCAAGTAACTCACTCCTAGGGGAATCCTCAGCCCCGCTTCCGAATGTCGACCTGCAATCACCCGCAAACCTGCACCTATGTAGAAGGGTAGTTGCCCGTTAGGTACGGCCCAATAGCGTGAGCGAATATGCCAGAGATAATCCGAGTGGATGTCCACATTACCGTCGTGACCGAAATGCCAGGCGAATCCTCCGTCAATCGCCGCCTGGGGTCCGAACCAGTATTTCAGGGAAAGTCCCGTCGGCGAACCTAATATAGCACCCAGTCCAAAGTCGCCGGCCTCGCCAGGCTGCACGGAAGACCAGCTTGAAACCGGGCTTATTAATCCGATGGTTAAGATTGCGATACTGCTAGCAATCGTGAGAGTGATTGACTTTTGCATAGGTTCCTCTTTCGTAACGGATTTTTAAAAGGCTATTGCACGTTCCCGGCGACTATCTGGCTCAGATATCCGTTTTCATTCTACCAGGTCAGTGGCGCAGTCGGTAAAAGAAGCCTAAAAGTCCCCCGGGGTGGGCGCTGCAGAAAGTGACGGGGGCAGTTCCCTCCAAGAATGCGACATTACGGTGATTTTTGCAGCCGCTCTTGGCTAAGAGCCCTGTTTCGACATCGATTGATTTCCATATCACGTCTTTTGGCGGTTCTAACGTCTCTGCCGGAAAAAGCGGTAACGCTTTATTCATGAAGGAAACCCATACCGGCAACGCGATACCCGCGGCCGCGCGACCCAACGATTTCGGCTTGTCGAAACCCACCCAAACCCCACATGCCAAGCTCGATGTGTAACCCATAAACCAAGCGTCTTGGTAATTTTCTGATGTCCCCGTCTTCCCTGCAGCAGGAAAAGAAAATCCCAACTCCTTTGCGGGACGTGCTGTTCCCTCGGTAAAGACGGCGCGAAGCATCTGAGTGACCAGATAAACCGAGCCAGGATCAAAGACCCGTTGGGGCGCCGGTTGATGCTCTTCAACCAACCGATCCTGCCCATCCAAAATGGAATCGATACGGTAGACGGATCGAAAGATTCCGCCGGCGGCGAGTGTGGCATAGGCGTTGGTCAATTCGGGCACCGAAACTTCGGATGTCCCAAGCGGCAGGGACGGGACAAGCCGCATGGCACTCTGCACTCCGGCGCGATGGGCGTAATCGGCAATCGTCGGAAGTCCGACCTTCAGTCCTAACTCTACCGCCGGCACATTCAAGGACTGAACCAAAAGATCCCAAACGGACGCTTTTCCCCGAAAATTGCGGTCGTAATTTTTTGGACGCCACCGGCCGCCGGAGCTGCGCAGACTTAGCGGTTGGTCGTCCAACATACTTGCCGTGGTAAAGTGCTTTTGATCAAGCGCTGCTAAAACAACAAAGGGCTTGAAGGCCGAACCGGGCTGTCGGCGCGCGAGCGCCGCGCGATCATAAGCGCTTGTCTGAAATTTGGTTCCCCCTACCCAAGCGCGGACGGCTCCCGAATGAGGATCAATCGCGACAAGTGCCGCTTGACCCACACTCGGTTTAAGGGCCCCCTCCGCTATCCTCTGCAGAACAGGATCCAAAGTCGTGAAAATTCGCCACCCCAAGTCCGCCAGGTTGGGAACCATGTATTTTTGCTCAAGCCCGTCTTCCAGCGTTGCCAAGAAATAGGCCGCTGTATTGGTATGGCCGATCGCAGGAGACACCTCCAAAGGCTCAGAATCCGCTTTTTGGAACTCGATGCCTGAAATGAGGTGCTGACTCAGCATCAAATTTAACACCAGATGACGCCTCTCAAGAGCGACGGACGGGACGGTCCGAGGAGAGAAATGATTTGGGGACTGGAGAAGCCCCGCCAAGAGTGCAGACTCTCCCAAACTCAATTGCGTGGCCGATTTCCCAAAAAAAGACCGACTGGCCGAATCGATACCCAGAAGGCTGTCCGAACCATTTTGCCCCCAGTACACTTGGTTCATGTACATTTCCAGCAGCTCGGACTTTTTGAAGCGGGCCTCCAGGTAGACCGCAAAAACACCTTCCAAAATTTTTCGCTTCCAGGTCCGGCTGGCCGTAAGGAAAATGGAGCGCGCCAGCTGCTGACTGATCGTGCTGGCACCCTGGCGTATACGACCGCCATGAAGATCGACGTAGAGCGCACGTCCTACGCCCAAGACATCGAAGGCCCCGTGATGATAAAAGCGCTTGTCTTCGACCGCTAGGATGGCCTGTGGAACGTAGCGCGGAAGCTCGGCAAGCCTAATGTGGACACGGGCGGCTTCGCCCCGCGAAGCGAGTTCAGCAAGTTTTTTGGGTTCGACCCGCCAACCACCGTCGTCAAGAAGATTCTTTCCCTTCACGTGCTCCAGGCGGTCCCCCGCGAATTGAAGGCGAATCAATTCTGCAGGCAAGACGCGGTCTGGGTAAGCAAAATCACGTGTATAGACGACCAGTGTTGGAGGGAAATAGGTGTACTGGCCTGGCTTTTGTGGTTCACCTCGCGCTGGCTCATATCCGAGTTCCTTCAATTCCTGGAGTATATATTCAGGTCGCAGGGCCGCCCCGGGGCGCATCTCAATCCATTGGCCGAAAATCTGGGTCGAGTGGGATCCTGGACCTTGGGCCATAAGCTTCGCCAGCGTAGAGCGACCCTGGACGAAAAGAATTCCCGTCGAAACCAAAAGAAGGAGCAATCCGAATAGAATGAGCGGAGTGAAGAGGAGCTTCATCCATCGATTTCTCACCGCACGCTTCATAATGCGGTTTTCTGGGCATGGAGAAACTGTGACGTGAACACAAACTCCTTGGCAAGCGCAATTTCTCCGCTCACGAGCGATTGAAAATCATCGCTCGTGTCGACATCTCGATAAGTCGATAAAAGACGGAGCGGCAAACCAATGCGCGCCAGCGTGGCTTTCGTCTGCTCTAACACTTTCGGCGTTGACCAAGCGATATTTTGAAATAGGCCCGGAACGGGGCGGGTCAATCCAATCAAATAATACCCACCATCGAAGCTGGGACCTATAACGACCGCGGCTGATTCAAGCGAAGAGAAAGCGTCTCGGATGAGGGGCGCGGATAAGCTGGGCAAGTCTGAACCGATAGCGATCACTTTATGATGTTGTTTGCCAAATACATTAGAAAACGCATGATTCAAGCGCTCGCCAAGCCCTTCTCCCACTTGCGGAAACCTTTGGAGAAAAGAAGGGCTCCGAGAACCCCAAAACGGCTCGGCGGAATCAATAGGCCCGTCCCAGGCGACGTACAGCTCTGTGTCCGACAATCCCTGAAGCACGCTCAAAGTGTCCATCGCCATGCACCGGTAAAACTGCGCGGCGTCCACCGCCCCGAGAAGAGGAATTAGGCGGGTCTTAACTCGGCCCGCGATGGGCGCCTTGACGAAAACTATGACGGCCTTTGATTTCATATTCGGAAACCATATTTTGCGATCGTCCAAAGAATGGCATGTCCGGCCTTTAAGGATCCAAGCAATGTTCCTGAAATCTTCGACTGTCCGATCCGACTGCGATAGCGTACGGGAATTTCTTGAATTCTCAGTTTATGCCGCACGGCTTTGATTTGCATTTCGACGGTCCAGCCAAAGGCACGATCTTCCATTTTCAAATCTGCCAGGCTCGAACGGCGTATAGCCCGAAAAGGACCTAAATCGTGAAAACGAAAACCGAAAATCAGTCGAAGCAACTGGCCTGCCAATGCATTTCCCATGCGCTGTTGAACAGTGAGCGCTCCGTGATCTATTGGGATCCGTTGACCCAGTACCAAGTCGGCCCGGTTGTCTTCAATCGGCGCGATCAAAGCAGGCAAATCGTCGGCAAAGTCCGAATAATCCGCATCCATAAAGACGACCGTATCGACCGACTCGTTCACGACAGCCAGCCCAGCCAAGCAGGCCGACCCATAGCCTCGAACGGACTCAGTAACGACGCGAGCGCCGCCTTTTTGCGCGACATCCGCAGTCCCGTCGGTCGAGCCATTATCAGCAACAATGATTTGTGAGTGTTCAATAAAAGAAAGTTTTTGCAGAACGCTTGCCAAATCCCGCAACACAAAAGACAGCGACTTAGACTCGTTGAGCGCGGGAATAATAATTGCGAGATTCATACAAAAACCAAAGGTAAAAGGGCACGTACTCGATGGCTTGGATCGCCGGATGCAGATCCCACACGTGATACCACATAAAGCGGTGCCAGACCGTATAGCTTAATCCAAGGGTGCAATTCCAGAACAGCCAAGAGGCGGCCGGCTGAACGCAAAGAAAAGGCACCACCCAAATAAAATACCAAGGATGGACGTCGGGGGCGAGCAAGAGCGCCGCCATGATCACAGAGCGGGTCAGGGAGACTAAGTCCTGCGCACGTATTCCTTTCACCAGTGCATATGAACCCAGCAACGCGGCTGCAGTCCATTTTGGCCAGGGCCCTTTCGGCAAAAGCCAAGAGAGTGCGACAAAAAGAGATCCATTGAACTGCCAGCGACCTGCGTATTGATGGGCTCCCTTGGTCATAACCCAGCATAAGCAAAAAGGCACCATTCCCGCGGTCACAGTGAGTATCCAAAGCATCACCTCTCGCCATCGTCGCTTCCAAAGGAAAAAGGGTAGAAGCAAGACCGAGATATATTTCCCGAGAAATGCCGCGGCAAGCGCAAATGAGGCTCGAAAACTTTGCCCCTTCTCCCAGGCGACGAGGCCCGCCAGCAGACAACAAAGCGCTAAGCTGTCATTATG
>JBBSDO010000150.1:0-7277 GCA_038241515.1 Elusimicrobiota bacterium | reverse complement strand
GGTCTACCTCTTGAGATGGTTTCCCGTCTAGTATTGCACGCGCGGAATTCGCTTCCTCGCCTGGTATACTGGTTTCCCAATGGCGCCTAGCAAAGATCACTTAATCTGGCTGGATCTGGAAATGACAGGGCTCGAACCCGAACAGCACGTAATACTCGAAATTGGATGTATGGTGACCGACGCCCAATTGAATGTCGTCGTTGAGGGTCCTTGTTACGCGATTAGCCATCCGGAGTCGATTCTGGCTACGATGGACCCTTGGTCCCAAGAACAGCACGGCAAGTCCGGTCTCACGAGCCGGTGCCGAAATTCTCCCACCTCCTTAGCGGACGCAGAAGAGCTCACACTCGCTTTCTTGAAATTGCACTGCACGGACAAGTCTTCTCCACTCTGTGGCAATTCGATTGGCCAGGATCGTCGCTTCCTTTACAAATACATGCCGAAACTGAACGAGTTTTTCCATTACCGGAATGTGGATGTAAGTACGGTCAAGGAACTCGTACGTCGCTGGTATCCCCCGAATGCTCAATCCCCTGAGAAAACAAAAACTCATGAAGTATTGGACGATATAAAAGGTTCGATCGAAGAACTGAAACATTACAGGCGAACTGTTTTTAAGTGACCGTTACCGGTTTATAGTCTTCAGATACCTTTTTTGCTAAAATCCGACTGTAAAATAATGGAATTACACTCCCTTCGCTCAGCCGGGCTCGTTGGCGCGTCCTCGGTTCGTTTTGATGTCTGAGCGCCCCTCATCCGGCGCCCGCCGAGCGCTTCCCAAAGAACTTCGAAAATTTCTCGAACCTCTTATTGAAAAAGCGCAAGCGCTCGAAGCGCCCATTTATCTAGTCGGCGGATGCGTGCGTGATTTGCTTCTAGGCCGTCCCGCGCTCGATGTCGATGTCGTCTTGGAAGGGCCCGCAGACCGCTTAGCCCGCGCCGGCGCAAAAGCCTATAAGGCGAAACTGCGGAGCCACCCACAGTTTTTAACTCATACGTTGACCTTTGGCGACAATCGCCACCTCGATATCGCTACTGCGCGTACTGAAACCTATGCTGAACCCGCCGCTTTGCCCGTTGTGGAACCCGCCAGCCTCCAAGAAGACTTGTACCGGCGGGATTTTTCGATCAATTCGGTTGCCTTATCGCTTAATCCCGGAGATTTTGGGCATATCTGGGATCCCTTTGGGGGCGTCGAAGACCTCCAAGCTAAGAAGATCCGCGTTCTACATGCGGAAAGTTTTAAAGACGACCCCACGCGGATTTTCCGTGCAGCCCGTTTTGCCGGTCGCTTTGGCTATGAACTCGAATGGCGTACCCGCGAATGGCTCTTGGAGGCTGGGGTCCAGCAGCTTCCGACTCGCTTGTCTGGTGCCCGCTTGCGCGAAGAATTAATTCCGCTGCTGATGGAAGCGGATCCGCGTCCTGCATTTCGTCTTTTGTCGCAGTGGCAGGCGCTCTCATTTCTTGTTCCGAACCTTAAGTGGGAGAAGTCTCACGAAACACTTTTCGGGCAGCTGCGAAAGTCCGAACGCGCAGACGATACGCTTCTGATGCGACTTTTGGTGCTCGTGCATGCTATCCCGGTTCCCAAAGCTGTCGGAGCCTTGGGCCATCTGATGTTCTCTCAGGCGATTATTGAGCAAATCGAACAAGCGCTCTTTTTATTGGGTCGTCTCCGAGACGGAAGCGCTTCGCCCCGGGATATGCGCGCGTCGCCGAGAAAACCGATAGCTACGGATGTTAAGCGGTTTCTTGAAAAAGCCATGAAAGTCAGGTCCATTGTCCCGAAGAAGGAACCGCTCCAACAGTGGCAACGTCTCCAAGACAGCACTCCCTGCTTATCGGGGCGCGAAATCCGCGATCTGGGGTATAAACCAGGACCTGTCTTTACTCGAATCTTTGAGGCTCTCAGGCAAGCGCGCTGGGATGGGAAGCTTCGCACTCGAGAAGAAGAGATTCGGTTTTTGATGCAAGCGTTTCCCTTGAATGGGGGCTAAACGTGGTTGGACGCGATATCGTTTTGTCGGGCATGCGCCCCTCTGGAAAGCTTCATCTAGGGAACTACTATGGAGCGCTTAGCAATTGGCTCGATCTCCAAACAAAGTTTCCTTGCTACTACATGGTCGCGGATTGGCATGCGCTCACGTCCGACTATGCAGACACCACACAGATTGAAAGCAATGTTTGGGAAATGGTTATTGATTGGTTGGCGAGCGGGCTGGACCCCAGCCGATGCATCATCTTTCGCCAATCCTGGGTGCGCGAGCATGCGGAACTCCACCTTATTTTGTCGATGATTACCCCCGTCCCCTGGGTCGAGAGAAATCCCACTTACAAGGAACAGATGCAGGAAGTCAAAACGAAAGATCTCTCGACTTATGGTTTCCTCGGCTATCCCGTTTTACAAGCGGCGGACATTCTCGTTTATAAGGGTTCACGCGTGCCGGTGGGGGAAGACCAGCTCCCACATTTGGAATTGACGCGAGAGATCGCAAGGCGGTTCAATCACTTTTATGGTCCTGTATTCCCGGAGCCTCAAGCGATGCTCTCAAAGTCCCCGAAAATCATGGGGACAGATGGCCGCAAAATGTCTAAGTCGTACAATAATGCGGTTTTGCTCTCGGATTCTAAAGAGCAGATTGCCGTTAAAGTGAAAGCGATGTACACCGACCCTACGAAAATCCGTCTGACTGATAAGGGCCATCCTGAAGGATGTTCCGTTTACAATACCCACGTTCTTTACACCCCTGAATATGCCGAAATTGAAGAGCGTTGTAAGGCCGGCACTCTGGGATGCGTTGCTTGTAAGAGTCGTCTCACGGAAACTCTTTCTGCGGGTCTAGAGCCGATCCGTGCGCGGCGAAGTGAATGGGAGAAGAAACCTCGCGCGGTAGAGGACATCGTTCGGGAAGGGACCCTCAAGGCGGCAGCGGTGGCCGCCGCGACAATGGTTGACGTTCGAGAAGCTCTTCATTTTAAGCCGGCACCAGGAGCCCAACCATGAGCGAAACGACGAAGACGCTCTCGCCCGAAATGCAGGCCATCGCTCACGGGGGAATCGATGTTTGTTTAGAAAACTTTGAAGGACCGTTGGATCTTCTGCTTTACCTCATCAAGAAGAGCGATCTGGATATTTACGATATTCCGATCGCCCACATCACTCAGGAATACCTCCGCTACCTCGATCTGATGAAAGACCTGAATCTCGAAACCGCGGGCGAGTTTCTGGTCATGGCTAGCACGTTGATGCAGATCAAAGCGCAAATGCTTCTGCCGACCCCGGAAGCCGCCGAAGAGGAGGGGCCGGACCCTCGAGCGGAGTTGATGAACCGCCTGCTGGAGTATCAGCAGTATAAAGAAGCCGCTAGCATCCTGACGGGTTTTAACGAGAAAGCAAAAAACACGTTTTATCGTAATATCCCGCCGCGCTTTGGCGAGGACGATTACGTGCTCCGCGCTTCGATGTTCGACCTCATGAATGCGTTTAAACGTGTTTTGGAGGAAGCGCCTAAGGAAGTTGGACAGATTTTGCGCGATGAAATCACGATCGAATCTAAAATCCGCGAAATATTAGACCGGCTAGTGGAAAGCACGTCTCTCTCTTTTGAAGAATTGTTTGCCGGGGCCCGACGCCGCTCAGACATGATTGTGACCTTCCTTGCGACGCTCGAGCTCATACGCTTGAAGCAAATTGTGGCCCGTCAATCGGTCATATTTGGATCCATTCGTATATACCGCGCCGATGCGGTCCCCGATGAGAAGCCGAGTGTACCTATCGAGTCAGAGCCAGAACCGATCGTGTCGGTCGATCCAGGCCCTCTAGCGAAATTTTTAGCGCAGCGTCGTACCGAGAGAGAGCCGGAGCCAGCTTTTGATAAGGGCGACTCTATCCAATCTGATTCTGCCGTATCGGAACCTAGGGCGTCCGCGGAGCCGTCTACCAGAGAGTTGTCGGCAGCGACCGGCGCCTCGGCGGAAAAGACCGCGGAACCCGCTACCTTAGGAACAGATGCAAATCCAATAGCCACCGGGCCGGTGGGTCAGGCTGGGCCCGACGAGGACAAGCAGGAGGAACCATCGCATGGAACAGACTGATGTAAAAAAGATCGTGGAAGCGCTGCTGTTCATCACCGAGCAACCGATTACCCTCAAACAGCTGGAGGGACTTTTTGATAAGCAGGTCCCGAAGCAAGAGCTCGAAGGGATTATTCAAACCCTCGCGAACGAATATCAGCTAAAAGACAGCGCGCTCGAGGTGAAGGCGATCGCGGGCGGATGGCAGTTTTCGACCAAGCCAGAACTGGCGCCATGGATTCGAAAACTTTTTAAAGATCGCCTGAGTTACCGCCTAAGCAACTCGGCGATGGAAACTCTGTCCATAGTCGCCTACAAGCAACCAATTACGCGCAACGAGATCGAAGAAATTCGAGGTGTCGAAGTCAGCGCGGTTCTGGACACTTTGGTGGAAAGAAAATTGCTCCGGATCGCAGGGCGCAAAGAGACGATCGGACGACCACTGCTCTACGGCACTACCCCTGACTTTTTGAGGGCCTTTGGACTCAATAAATTAGAAGATTTGCCGTCCGTTGAATCATTAATTCCGCCCGTGACCACGGAGATTGAGCCGGTGCTGGAGGCCGGCGCTCCTGAGCAGACAATGGCGCCCTCCGAACCGCAAACCACTAATGGTCATGACCATTCCGTCCCACTCGAAGAGCCTGCGTCCGTGACCCCTGAAGTACAAAATTAAGCCTGAATGTCGAGTAGAAAAGAGGAGCTTTTTTTATGACAGAGTTAAGACGCGATCCAGTGATCGGCCGGTGGGTTATCATTTCGACCGATCGAGGGAAACGGCCTTCCGATTTTGGAAAGGAGATTGAAACAGGGGTCGGAAAATTTTGTCCCTTTTGCCCCGGAAACGAAGAGAAGACACCTCCCGAAATCTTGGCCTATCACGATCCCTCGCGTCAAAAAAACGCGCCCGGTTGGTGGGTTCGGGTCGTGCCGAATAAATTCCCCGCGCTTCAAATCGAAGGGGGACTTAACCGTCAGGGAGAAGGGATGTATGACAAGATGAACGGGGTGGGGGCTCATGAGGTGGTGATTGAGACCGCTGATCACACGGTCGATTTTCCAGACCTTCAGGATAAGAGGGCTGAAGATGTCGTGTGGGCCTATCGTGATCGCATTATGGATCTCAAGAAAGATCCGCGCTTTGAATACATTCTCGTCTTCAAAAATAAAGGAGCCGCAGCGGGTGCCTCGCTGAGTCATCCGCATTCCCAATTGATCGCCACCCCAGTGGTTCCGCGCAACGTACGAGAACTCGTCAACGGCGCGAAAAACTATTTCGAATACAAGGAGCGTTGCGTATTTTGCGACATGATCAAACAGGAGACCTCGACGGGTCAACGGATTGTTGCGGAAAACGATGATTTTATCGCCTTTGTCCCCTTCGCAGCGCGCTTTCCATTCGAAACGTGGATTTTACCGAAGGTCCACGACTCCGACTTTGAAGATGTCCAAAAACACGAGGTCGTGAATTTGACCCGGTTGCTGCAAATGGTGCTGCGTCGGATGAAAGACGTCCTCGACAATCCGCCCTATAATTTCATCATTCTGAACTCTCCGCTTCGAGAGTCAAAGCTGGCTCACTATCACTGGCATCTGGAAATTATGCCGAAATTGACCAAGGTCGCCGGTTTCGAGTGGGGTTCCGGTTTCTACATCAATCCCACTCCTCCGGAGGAGGCGGCGAAGTTTTTGAGGGAAGCGGACTAGCCACCTTTCGTCCATGAAAATTCTCTTTGCAGCCTCCGAGTGCGTCCCTTTTTGCAAGACCGGCGGCCTCGCTGATGTCATTGGCGCGCTGCCGAAAGAGTTGCGCAAGCGCCGACATGATGTCCGAATCATTCTTCCTAAATACAGAACAATCCGAGGACAAGAATTCGGCCTCAAAGAGACTGGAGAGGTCCTCAAGATACCCATTGGTTCTCGGTCGGAGTCAGGCGAAGTTCGCGTGGCCAAGAGCGAAAAAGGGATCCGCGTCTACTTCCTGCATCACGATGGATATTTTGGCCGTTCGGGATTGTATCGGACACCTGCCGGAGACTATCCCGACAATGCCGAACGGTTTGCTTTTTTCTGCCGGGGAGTCCTTGAAGCGTGCAAGGCCATGGAGTTTCGGCCGGATATCATTCACTGTCATGATTGGCAGACGGGTCTTATTCCCGCCTATCTCAAAACCACGTATCGTTACGATTCGTATTTTCAAAGAACCGC
This sequence comes from Elusimicrobiota bacterium, assembly GCA_038241515.1. Taxonomy (GTDB): domain Bacteria; phylum Elusimicrobiota; class Elusimicrobia; order 2-01-FULL-59-12; family 2-01-FULL-59-12; genus JBBSDO01. The sequence goes on along the minus strand of JBBSDO010000150.1, from coordinate 992 downwards.
TTCCGTTATGACGATTCATAATATGGCATATCAGGGAATTTTTCCGAAAAGCGCGTTTGTTCAAACGGGGCTCCCCCTCGAAGAATTCACGCCCGCCAAACTTGAGTTTTACGATCAGATTAACTTTCTAAAAGCAGCTCTCGTTTATGCAGATATGCTGACGACAGTGAGTCCCACCTACGCAACCCAGATCCAGGGCACCGGTGAGTTTGGTCGCGGACTCGAAGGGGTGTTGCGTCAGCGGAGTCGACAGTTGGTCGGAATTCTGAACGGGTTGGATACAGAGGAATGGAACCCCGCCAAAGATCCTTTCTTGCCAAAGCCTTTTGACGCAGATGATAAGCGCGGGCGACGAGATTGTAAGGCTTACCTGCAAAAGAGTTTACGCCTCCCCTTGGATTCAGAAGCCCCGCTTCTCGCCATGGTCGCTCGCCTCGATCCTCAAAAGGGAGTAGACCTGCTAATTGACATACTGCCAGCTCTTATAAAGCGACATGCGCAAGTGGTGGTGCTGGGACAGGGGGATCCGTTTCTACAAGCCCAACTCGAGAGTTTTGAAAGTCTCTATCCGGACTCCTTTCGGGTTCGTTCAGATTTCAACGATCCGCTCGCCCACCATATATACGGCGGATGCGATATGTTTCTGATGCCGTCGCGATTTGAACCCTGCGGTCTTGGCCAACTCATTGCGATGCGCTACGGAGCCATACCGGTCGTCGCCGATACAGGCGGGCTGCACGACACAGTTACGCAGGTCGCAGGTCGCGACGTGGGAACAGGGTTTCTCTTTCAAGCGGATAGCGCGCCTGCTTTTCAAGGGGCCATTCAAGACGCACTGCATTGGTTTACGGACAAAAGCATGTGGGATCGTCTGCAGCATCGCGCGATGACCGCCGATTTTTCGTGGGGTGCCTCCGCCGAATTTTATCTTCAGATTTATCGACTCGCCTTAGGACGGGACAGTCGCGCCCGCACGTCTCTCCGGATCTCTT
>JBBSDO010000149.1:0-7300 GCA_038241515.1 Elusimicrobiota bacterium | reverse complement strand
TTATGTGCAAACCCATCATCAGGCCGGGCTGGTATTCCTCAAGAAGGGACAGTTTGATCGCCAGCTTTTCGATCAGCTTCGCGCTCAGGGCCGAGTCACCGAGGCTGCCGCTAAGTTGGCTGAAACAAAAGAAGATTGGGGGCGGGCCCTCAAGTACTTCCACAAGTATCACGGAATTGATCCCGTATTTGAACCCAATTATTCGCGTCTCGGATGGGTTGAAATGCAGCTGGGGGACCTCGCAAAAGTTGAGGGGCGGCCCGACCAAGCTTTAGCCCATTATGGAACAGCGGAAGCGGCCTACAATGAATCGCTCCACGCGCTTATTTGTGGCATACCCGAGAATGATGTCCTGCATGAGCGATGGGATCGGACGCATCGGCACTGGGATAAAGAAATGTTTGAAAATTTGGGCAACGAGCGCTACGTAGCGGGGCAATTTCTTCCCGCGGCGAAGGCTTACAAAATGAGTCTTTGGTTGGACAAAAACAATACACGCGTAATGAAGAACCTGGCATCACTCTACTCACATTTGGGGCGCCAACAGGAAACGATGGATCTCTGGAATCGAATCCGTTTGATCAGCCCGCAGGATCCCGATCTACAAAAGGTCTTCCACACGATTGTCGCTCCCCATACATAGTAGAGGGTAGACTCTTGCCATCCCCCAATTCCTTGCCTGCTTCTCCTGCTGCAGCGGAGTCGACCCTACCCCCGATTCCACCGGGTCTTCGTAGTCTTCTCTATTTTACTTTCGCCGTCTGCCCGCTCCTATTTTTTACGGATCTCACGCGCAATCCTTACTACACGCAGATCGCTCTTTTGAATATTTTTATGGCCCTCTGTGCGGTTCTTTTTTTAGTGGACGCTTTTCGGAAGAAGCAATGGTTTTTTGTGATCTCCGCACTCGATGTCCCGCTTCTCGCCGTGTTCGCTATTTCAGTCCTTTCTTGGGGGATTTCTCTCCTCCAACATCCGCATTTGTGGAAATCGCTCTACAGCGAAGGTAGCCGCGGAGCTATATTTTTGATTTTGAACACCTATATCGTGTATCAGACGGCGTTGCGCAGCCAAGATGAGGCGCTTCTCAAAAAGCTCCTCTGGCTCACCTACGCTGTCAGCGTTGTTGCCTCCATTTACGGAATCGCCCAGTATTTCGGCTACGAATGGGTTTGGCCGCACAACTTGAACCCCTACGGAAGCCGCCCGGTGTCTACATTTGGAAATCCCAACTTCATGTCGTCATTTCTGGTTTTGGTCATTCCCGTCTTGGTGGCCGATTTCCTATTTAGAGCGACGGGAGTTCCGCGCGTAATTCTGTTCGCCTCTATTTTTGCTTGTACAGCCGCTTTGACGGCCACCCTCACGCGGTCCTCTTGGTTAGGTCTTGTACTCGCTTTGTTGGTGTTAGGTGCCGGATGCTATTCGATGCCAGAATTCCGCCCGCGTCTGAAGAAGTATGGTGTGGGGCTTCTATCCGTCCTTGTGATCCTGGCCTTCTTCTGGCCTAAAAGTTCGGGGGGCACATACAGCGCCACTGTTCTCGATCGACTTGGAGAGGTCCGAAGCGCTACCGCGGGACATTACGGGCCCGTATCACAGCGGTTTTTGATCTGGATTTCCGCTTGGACGATGGTCGAAGACCATCCGCTCATGGGCAAAGGGTGGGGCACTTTCGAATTGTTTTTTCCATTTTACCAAGGGCGCTATTTGCTCACGACAGCGTTCCAGGGGTTTCGCACGCACGCGAATAACTGTCACAACGAGGTATTGGAATATTGGTCCCAAATAGGCAGTTTGGGGCTCGGACTCGTGGTCTTGCTTTGGATCGTATTTTTTAAGCTGGTCTCATCGTATTCAAAACGACTCTTCGGTGGAACGCGCGCGATTCTTTGGGGAATTGCGGCGGGTGTGGGGGGAATGCTTTTCGACAATTTGCTAAACGTGTCTGTTCACTTTGCCGTACCGGCGTTTCTGTTTTGGTGGTGGGTGGGGAGCGCCTTTGTGTTAGTCCCCGAGGCGCGTAAAGTTCGTCGCTTGGAGGCCACAAGTGCGTCAGCGAGGGCTGTGCTTGTCCTGGCGTCGCTCATTTTTATTGGTTTTGCCGTCCGCGCTGGCTTCATGTGGGCGGGCGAGGTAGCCTTTTTCGAGGGATTTAAGTTATCGAAAGGGGGCGCCAATTTGGCGCTGGCTCAAAAAGATTTACAAAAGGCTTACGCTTGGCATCACATGGAAGTGAACAATAACTACGAGCTCGCCAACGTCGAAGCTCGAATGGGCTTCCGTGATGATGCCTTGGCGATGTATCAGAGGGCGCTGGATGCGAATGCCGGTTATGACGAAATTTATTTTAATAGGGCCACGATGTTCATGCAGCAAAACCAAGATGAGCGGGCGATTGCGAGTTACAGAACGGCTTTAGCGATCAACCCGATCTCCCATGACGCGTACAACGCTCTGGCGACCCTCTATATCAAAGATTTGAAGAGCTATGGCGATGCCGCAGAAGCTCTGTACCGACAAGGTGTGATGGCCTTTCCCAACGATAAGGACATGTGGAACAATTTGGGCTACTTATACACGAAGAGAGAGCAATGGGAGCAAGCTTATCAAGCATACCGGAAAGCCATTGAGATCGATCCCGAATTCGACTTGGCTCGTAAGAATCTCAAATCGATCGCGTCCCATACGGCGGGTCATGAGCGGGATGTCGCTTTAAGCCTCGATGAAAGCTATGGGGAAATCAACCGGTTAATGAGCGTTCGCCAGTGGGATGCCGCGTTGCAAAAAACGATTCCGCTTGCGCAGGGGTTTCCACGCAGCTTTACGGCTCATTTTTACTTAGGGAATATTTACTTTTCGATGAACAGGCTAAGTGAAGCGCAGAAAGAATATGGCGAGGCGACACGTCTCCGAGCCGATGCGGCCCCTGCGTGGCAAAATCTAGGAGTGACCTGCGACCGACTTGGCCAAAGCGATCAGGCCGTAGCCGCTTTCCGCCATCTGCTCCAGATCGATCCGAATAACGCCGCCGCGAAGGCGCGGGTCAATAAACCCTAGGGTCCGTTTTGGAAGGTAAAGGAGTCCTATCTGATCTTGAGCGCGCTGATCGATTCTTGCATTCGGGATTCGTACAAATTGTCGTAGCCGGATTCAGTCACGCGTGGAGAAAGAACAACGTAGGACCGGCCTCGGGACCGCAAAAGCTCGGCCACGCGTGCGGTGTGGAATCCACCGATGATTAAAACGCGAGGACCCTTTAACGGGGTTTCCTCGGTCGTTTCGACAAAGATTTGACTCCTTTGATCAACCACCTGGTAAAAGTGTTCAGCCTCTTTAAGGGCTGAGGCTAGGGCCGGGGAAGTCGGAATAGTCCACGGAGTTTTTAAAAAAGCCGACCACTCGCTGGGCTTAATTCGGAGTCGCACCATCAATTCCATTTCGTCGAGATGATCAAGTGAATCACGAGTCCCGCTTACATCAAAAGCGCGCTGCATCATTTGGAGTGTCTTCAATTCTCGCAAAGCCCCCGCCGTTTGGTTGCGGACCTGATCAAAGGCCTGCATATTCTCTCGATAGAGCCGAGGATCCTCTAGGCCGCAGAGGTTCAGATCATTACCCGACAAGGCGTTTGCGGCTTCGGCGCCGCTGAGTTGTCCTGCTCTCATCGCTTCGCGTAGAGACGTTTCGGTTCCAGTCGGGCGTTCCGCTACCTCGTGGGCATACAGCCCTTCCACAAATACTTCACGAATTCCCCAACGGTGATATGCGGCTAAAAGAATAGCGGCAATATTGGCTTGAACTTCGGGATGGCGGTGAATATCCTGAATTAAAACGTACTCCGGAAACGCTCGCTTTTCGGGAATCCAACTATCCACGGTTTGTGCGATGGATGCTGGGATTCCCAGTTGCGGGCCAGGTCGTGCGAGGGCACTTCCCTGCGCTCGGAGAGTTAAAGTCAAAAACGTCAATAACGTTTGTCGGGCGAGCCGCATCGTTCTAGTTGTTAGCCCGGATCAAGCACCCGCGCAAGGAGAATTTCGGGCCCCAGATCGCCCAATCCGAGTTAGGAGGGTGAGCAGAAACGGAGCGAGTTTTCAAACAGAATCACAAGTCTGCTGCGGGCGCCGCAATCGACTAGACTGCTGACAGAATGAGTGGGTCAATCTCCCTGAGTTTAACGCCCAAATTAAGCGGAGGGAGCCCAAAGTTTCTCATCCCCGGAAAGCTACTTTTCCCCGTTTTCTGTTAAAATGATTCGAGAATAAAAAACGCTTTTTAGGAGATACCATGTCAGGTCATTCACGATGGGCCGGTATTAAGCATAAAAAGGGCCTGCTCGACGCGAAAAAGGGAAAGGTTTTCACCAAGGTGACTCGCGAAATCATGATCGCGGCGAAAATCGGGGGCGGGCATCCGGACTCCAATGCGCGTCTGCGTAAAGCGATGGATGACGCCCGCGACGCGAACATGCCTGCCGAAAACGTCAAGAAGGCGATTCAGCGCGGCACGGGTGAACTGCCGGGCGTTAACTACGAAGAATTGGTTTATGAGGGATACGGATCCAGTGGGGTCGCCGTCATCGTGGAGGTGACGACCGACAATAAAAATAGGACGGCCGGTGAAGTGCGTAGGATATTTTCATCGCATGGCGGTAATCTCGGTGAAACGGGATCCGTCGGCTGGATGTTTTCCTCTAAAGGGATTTTTTCGATTGAGAAATCAAAGAGTACGGAAGATCAACTGATGAATGTAGCTTTGGACGCTGGCGCGGAAGACATTAATTCAGACGATCCCGATTTCTTTGAAGTGACGACAGCGCCCGCCGATTTTGAAAAGGTGAAAAAGGCCCTAGAGGCTGCGGCCGTACCCTTCGCCTCGGCGCAGGTCACCCTTCTGCCAAAGACCTATGTGAAACTCGCCGGCTCAGCCGCGAACTCGGTCGTGTCCCTCATGAATGAGCTGGAAGATCACGACGACGTAAAGAATGTTTACGCCAACTTTGATATTCCGAAAGAAATTATTGAAAACGCTTCGTAAGGATATGTTAAACGCAATACCCTCTCCCGTCCCGGGAGACCACGGGGCTCATAAATCTTCCGATAGCGATCCAAGTCCCGCGACGTTGCGGGAGGAGAGAGTGAGGGTTTCCTCTCCGTTTATGCGTTCTGCTGCGAAAAAGGAAGTTGTGCTAGGAATCGACCCGGGCCTAGCTACCACCGGATGGGGCGTGATCGAAAAAGCCCCGGGACACCTATCCTTGCGCGCCTACGGCGCTATATTTTCTGCTGCAGGCACGACCTTGTCTGACCGACTCATCCGCATCCGACGCGAGTTGTCCGCGATCATCGAAAGTCACAAGCCCTCACTCATGGCGATCGAAGAGCTCTACTTCGCAAAGTTTGCCGTAAGTATCGCCTCAACCGCACAAGCCCGCGGAGTCATTCTCCTGACCGCCGCCGAAATGGGCCTTACGATTGTCGAATATAATCCGCGCGCGGTAAAAATGGCCATGACCGGTTTCGGCTCGGCCAACAAGATTCAAATGCAGTCGATGCTTCAAAGACATTTTCGAATGAAGGAGTTGCCACGGCCCGACGACGCCGCCGACGCCCTCGCTATCGCGCTATGCCACGTTCAAACCAACCACCTCCTCAAGGTTTCAACGAGCCGTAAATCGCGGGCCTTATTTGAATCCGAGATGGCAGCCCGGGCGGGTCTCTAAATGATCGGTTCCCTGCGCGGTACGCTCCTCAGTAAGACTCCAGGACAAGCCCTTGTCGATGTCCAAGGAATTGGGTATGAGATTTCCGTCACTTTAGGAGCGTACGACCGGCTCCCTTCGACAGGGCAGGAGATCCAGCTCTATGTCAGTGAGTCGATGGGTATGTACGGGGGAGGCGTGACCTTGTATGGATTCCTCTCGCTCGAGGAAAAGGAAATTTATCTTCTGTTAAAGGAGATACCCGGAACGGGGGCAAAAAAATCTTTGGATTATCTCGACAAGATTTCGAAATCGGCGCCTGATTTTCGGAGAGCCGTCATGGAGGGCGACGCGCGAGCGTTGATCAGTCTATTCGGCTTCACGAAAAAAACCGCAGATAAAATGATCGTGGCGCTCAAGGACCGGATCGCGGGTCTGCGAATGGCTGGCCGTGAAAAATGGACCCCGAGCCTAACTTCATCAGGGGTCGGGGAGGCGATTGCGGCTCTTGTCAACTTGGGTTACCGGGAAGGGGAGGCGCGGGAAGCGATTGACCGGCTCCCTTCGGAGAAGAAGAAAGAAGTTTCAACATCGGATCTGCTGCGCGAGGCGCTTAAACAACTTTCATGAAGGAACTCCCAGCAATCGCGACTGAAGCCGCTCCAGAGGAAGAACCGATCGAGCAAAGCCTCCGTCCGCAAACCTTAGATGAATTTGTGGGTCAAGAGCGTCTCAAAAAAAACCTGAGAGTTTTTATTGAAGCGGCCCGTCAACGCAAAGAGCCCTTGGATCACGCGCTCTTCTATTCGCCGCCGGGTTTGGGAAAAACGACGTTGGCTGGCATCATGGCTCACGAGTTGGGCGTTGGACTTCGGGTGACCTCCGGACCCGTGCTTGAGCGCAAAGGGGATCTGGCCGCTATCTTGACAAGTCTCGCCGAGGGAGACGTTTTCTTTATCGACGAGATTCATCGCTTGAATCATGTCGTGGAGGAGACCCTCTATTCCGTGATGGAAGATTTTAAACTCGATATCATCATTGGTGAAGGACCCAGCGCCAAAACGATAAATCTCCCCGTTCCCCATTTCACACTAGTAGGAGCCACAACGCGGGCGGGCCTGTTGACGAGTCCTCTGCGTGACCGCTTCGGGATCACGGCACATCTCGAATTTTATACAGAAGACGAACTCATTCGAATTCTGCGTCGCTCAAGTCACATTCTCAAAGTTTTGGGCGACATGGACGGCCTCAAAGAAATCGCACGACGCAGCCGCGGAACGCCGCGCATTGCCAATCGGCTGCTAAGACGGCTTAGGGACTTTGCCGAGATGAGTCCCACGCGAAAACTGACGCCGCAAGTCGCCGCTCAAGGCCTATTGGCTCTCGACGTCGACAACCGAGGACTCGACACGATGGATCGTCGGCTGCTGACTACTTTGATCGAAAAGTTTAGCGGCGGGCCGGTCGGCGTCGACACGCTGGCGGTTGCTCTTTCAGAAGATATCGACACCATTACGGACGTCTATGAACCTTACTTAATTCAAAGCGGCTTTATCGCTCGGACGTCTCGAGGGCGTGTCGCGACGGAACATGCCT
>JBBSDO010000148.1:0-7357 GCA_038241515.1 Elusimicrobiota bacterium | reverse complement strand
GAAGAGAGAAATCGGGGTCGTTCGGCGCCGCGGCAGCTGGCAGGAGGTAATCGGGTTCTGCATACTCCACTTTACCGCTGCGTTCAAGGTCGCGAGCGAGATCCTCTTCGTCGCGCCCGCTGACTGACACCTGGATCGCCACCCGTGAAGTTCCGGACCGAGCCGCTACCGATCGGGAAATGTGCCCCATCCTGGCGACGACAGGCGTGGCGATCACGTCTTCGACAGACGCACCCGCTTTCAGCTTAAATAAAATGACACCTGGACGCCGCGGAAAGGCCTTATGGTCGTGACTCGCAGCACGACCTATCGCAGATCCCAAGACCAGAGTGGTGACAACAACGATGCTCCGACGATAGTTCATGGTATTTATGCCATTCTGAGCCGTATAAGAGCACAAAGAAAGGCGCCATGAGTTTAAGCAGGTTGTGCCTGAATGGAAGGGGAATCTTTACATAAGTTAACCGAAAGACCCATTCTCCATTTGACGCCTTTTCGGCGTTTCTGTGAGCTGGGAGAGAGGGGTTAGCCGAGGTTCTTTCGAAATTTGCGGATACTGAGGCCGACCATGGCGAGCCCAAAAAGCACGAGCGGCCAAATTTGCGGCCACAAATCCACGAAACCAACGCCCTTTAAAAGTACACCACGCAAGATCTTCAGAAAATACGTCAGCGGAATAAAGTACCCAATGCCTCGAGCAATAAGAGGCATGGCTTCGCGAGGAAAGATGAATCCCGACAAAAGAATGGACGGAACCGCGACAAACATAATCGATTGGTTCGCCTGGTTCTGGTTTTCCGCTAAGGTAGACAAAAGCATTCCCATGCTCAAACAGCCGATCAGAAACACAAGCGACAAGCCCATTAAGGTGAAAATATTTCCGCGAACAGGGACTCCGAAAAGAACCCATCCGGCAAAGATTACAGAGATGACAATCACCATTCCGATGCCGATATACGGAACAATCTTGCCGATAATAAACTCGTAGGGTTTTATGGGCGTTACCAGCAACTGCTCGAGGTTGCCCCTTTCCTTTTCGCGGACGATGGCGTTAGCCGTGATGCTAGGAATCAACATCATGAGAATCAGCCCGAGGAGCCCGGGAACCATGAACCAAGAACTGCGCAGGTCCGGGTTGTACCACAGGCGAGGTCTGAAATCTAAGCGCTGGACCGAAAACTTTTGATGATTGAAACGCTGTTCGAACGCGGTGGCGATCACTGCGCTATTGGATAAGGCCGCTTGTGCAGGGTTCGGATCGGTCCCGTCCACAAGCATTTGAACTTTTGCCTCCTCGTGGCGCAGCACGCGCTTCGTGAAATCAGCGGGGATTCGCAGGCAAGCTTTCACTTCTCCGCGGTCGAGTACCCGCTGCATGTCTTGGGCTCGATCAAGGATTTGAACGATATCGAAATAAGTCGATTGACGAAAAGCGTCAATGAGTTCGCGACTTAAACGGTGGCCGTCCTCATTCAATACGGCTGTTTGGATGTGCTTAATATCGACCTTGATGGCATAGCCATAGAGGGCTAATTCGAATGCCGGAATGAACAAGAGAAAGGCAAGCGTGCGGCGATCTCTCAAAATGTGCCGCAGCTCTTTGCGCATAACCGCCCTAATTCTTCTCACGAGCGTCCTCCTGAGTCAGCATGGAGAATAAATCCTCAAGCCCAGCAGAGACAGATTTCATTCCTTGGATCTGGATCCCCATTGGAGGAAGCACTTCATTCACCACTTGGCGCGCATTTATCGCAGGCCCAACACTGATGCGCAAGGAGGTCCCGTAGGTGGATACCGTCCGGATTCGAGGATCTGTGCGCAGAATTCCCATGGCTTTCATGAGCGGACGGCACTCGACTTCGAGAAGCTCCTGCCCTGACGCCCCCTTTAGGGCGTCGGGCGAACCTTTCGCGATGATCCGCCCTCGTGAGATAAACGCAAGTTGCGCGCAACGCTCCGCTTCTTCCATGTAATGGGTCGTCACGAAGAGAGCGATCCCGGATTCCGCCAGTTCGTAAAGCACGCCCCAAAGATCACGGCGGGTCACGGGATCGATCCCGGCCGTCGGTTCGTCGAGAAAAAGAATCTTAGGAGAATGCACCAACGCACAGGCCAGAGCCAGCCTCTGTTTCCAACCTCCCGACAGGTGGGCCGCCAAGCGATTTCGGTACGGCCCAAGACCTGTGAGTTCGCGGACCTTTTCCAAGCGCACCTCAATTTGGGCGTAAGGGATTTGATAAATGCCGGCGTAAAACTCCATATTCTCATCCGACGTTAAATCCTCGTAAAGGCTAAAGCGCTGGGACATGTAGCCAATCACCGTTTTCACTTTTTCCGGATCTTTAACGACGTCGTACCCGCCGACAAGGGCTGTCCCCTCTGACGGACGCAGGAGTCCACACAAAAGCCGCATGGTGGTACTCTTTCCTGATCCGTTGGGACCCAAGAATCCGAATATTTCCCCATATTCCACGCGAAACGTTATATGGTCGACGGCAAGGACGTCGCCGAAACGACGCGTGAGGTTTTGGACGGCGATGGCGGAGTCAGTCATAGGGGCTGCGCTCCAATACGCCGGCTCGCCCCTGCCCCGGTTTTACTCCTTTCATGAAACAGGAGCACGGGAGCACTGAAGAACTGGAGCACTAATTGAGGTGGATTTCGCAATCCGCAGGCATTCCCGGTTTGAGGGCGCCGCTAGCGTCGGAGAGGGCGACTTTGATGGCGAACATTTGGGTTACCCGTTCTTCCTTCGTCTGAACATTCTTTGGAGTGAATTCCGCTTTGGGTGAAACGAAAGTGACTTTACCAGGAAACTTTCGAGACGGAAAAGCGTCGACGGAGATCTCGGCAGATTGGCCTACCACAATGCGGCCGATTTCGCGTTCAGATAGATAGACCTTCAAATATACGTTTTGTGGGTCACCGATCACCACGACGGGCACCCCGGGAGACACCACTTCCCCGGGCTCACTAATGCGATTCAAAATAATCCCGTTGATAGGTGAAGATAGCTGCTGATCGCGCCAAGCGAGTTCTGCCTTTTCTTCCTGTTCGCGAGTCGCGCCGCCCTCGGGAACAAGCCGCTTAGCCCTTTCGTATTCGCGGCGCGTTTGGTCAAAGCGTTCGAGGGTCGCCACTTGCTGGTTGGTTTTAACCGAATCGCCTTCGCGGACCTCAAGCGTAGTGACCTTTCCTGCGACGTTAGGCGAAAGGTAGATTTCGGTCATTTCAAGAGTGCCGGAAGCGCGTATGAGATTGTCGGGCTGGGGGTGACAGCTCGTTAACAGAAAAGCAAACGACACAAGGCAAACGGCAAATTTCAAACTAGGGAAGACGCGTAAATGGAACGCTGTACAAACAATTTGCCGTTTGCAGTTTGCCATTTGCCTTTTGAAATTCATTCGCATCAGTCCTTTCCCACTATTCGGTCAACATCGACGAGCGCGATCGCATAATCGTAGAGCGCCTGGAGGTAGTTGGCCTCCGCTTCAGTGAGAGAGAGTTGCGCGTCTTTCAGTTCAAGCAGAGAAAGGGTCCCCAAGGTGTTACGCTTCTCAGCGATCCGCAGATTGTCTCGCGCGGTGTCGACGTTTTCTTTTTGCGACTGTATGCGCTCTTTCGCGTCGGAGGCTCTTAAAATCGTCTCTTGAAGTTCCAGCCGGGAATTTTCCAGTTCGCCTTGGCGATTGGCGCGGGTTTCTTCAAGGGCTGCTTGCGCAGACGCCACTCGACCCCAGGAGGAAAATCCATCGAAAATAGGAATCGTGAGCTGCCCCAAGGCATTCCAGTCATTATAGTTGGCGAAAGAGTTATTCAGAGTGGGGCTTTGCCAGGTGCGCGTGTAGGAGGCGGTGAGATTGGGCCGATGGGACGCTCTCGCTATCAGCAGGAGACTCTCTTTTTGTCGCTCCTGGAATGAGAAAGAGCGAAGTTCCGGTCGGTTCTCCAGCATGATCGGATCGAGCACTTCGGGTTCTAGAGGGACGGCTTGGTAGGTCAGGTCCCCTTTTATCTGAATGGGCGAGGGATCCTTGGCACCAATGAGCTTCTTCAGAGCGGCATTGGCTACATGCAGGTCATTTTCGCTTCTCATTAAATCGGTCTTGCGGTTCGTCCAATAGACTTTGGATTGCGCGGCCTCGAACGAGGAACTTTGCGCCTCGTGAAAACGGGCGGTGGTTGTCTTGAAGTGCCCTTCAGCCACGTTGGTCGCTTCGGTGGAAATTCGCACTTTCTCCTGAGCCAAAAGCAGGTCATAAAACGCCTTTTTCACCTGCGCCTTCAAGCGTTGCTTAGTCGACCGCAAGGTCTCGAACGAAGCAAGACGCGCCGATTCGGCGCTGCGATGCTGCTGAATAAGGCTTCCCCATGCAAAAAGCGTCTGCCGAGCCGTAAGGTCGTGCGCCCAGACCTCAGTCAAAGCAAACGAAGGACGCACATTCCCGAGTACAAAGGGAACCGGCGGATTGCTTTGGCGCTGATACGAACTCGCAAAATTAAGGGATGGTAAAAATTGTCCCCTAGCCGCCACGACCTCTCCTTCTTTCACATGCATTTCGGCACGACTCGCTCTCAGATCCGGGCTATTCTGGTAGGCGAGAGAGAGGCATTGGTCCAGCGAAAGGGCCTCCTGAGGGACTTCTGCCGCCTGAAGGAGTGAGGGATTAGCGGCGAAAACGATAAAGAGGGAAAGCCGAACAATCAGGCGATAGTTGGATGGCATAGGAAATAATATCATGGGCGACGAAATAACAAGGTGGCCCCCCTCTGGGAGATGGTCCACAGGACTAGAGTGGGGAACGCCAATGAAGAAGGCGCCGTCGTACGACTATTCGAATTTCTGGGAGGTGTCTAGCTTGATTCCAGGACCCATCGTGGAGGCGAGAGTGACGCTTTGCAGGTAATGGCCCTTTGCGGCTGCAGGTTTGGCGACGATCAGCGCATGCATCACGGCGTTGGTGTTATCCGCAATTTTCTCTGGGGTAAAGCTTGCTTTGCCGACAGAGGTGTGGATGATGCCCGCGGGATCCAGTTTAAATTCGATGCGGCCGGCTTTGAGTTCCTTGACGGTTCGACTCACTTCAAAGGTCACGGTGCCGGCCTTTGGATTAGGCATCAATCCCTTGGGTCCTAAAATTTTTCCGAGCTTGGTGAGGTCTTTCATGGCGTCAGGAGTCGCGACTAAGACGTCAAAATCAAGCCAACCTTTCGAAATCTTTTCGATAATATCAGCGTCTCCGGCTTCATCAGCTCCGGCGGCAAGCGCCTCTTTGATCTTATCGCCTTTGGCCACCACGACCACGCGCTTGCTCTTGCCGATGCCATGCGGCAAAACCACTGTGCCTCGAACGTTCTGGTCCGACTGTTTGGGATCGACTCCAAGCTTTACGTGAATCTCAACAGTTTCATCAAATTTGGCAGTGGCGCCTTTTTTGACGAGGGCAGCGGCTTCAGCCACTGGGTAGCTTTTCGTCCGGTCCATCGTCTTCTCTAGTGCGGCAAGTCGTTTTCCCATAATTTCCTCGGCTTCCCTACTCCGCGACGTCAATTCCCATGCTGCGCGCCGTTCCTCGAACCATTCGAACAGCTGCATCCAAACTCATCGCATTCAAATCGGGCATCTTTTGTTTAGCCACATCTTCCGCTTGTTCGCGGGTGATCTTCGCCACCTTATTTCGGTTTGGAACACCCGAACCTTTTGCCAACCCCGCCGCTTTCTTTAAGAGAGCTGATACAGGTGGCATCTTAGTGATGAAAGTGAAGGAACGGTCTTCAAAAATTGTAATAACTGCCGGAATGACCATACCCGGTTCATTGGTCTTTGTGCGTTCATTAAACTGTTTGCAAAAGTCCATAATGTTAACACCGTGCTGGCCGAGCGCCGGACCCACGGGGGGAGCGGGGTTCGCTGCACCAGCGGGGATCTGCAGTTTAATCTGAGTTTTAACTTTTTTAGGGGGCATAGGAAATCCTCTTACGGCATTGACGATTTACAATTGACGATTTTCGCCGAGCTTTCCAGTCGTATATTAGAACGGACCGATCGTAAAATCCTCATAGTTTCTCTACTTGTAAGAAGTCAAGTTCGACGGGAGTGGGACGGCCGAAAATCGATACCATGACTTTCAGTTTCCCGCGCTCTTCGTTCACTTCTTCAACCACCCCTATGAAATGCCGGAAAGGACCGTCGATGATTCGAACGCTTTCTTCCTTATTAAATGTCACCGCAGGTCGCGGTTTCTGCTGGGGTTGTGCGGTGGCTAGATCCAAGAGATTCTTAATCTCGCCCTCAGGCAATGCAATGGGTTTGGTTCCGCCCAAAAAACCCGTCACACCAGGGCAGTTGCGGATCGTCCAATAGGTTTCGTTATCCACGACCATGTCAACCATGACGTAACCCGGAAAAAATTTGCGCTTCTTCACCTGCTTTTTATTGCGTTTGATCTCCATGACTTCTTCGGTGGGAATCAAAATCTTATGAATCTTGCTCTTTAAACCGATACCCTCAATGGTTTTTTCTAAGGAGGCTTTCACCCGGTCTTCGTGCCCTGAATAGGTATGAATCACATACCAACCGCGTTCTGCCGCTACTGTGGTGACGGGATTTTCCATGCTTATCCGATCCTAAAGAGAATGCCTGCTACGAATAGTAAAACCCGGTCGATTACAGCCACGTAAGCCGCTACGATGAGGGTCAAAACAATGACAACTACGGTGGAACCCATCATTTGCTGGCGTGTTAACCACGTCGAGAGTTTAAGCTCTTGATAGGCTTCCTGACAAAATCGGACAAATTGATCAAGCATTCAGAATTTCAAAGTGGCGGGCCGCCTGCAACTGGCCTCGCTTAATGTGTCGGGTCGCCCTAGCGAGCCTCGCCTAAACTGGCGGGCCGCCTTTTGGCGAGCCTCGCCCCAAGATGGCGGGGGAAGAGGGACTCGAACCCCCAGTCAGGGTTTTGGAGACCCTTGGTTTACCAGTTAACCGATTCCCCCATACTGGACATAAAAACGCCCCCCGACAGTTCGAGAGGCAGCGGTATCCTACCTGAAAGAAAAGCCCGCTGTCAACTTTGGGTTATCAAAAACCTACGAAGATTTCGTTTCTTTGTGAGCCGTGTGCTTTGAGCAGGCCCGGCAGAATTTTTTTATTTCTACCTTATAGTCTTTTCTCTTCCCGCGCGAGAAATGGTAGTTTTTGTTCTTGCAGTCCTGACACGCCAAAATGATTGTTATTCGTTCAGCCATAAATAGTTTCCTTCAAAGCCATTAATATTTTGTTAAACAACGACCTCTGTCACCACTCCGGCACCGACCGTGTGCCCGCCTTCGCGACTGGCAAAACGCACGCCCTT
>JBBSDO010000147.1:0-7399 GCA_038241515.1 Elusimicrobiota bacterium | reverse complement strand
GAATTCTATGAACAGGAAGGTCAGCCGGCTCCGAAGCTCAAGATTTTGTACACCGACATAGCCAGCTCAGCCTCCGACCCTGAAATTGCCAAGCAGGCGTCGATGCGGCTTAAGGAACTGAAGTGAACGATAAAATTACAAAGGGAAACTGGAGGAAAGGGCGGTTGAGCGGGATCTTGGCTTTTTGCCTTTTACCTTTTGCCTTACCCTCGCTGCACGCTTTGCCCACGGCTACGAGCAACACGCCGACGAAGTCCGTCCCTGACGAAATGGAAGTGCAAATCAAAGGGCAATTTAAAGGCCGCTTCCTGGTGAAAAAGCTTGTAGCTCCTGTCACGATGAACCTGGAGAAGCTACAAGACTTTCCTGAGGATCCTTCGCAAAAGATTTTGCTTGAGCCCCTGCCCATTTCGCAAGGCGCAGAATTCAATGCTCGCTCCGAAGTCAAAGGCCATTCGCCCTTTTTTCCGTGGATTCCACCCATTCCAGAGCCGCCCTTTTTGCGCATGATGACTCCCAAAAACGTGCAGACCACCTCCTGGATGTTTGAAATTTTTAATCCCCAGGGTCAGACGATCTTCAGACAGCGTGGAACCAACTCGTTGCCCGACGAATTGATCTGGGAGGGCAAGGATTCTGAAAAGAAGTTCGCCGTGGTGGACCGACTTTACAGCGCTCAGCTCACCCTGACGGGAACGGATGAAAAGGCCACGATCGTTAGCGGCGACAGCATCATCTTGCCGGCGATGATCTATGGGTCAGCCGAATCGGAAACAGTCGAATTTTCTCTATCGCGTCTCTACGTATCGGCCAAAGCCGATTTGTCTCCCGAAGGTGTCGTGATGCTCAGCAAGATTTGTGAAAGGTTGAGAGAAACCGGCTTGACCAAAATCCATGTGCGGATTTCGCAGGAGCAGCAGGACTTGGCTTTCCAGCGCGAAACGACTTTGGTCGAAGCTCTTCAAAAGGCACTGCATC
Source organism: Elusimicrobiota bacterium (assembly GCA_038241515.1). Lineage (GTDB taxonomy): Bacteria > Elusimicrobiota > Elusimicrobia > 2-01-FULL-59-12 > 2-01-FULL-59-12 > JBBSDO01. The sequence continues at coordinate 6,421 of JBBSDO010000147.1, read as the reverse complement.
TTTCTCCGGGCTTAATTGAACACGACCATACGAAGCCAACGATTCGTGGCGAAATCGCCGTATTCTGGCTGAAGACTGGGAAATGACCATGAAATCGACTAAGTGGATCGCCTTGGCGCTGGGCCTTTCAGCCTTCACAGCTACCGTATTTGCCTCCGGAGCTCCCTCGGGCGGCTTCTACAATCAAGGAGTGTCGTTCTATAGCTCCGGCCGCTTCAGCGAAGCGACGGACTCCTTTGAACTGGCCGTGAAGAAACACGACCGGGAAAAAGAGTCGCAGGACTATATCGACCGAATTCGCAAAGAGACGGTGGAGCGCATTCGAAATAAGGCTTTGACCGGGGTATCGAAGGCCAACTGGCAGACCAAATATTATTACATTACCTCCGTCGACAACCGCATCCGCGTGGGCATTTCGGCTCAAGAAGTGTTTGAACGCGAAAGCCTTAATTACCGCCCCGGCGCCATTGACGCCTTGGCGCTCTTAGCCGCGTCCTTGGCCAAGGCGGATACCTCCAGAATCGACGTCGAGTTGATCAACGAAATCAATCAAGAGACGATCCCCAATCCCGATGCCACCACTCAGCAGCGCTCCTCGATTTTCTCGTACCTGTCTCTTGCCGCGCGCGGCGCCCTTCCAAAGTACCAGTAAACACTCTCTAAATACGGCGTTCAGAGGCCGAACAACGTTCAGATTCCAAACGACGTTCAGAACCAGAACGACGTTTTGAACCTGAACGATGTCGTGAATCTGAACGTCGTCATGAATTTGAACGCCGTTTCGACTCTGAACGAAGTCGGCCTTAACTCTCCCGCAGCTCAGCGGCGCCTTCTGTTAAAATACTTCCTATGCGTTTGAGGCAGTTACTTTTCTTGGCAGGAAGTTTGGCGTTCATTAGTGGCTGCGTGTCATCTCCGAAGCCTTCCTCCCCTGCTAACGTCGTAGCCGCTCTGGGGCCCGTACCCGCTTCTTCTTCACTCGGTAGGGTATCGACTGATTCCTGGCCGGCCCTTTTTGATGATTCGGACACCCCTTCACTACGCCAAGCGCTCGAGCAGTCCGCGTCGTATTATCTGAGCCTGCCGCCGTCGCAGCGCTTTCGTTTAGCGGGAGACACCTACACGGCGCGAGACTTGGCGGAGTCGACGATTTACTTTGACAGTCTCGTCCGAGAGTTATCGCCTGGCACCACCGCATTTCAGCTCGCCGTACACGAGAATTTTGTGTTATACCAATCGACCGGGGCCGATCGAAAAGGTACGGTCACTTTTTCGTCTTATTACGAGCCCACGATGCCTGCGCGCCTCACAAGGGATTCCAGCTATCGCTTTCCGATGTATGGCCGACCGAAGGACCTGGTCGATGTTAACTTAGGTCTCTTTGACGTGAATTATCAAGGAGCGCGGATTGCGGGTCGGCAGGTGGACCACTCTCTGATTCCCTATTTTACGCGCGCAGATATTGATTCGAAGGGAACGCTCAATAAGAAGGGACTTGAAATCGCCTGGGCCAAGGATCCACTCGACATCTTTTTTATGCAGATTGAAGGTTCCGGCTGGCTCGATTTGGGCGCAGGCCAACTGACCCGAATCCGCTACGATGGCGACAATGGCCGGCCCTATCGATCGGCCGGTCTCTATCTGATTTCCAAGGGCAAAGTGAAGGCTCAGGGCTTTAATCATGACCGGTTCAAGAGTTACATGGACACACACCCGACAGAACGCCAGCAAATTCTAAATGTGGACGAGCGTTACATTTTTTTCCGGCTCGACACGAGCTCCGCGGCCGCCTTTGCGTTCGGAGACATCGACGTTCCCTTGACCCCCGGCAGGTCTATTGCCACCGACCCGAAGATCTTTCCGAAAGGGATGTTGGGATGGATTGACGTCCCGAAAACGGCCATGGGACCCATCCGGCGATTTGTCCTAAGCCAAGATGAAGGGGGAGCTATTCAAGGGCCAGGGCGAGTTGATTTCTTTGCAGGGAGCGGAAGCGCGGCGGAGAAATTTGCGACCCACTTGTGGGATACGGGGCGACTATACTTTTTGGTAAAGAAGAAAATTATGACTTCAGAGCAAAGAGAGAAAGAGTAGTCAGATCAAAAGTCATCCGTCAGGGCCGGTCGCGGCCCATTCACAAACACGTTCAGATCTTTGAAGTAGCCCAAGATCGCTTCTCTTCCGTAGTGGGCGTTCCGGCGGCTGGGGGATGGAATAGCGTAAAGCCGACTTGAGCCGATGCGTTCTGTTAACGGGCCCGGCCTCACCTGCCGCCCTAAAAATGCTGTCGCTCCCAAAATTCCCACAAAGCAAGCCACTTCCGGCTGGAATTGCTCGATGGTTGCGGCGATTTCTTTGGCGCCCTTATCGAATTCGTCTTGGCGCAGATCGCCAGAGCTATGGGTCGGACGCTTGACGACGTCCGTCAAACCGATATTCCAGTCGAGCAGGCGCGCATCCTCTTCAGGCGTAACGGACCGCGGAACCAGCCCCGAATTCGAAAGTGCCCACCAAAACAAATTCCCGGGCCGAGCATAGTAGTGTCCCACCTGAGCTGAATAGATGCCGGGGTTGATCCCTATAAAAAGCAGTTTGAGCCCCGAACGAACATAATTGGGTAGCGAAGGCTCGGGGGAAAGAACAGAGGGGGGGTTATCCATGAAATGCGAGCCAAGCGGCGGCACGGGCCGCGTCCGTGGAGGGAGATACCCATTTTGTGCGACGGCTGTGGGACTTGAAAAGTCGATTGGCTTCTCGCTGCATACCTTTCAAAAATGCCTCGTTCCGGAATAGACTTCCTGCCCAGCTTAGCAAAATCGGGCTCGTCAGTCGCAGCTGAGCGGCCGGCTGCCAAAGAAGTCTCGCCAAGTGCTGCTGCGCCTCGCGGACGATCCCCCGCGCCTCTCGATGACCGCGCAACGCCGCCGTCAGGACACTCTTCGCAAGGTTCGCGATCCGAGCCACTGGTGCAGGACGGCCCCCTAAGCGAACAAGCGCTGATCCCGGACGAAGGGGATTCGCCTGCGACTTGATCCACTCGCGACCCATCCAATAAGCCGAACCCTCATCTCCTAAGAGGGGACCCAGTCCACCCGCCCGAACAAAGGGTCGAGAATAGCCACGCCCAAGGGCAATCGAACCCGTGCCAGCAACAACGAGCACGCCTGAGGGGCGATCTGCGAGGGGCCGAGTCGCGTTTTCAAACGCGGCATGCCAGGCGGCTTCCACGTCAGAGATAGCGCGGATATTCGGGGCGAGGCCTCTCAGATCCCGAATGAGCTTGTCCCGTTCGCTGGCGGTCCAGATTCCCCGTGAGGCGACCACGACTTTTTGAGGTTTAAGACGCGAGTTCCCAATGAGTCTTCTTAATGCGCCCGGGAGGAGAGACCGAATAACAGTGGGAGTGCGTTCGAAAAATATTTCACGCCCCTCTCGGTCAAGTCCAGCGACACGGATCCAAGTCCCACCCACATCGATTCCTACGGCAAAGACGTCGGTCCGTATCATTGATCGCTTCCCACTCCCCGATTTCGCTCTAAGAAACCTTTTCCCAAGCATCACTCTCGATCTCGCGACCCTAACAATTTACCTCTCCCTTCTTGGGAGAGGTCGAGCCCGACCGCAGGGAGAGGCGAGGGTGAGGGGGTCGTATAACGCAAATTCCAGAGGGGACGATGCCCTCACCCTACCCTCTCCCTAGAAGGGAGAGGGGGCTTTCTAAGAAAGCGTAAAGAGAATTTAAAACAATCAACGAGAAACAACGGAGGGGGAGAAAAGCTTCGTTAGAACCGCGTCCAAATCGCATACGCGGAATCCGTAATTGGTCACGCAAAGGACTCCCGCTTTCACATACTCGACGTCATAGACGTCTCGCAGGAGAACGACGGCAACCCGTTTGGCTTGGTTCTGAACTTGCTCCAGCAACGCTTTGTTTGAGGAATACATGTGGGCGTCGAATACGAATAGGATCGTTTGGTCCGCCTGGGCGACGCTGGCGACCGCGAACTGTATTTCGGCTTCCGTAGGCTCGATGCCGACTCGAACGACTTCAGGCTGAAGGCCTAGCGGGGAGAGCCTCTCCTGCCAAAAGCGATTCTCGTCGAGCATTTCCTTCTCGATCATGATCCGTTCGGCCAGGTCGGAAAGTCGGGGAAAAATGATTGAAGTGCGACCCGAAGTCGCGAGGGACGGTCCATCGCGCAGCACCGTGGCGGAATGACCGCAAATCTCTTTGACCAAAGCGCGCGCATCGCTCAGTTCACGCTCAGCGCGCGCGGGAGTCGCAGGAAGGTGCGCAAAGCGATCAATCCGGTTCGCGCGCAGCATGTCGATGCGATGGACGCTTTCTTCCAGATCCTTCGTCGTCAGACGGTTGCTCTTGTAGGCTTCGAGCAAGGCATCGAACACGGCGCGTTGAGCCTTGAGATCATGGCAGGCCAAAACAACGTCATGTCCCGCTTCTATCGTGCGCACAGCCGCTTCACCTATGGGGCAGAGTTCGGTGATCGCGCCCATCTCGAGATCATCGCAAAAGATGACGCCTTTGTACCCGGTCTTTTTGCGGAGGAATTCATAGACTATTTTTCGCGAGAAGGTCGCCGGTGTCTTTGGGGTGGGGTCCAAATTCGGATAAAGCGGGTGGGAGGTCATCATCGAATGAACGGCGGTGCGCATGGCGCGATAAAAGGGTGTGAGATGGACACGTTCCAGGTCTTCCCAGGTGATTTGGATGGTGGGCAACTTTAAATGGGGGTCCAAATTAGCCGGCCCCAAACCGGGAAAGTGTTTGGCGCAAGCCGAGACCCCTTCCACTTGCATGGCTGAGATACGAGCAGCGCCCATCTTGGCGACGAGATCCGGATCTTTGCCGTAGGAGCGAATTCCAATGTTCGGGCTATAGGTCTCGGTTAGGACGTCCAGAACCGGTGAGAAGTTCACATCAATTCCCAAGCGTCTCAGTTCACGGCCTTCTTGTTCGCCTTGGCCGCGTGCATAGTGCGTGTTTCCTGTTTGTCCGAAAGCTTGGCTCGAGGGGAAAACAGTAATGCCGTCGCGGAACATGATCACCCGGCCCCCTTCATGGTCAGCACACACGAGCAAGCGCCGCTCGAGGGCATTTTCAAGGTCCGAAATGAGCGTCCGGAGTTGGTCCGGCGATTCGAAATTGATGCGGTAGAGGATGAGCCCCGCACAGTGGGTGTCTTTGAAATGTTGGATGATGTCCGGGGTTATCGTTTTCCCCGGAACTCCAAACACTAAGCGTTGGCCGATAAGGTCTTCGAGGGTCATTTGTGTTCGTCATCCCCGCGGATTCTGGCGCCCCACTCCGGGACAACCGCGCGATTTCTTCTAGAAATTTGTCGCGCCGTCAATTATACAGCAGAAAATCCTTTCGCTCTCTCTTGAATGCGGCGCACTGATCGTTCCATTCCCTTTCGAGCGGTGCGAGCGGCTTGCCGGCCTCAATCGTTTTTCGAATTTTGTCCGTGCCGCATAAAATATCGAAAGGCCACTTTTCCTTTTCGTATTCATAGGGGGGTTCACGCCAAGCAAAGGCGGAGTTATGCATGTCATAAACACGTTTGATCAAAGCCAGCACTGTCAGGAACGGTTTGAAGCGCTTGCGATCGGCTATATGGATTTGCACACCGCCGCAGAGATTGCCTTGAAACTTATGGAACGTGGGCTCAAAGTAGCAGGCCCGAAAAAGAACGCCGGGCAATTTTTCGGAGTTGAGGAGCCGTGCAAGCGGCTCCGGAGAGATATAGGGAGCGCCTACCCATTCGAAAGGCCGTGTCGTCCCGCGACCCTCGGAGAGATTGGTTCCTTCGATGAGACAACCTCCGGGATAGACAAGTGCCGTATCCAAAGTCGGCATGTTGGGCGAAGGGGGAACCCAAGGAAGCCCCGTCGCGGCGAAGTCCATCCTTCGTCTCCAGCCACGCATGCGAATAATCTCGAGTTCGGCCCCTACCCCTAGACCTTCATTGATCCAAAGAGCCATTTCGCCGATCGTGAAGCCGTGACGCACGGGAACCGGATAGAGCCCCACAAAAGAAGCAAAGCGGGGATCAAGTACCGGCCCTTCCAGCGTCACTCCATCGATCGGGTTGGGCCGGTCCAAGACGATGAACTTTTTGCCGTATTTGGCGCAGGCCTGCATAGCCAAGGCCATCGTCCAGACAAATGTGTAATAGCGGCTTCCGACGTCTTGAAGATCGCAGAGCAAAATATCGACATTGGCAAGCTGCGACTCGGTAGGGCAGCGCGCCTCCCCATAGAGGCTATAGGCAGGCAGCTGGGATGTCGCTTCTTTGTGTGTATTGATGGCGATTTGATCTTGGGCCGTGCCCCAGAGGCCGTGCTCCGGAGCGAATATGGCGGTAAGTTGGGCCCGGCGTCCGCGGAGAAGGTCGATGAT
>JBBSDO010000146.1:0-7403 GCA_038241515.1 Elusimicrobiota bacterium | reverse complement strand
CTCTTTTGGCCGTTGGTCTATTACAAAGCGTCAATTTTAGGAGGTACATTTACTAATGGATAATTTCGACCCTACATCTCACCCAGTCGACGAGAAACAAAAGGAACACGATTCATCCGCTCACCCGGAGGCCCCCGCGGTCACGCCCGAGGCAGCCGCGGAAATTCGCGAATTTGCGGAATCCCAAAGACAAGGCGATTCGGAGGAATTCCGTGAGCCACTCGATCCGCAGGAATACGAACAAGCCCAAAGGGACCACGAGGAGCAGGAGCAGCACTCGGGTGGCATCTTGGTCTCACCGACGGCAGAAATCCCCGTGGATTTAAAGCCGTCAGAGGAAATAATAATGGAGCACGATGCCTTGGAAGTCACCGACCTGAATCAGGCCGACGAAGCCATGCGGCAAGTGGCGCAACGGCCGCGTACGGACGACTCTCGGCGTCATACCCAACGTCCTCACCGAGACAACGATCGTCGCAATACGGTGGGAAGACATCCTTCCGGACAGAATCGCCCGCGCCAATTCAATCCCGATGAACAGCGCGGGCGCCCAGTGTCCTCGCAGGGGAAAGAGACGAAACGGGAGATTCTCGTGAATTCCTCGCCGGAGGAAACACGCGTCGCCGTTCTTCAAAACAACGATCTCATTGAATTGCTGATCGAAAGAACGGAGTCGGAAAAGATTGTCGGCAATATTTACAAAGGTCGCGTGGAGAACGTGTTGCCTGGTATTTCCAGCGCGTTTGTTAATGTGGGGCTCGAGAAAAATGCCTACCTGTACGTCAGTGATGTGCTCCCAGTTGGCCAACATCAGCCGTCGTCGCAGATCGAAAAAATGATTGCCCGGAATGACATTGTGATGCTGCAGGTGGCTAAAGAGGCCATAGGGACGAAAGGCGTTAAAGTCACAATGGATATTTCCTTGCCAGGTCGTTTCCTCGTTTATATGCCGCTTGCAGAGCACCTGGGCGTGTCCAAGAATATCGAGGACCGGAAGGAGCGCGATCGTTTGCGCACCATTGTGGAAAGCTGCGCTCCCGAAAAAGGCGGTGTTATTATTCGCACGGAGGCCGAAGGCGCTGAAGAGCAGGCGCTACGCCGGGAAATGCAGTACCTCACGCGCCTCTGGGAATCCATACAAAAGCGGTTTGAATCGTCGGCGATTCCTTCGCTTGTGCATAGAGACCTCGGCCTGGTCTTTCAAACGGTCCGCGACGTTTTCACGGAAAATACATCGATCTTTTTAGTGGATTCGCGCACAGAACATCGCGATCTGATGGATTTTTTGGACTCGATAAGCCCGGAACTCAAGACGCGTGTAAAACTGTACGAAGGAAAAACACCGCTTTTTCAGGCCTTCAACATCGAGTCGGAAATTGAGAAAATTCGTTCGGCCCGAGTCGAGTTGCCGTCCGGGGGCTATATCATCATTCAGGAGGCCGAAGGCCTTTGCGCGATCGACGTTAACACGGGCAAATTTACGGGTAAGCGGTCCCAGGAAGAGACCGTTACCGTCACGAACGTCGAGGCGGCTAAGGAAGTAGCAAGACAGCTGCGCTTGCGAAACATCGGTGGCATTATCGTGATTGACTTTATCGATATGCGCCACGCACGCAACCGACAAAAGGTAATGGAAGCTTTAGCGCACTATGTAAAAGATGACCGCGCAAAAATTAAGATACTTCCCATTACGCGTTTGGGCCTCATCGAGATGACGCGCGAACGCAAGCGCGAATCCCTCTTCGCGCTGCTGGGCGAGTTGTGCCCGCAGTGCCACGCGAGCGGTCGAGTGCTTTCGCGCGAATCGATGTACATCAAATTGAAGCGCGAGATCCTGACCTTAACGCATGGCCGACCGGGCGACACCATCAAATTGTTTCTCAGTCCCCAAGTCTCTGCTTATTTCCAAGAGCGACACCAGCGCCTCGAAAATGTCATTAAGCACAAGCTAATTGTCAGTCCCGATGCGCACTTGCCGTGGGAGGAATATCGCATCCTGATTGAATAGTCCCGCCAGAGCCATCAGCCCTGCCGCGTTTGATTCGATCTCGGCTAAATTGCTACCATACGGGCTTCCCAGTCAGCGCCAAAAGAGGCTTTTTATGTACGCAATCGTAGAGACGGGTGGAAAACAATATCGCGTGGAGCAGGGTACGAAGCTGCGCGTGGAGTCGCTTCCCCATAAAGAGGGGGAAGAAATCGCTATCGAGAAAGTTCTCCTGCTTCAGTCGGAGGGTGGACTCAAGGTAGGAAACCCCTTGGTTTCTGGCGCTAAAGTCACCGCTCAGGTGCTCGCCAACGATCGCGCCAAGAAGATTATTGTTTTCAAAAAGCGGTCCAAGAAGACGTATAAAAAGACGCAGGGTCACCGCCAGAACTACACCGAACTCTTAATCAAAGAGATAACGGGTTAGAGTCGTTTAGGAGAAAATTATGGCTTCCGTAAAATCTCAAGGCAGTTCGACAAATGGTCGTGATTCGCCGGGACAACGTCTCGGAATTAAAGCTTTTGGTAGCGAACAAATCCCAGCGGGGGCGATCATCATGCGCCAGCGCGGCACAAAAATTTTTCCAGGTCGCAATGTGGGAATGGGCTCCGACCATACTCTCTTTGCCCGCGTCGCTGGCGTGGTGACGTTTGAATGGCATTCTAAGGGCCGGCAGAAAGTCTCTGTCTATCCCGCTCCTGCCAGCGCGACAAAAGCCGCTTAATAATCACTCAAGTTCGAATCTCAAAATTCAAAATTGAGACGGCTGTGGCCGTTCTTAATTTTGAATTTCGTATTTTAAAGAGGCAGGAATTTCGAAATGTCCACTGAAACCAAAGAACGTTCGATGTTCATTGACCATGCCCGGATTGTTGTCAAAGGAGGGCGTGGCGGCGACGGATGTATGTGCTTCCGGCGGGAAAAATACGTGGATCGCGGTGGTCCCGATGGGGGAAATGGCGGCAAAGGGGGAGACGTTTTCTTGCGAGCGGTCCGCGAAAAGAAATCCTTACTCGATTTGACTTACAAACCTCATTTTTATGCGCCTGAAGCTAAAGCCGGTCAGGGTTCAAATAAGATGGGCCGCAGCGGTGAAGATCTTTATGTCGAGGTTCCTCTCGGCACGGTTATCCTCCGGGACGGAAAGGCTTTAGTGGACTTACAAAAGCCAGGCGAAGTATTTCTCGCTGCCAAAGGAGGCCGCGGAGGACGAGGCAATGCCGCGTTCAAGACGCATCGCAATACGGCCCCCATGCTGTCGGAGAAAGGCGAGCCAGGCGAAAAATTCGAACTTGACCTGGAGCTCAAGCTCCTAGCGGATGTGGGACTTGTGGGTTTCCCTAATTCGGGCAAGTCGACGCTGCTTTCTCGCTTGACGAGTGCTCGCCCTAAAATCGCGGATTACCCCTTCACCACCCTGAACCCAAATCTCGGAGTGGCCGAATGGCGCAACACAAAGCTCGTCATTGCCGATATCCCGGGACTCATCGAAGGGGCTCATGAGGGGCGCGGACTCGGACATGACTTCCTCCGACACATTGAGCGTACGCGGATGTTGTTTCACATGGTGGATGTCTATGGCTATCAAGGCCAAAAGGCGGCTGATTGCATTAAGGTGATCAACGAGGAACTCCGTCAGTACTCCCCGATATTGGCCAAAAAGCCGATGGTGCTTGTCATTAACAAAATGGACCTGACGGGCGCTGAAGAGATTCTCTCAGGTCTAAAGAAGAAATTTAAGAAGATAAAGACATTTGCGGTTTCTGCTGCCACCGGCCTCGGCCTGAATGCGCTCTTGGCTTTCGCCGCTAAAGAGGTCGTGAAAGAACCCGAAGTCGAGCCCTCACCTGTCCCAGAGCCTCTGCGGTTTGTGATCGAGCTCGACTACACGGTGGTTCGCGAAAATGACGACTTCCGCGTCCAGGGAGCCAAGGTAGAACGCTTCGCGGTGATGACGAATTTCGACCAGCCGGAAGCCGTCCGACGATTTCAAAATATTCTGAAAAAAATGGGCGTTGAAAAGGAGTTGGCGCGCCAAGGCGCCAGACAAGGCGACACCGTGAAAATCGGGGGGGCTGAGTTTTTCTATGAACCCTAGTACGGCAGGGCAAAAGGCAAATGGCAAATGGCAAAACTCGTAAGGAGTTCTTTGGATAGGAGCACTTGCAGAGCTTTGCCTTTTGCCTTTTGCCTTTTGCCTTTTGCACTGCCGTGGATCCAATGACCCGCCGCCTCGTCGTCAAGATTGGCACAAGTCTACTTACCCGTCAAGGCGGTCACTTGGATAAACTGCGCATGGCGCGCTTTGTCGCTGATTTAGCTCGGGCGCAAAAGTCCGGAATCGAAGTGGTTCTGGTCACTTCTGGGGCGATTGCTGCGGGAATGAGCGAATTGGGTTGGTCTAAGCGGCCTGCTGAGCTGGCCAAGAAACAGGCCGCTGCGGCCGTCGGTCAGCCTCGCCTCATGGAAACCTACCGGCAGTTATTTAAGCGGCGCGGTATTCGAGTCGCGCAAGTACTTTTGACTCGGGAGGACTTCGATAACAAGCATCGGCGCCTGAATGCCCAAGCCACGATCCTAACGCTTCTGCGCGAGAAAGTGGTGCCCATCATTAACGAAAACGATAGCGTCGGAGTCGAAGAGATTCGCGTGGGGGATAATGACACGCTAGCCGCGCGTGTGGCCGTCAAAGTGGAGGCGGATCTCCTCATTCTTCTAACAGACGTAGACGGCTTGATGACGCGTCCTCCCAAAGATGGGAAAGGGGAATTGATCCACCGCATTACAAAAATCACGCCCGCGATTGAAGCATTGGCCAACGGATCCGCTTCCGGACGCGGCACGGGCGGGATGCAAACCAAGCTGAGCGCCGCAAGGTATGTCACCTCTCGAGGGATTACGTTGATCATCGCCAATGGAAGAAGACCATCGGTTGTGACCGATCTTTTGCAGCAAAAGCCGATTGGAAGCTTGTTTGTTCCAACGTAATACGTAGAAAAAGCAGCGTCGGCGAAGCAAAAGACTACAACTCCGAGACGCGAGAACCGAAAACTGAGAATTGAGAACTGAAAGACGGCCTACGCAATTCTAATTTAGCACCCCCCTTGACAGTCTGCTAAGAAATCATTAGAATTAGCACTGACGAAAATAGAGTGCTAGTTTCACCGGCACCCATCCGTCGTAAACTCAAAACATCGATTCGCAAATAAAATTAGGAGGTCGCGCTTATGGCCGTTGCTACAAAAGTTCGTTTGAAGCCGCTAGGAGATCGCGTGCTCGTTAGAGCACTCGAGAAGAAAGATGAAGTGCGTTCAGGTTTGATCATTCCGGATACCGCGAAAGAGAAGCCTCAAGAAGGTGAAATCATCGCCGCCGGAAAGGGCAAAGTGGGGGAAGACGGCAAGCTCATTCCCATGGACGTGAAACCTGGAGACAAAATTCTGTATGGAAAGTATTCGGGCACCGAGATCAAAATCGAGGGCGAAGAGTACCTGATCATGCATCAAGACGACATTCTCGGGATCGTAGAATAACCAAACTTTCGGAGGAGAAACCATGGCAAAACAATTAAAGTACCAGGATGAAGCCGCGCGAGCCATCAAGGCCGGAGTGGACAAACTGGCCAACGCGGTAAGAATTACGATGGGACCCAAGGGACGCTACGTCGTACTCGACAAAAAATTCGGCTCGCCCACCGTCACCAATGACGGGGTGACGATTGCTAAAGAAATTGAGTTGGAAGACCCGTTCGAAAATATGGGAGCTCAGTTGGTTCGTGAAGTGGCTTCCAAGACGAACGACGTGGCTGGAGACGGTACCACGACGGCGACTGTCCTGGCCCAAGCGATCATTAACGAAGGCTTCCGCAATATTACGGCCGGCGCCAATGCCATGCATATCAAGCGTGGTATTGATAAAGCGGTCGATAGCGTTGTGAAGGAAATCAAGCGTGTGGCCAAGCAAGTGAAGGGCCAGGAAGAAATTGAACAAATCGCGACGATTTCCGCCAACGATAAGGAAGTCGGGCATCTGATCGCCGAAGCGATGGCGAAAGTGGGTAAAGATGGCGTCATTACCGTTGAGGAAGGCAAGTCTTCTGAAACGACTCTCGAAGTCGTGAAAGGCATGCAATTCGATCGCGGTCATGTCTCCCCCTACTTCATCACCGACCCGGAAAGAATGGAAGCCGTTCTCGAAGACCCGGCGATCATCATTACCGATAAGAAAGTCAGCGCTCTCAATGAGCTCTTGCCTTTCCTCGAGAAGCTCCTTCAAGCCGGCAACAAGCCTTTCTTGCTTATCGCTGAGGAAATCGAAGGCGAAGCCTTGGCGACCTTGGTCGTCAATAAGTTGCAGGGCCGTTTGAAATGCGTTGCCGTCAAAGCCCCCGGTTTTGGCGATCGCCGCAAAGAAATGCTCCACGACATCGCGACCCTGACGGGCGCCAAAGTCATCTCCGAAGAACTCGGGATCAAACTTGAAAAAGCAGATCCGACCATGGTCGGTTCAGCCAAACGCGTCATTGTGGACAAAGAAAATACCACGATTGTCGACGGCGGCGGTGATAAGAAAGAAGTGGAAAAGCGCATTTCACAAATCCGTAAACAAATCGAAGACACGACGTCCGACTATGACAAGGAGAAGCTCCAAGAGCGTCTCGCGAAGCTCGTCGGCGGAGTGGCCCTCATTAAGGCCGGTGCCTCCACCGAAACCGAAATGAAGGCGAAAAAGTACAAGGTGGAAGACGCTATGCACGCGACACGCGCCGGCGTTGAAGAAGGTATTGTCCCGGGTGGCGGAACCGCGCTATTGCGCGCGGCCGCTCTGCTTGAAAAGCTCAAAGGTGATGATCAAGATGAGCAGACTGGCATCAACATCATCCGTAAAGCTCTAGAGCAGCCCATTCGGCAGATTGCAGAGAATGCAGGGATCGAAGGGTCCGTCGTTGTGGACAAAGTTCGCGCCACGAACGATGTGAACTTCGGGCTCAATGCCGACACCCTAGAGTGGGGCGACCTCATGAAACAAGGCGTTGTGGATCCGGCGAAAGTCGTCCGCTCGGCCTTGCAAAATGCGGCCAGCATCTCGTCCTTGCTTCTCACGACAGAAGTGCTTGTCACGGACATACCGGAGAAGAAGTCGAGCGCGCCAGCCGGCATGCCTAACCCAGCCGAAATGTACTAAAGCCGTTCGTTCTAAAGGTTCAAAGCGACCCCTGGTCTCTCAAAGACCAGGGGTTTTGCTTTTCTGGAGTTTGGTGAGACTGAAACGGATCGCCGCTAACCATCGCCGCAATTTGTCATTAATAGACGTTAAGGCCACTACATAGCAGCCACGAAACGCCTCGTTAATACAACAACTTTTGCTTCGTACACCTCTGGTGGCTTCGCGTAAATCGCAATTCAAATGGAGCTT
>JBBSDO010000145.1:0-7422 GCA_038241515.1 Elusimicrobiota bacterium | reverse complement strand
TGGAACTCCCTGTCTTGACATCACCACAAATCGGGCCGGTTTCGGCGCGCCCCGCGTAATTAATCTATGACTGAAAAGCACGTGAAAGACCTTTTGATGGAACATTTTATGAATCCGCGCAACGTGGGAGAGTTGCCTGACCCTAGTGGTATCGGCGACGTGGGCAATCCCCTTTGCGGCGACATTGTCCGCCTTTTCGTGCAAGTCAAAGGAGATCGTGTTGAGAAAGCGACCTTTAAAACATTCGGGTGCCGAGCGGCCATCGCGACCAGCTCTCTATTGACCGAGATGTTACCAGGGAAAACCGTTGCTCAAGCTCTGAAAATTACTGAGAAGGACATGCTGAACATGCTGGGAGATTTGCCCCCCCTCAAGCGCCATTGCGGCAAGCTGGCCGAATTGGCACTTCAGGCGGCTCTGGGAGACTATTTCGCCAAAACCAAGGGAGACAAGACTTTGAGTGAAGCTGTCGTAAAACGAATTCGAGATCCTCGGGAATGGCATCCTGAACCGGCCTCGAACGTAGAGTCGTTTTCGCTAGGGAGTCCCCTATAAATGGCAGGAACGGCCCGCTATCCGATTGCTCGATTCACGATCGAGAAAATCTCGTGGATGAAAGGCGAACCGGCCTGGATGACGGAACTACGAATGGGCGCTTGGCAGGCCTACGAACGTTCGCCCTTGTCGAAGCGCTCCGAACTGGAATGGGGCGCATTGGAGGCATTCGTCGATCCCCCTAGGGCCTCGGTGCCTTCGCACGAATGGCCCGCCGCCCTTCAACACACGCTCAATGAGCGCGGTGATGAAGAAGGCCTCATCATTCAGCGTGATTGCACAGTTCTTTCTCGAGCCATCACCAAAGAGGCGAGCCGGAAAGGGGTCATCTTTACGAATCTCGATACCGCGGTCAAGAGTGTGCCTGACCTCGTGCGCCGGTATTTCGCGCAACAGGCCACCTTAGATTCTCCTCATGTGGCCTTGAACACCGCTTTTTGGAATGGGGGTACTTTTTTATATGCGCCAGCCCATGTGGAAATTAGTTTACCGTTTCACACCTGCTACTGGATGAGCTCGACAAACGCGGCACTTTTTCCGCATACCGTTGTTATCGCTGAAGCCGGTAGTCACATTTCTTGCGTGGATGAGTATATTTCAGGCCCGCAGCCCGGTTTCTCGATGGCCGTTACGGAGATCGTTGCGCGTGAAAAGGCGCGTGTTGATTACTTCAATCTTCAAAATTGGGGAAAGAGGGTGCATCACGTCACGCGTCAGGCTTCGGTGGTGTCCGTTTCCGGCGAACTGCACGCACTCTGGGCGGAGTTAGGAGCGCAAGCCCAGCAAATTGGATTGCGTTTGGAGACGGTGCGGCAAGGCAATCAGTCTTCGGAGGAGGCGATCGCCGGAGAGTTGGACGAAAAAACGATCGACGCGCTTGTAGCCAAAGGCGGAGATCCTCGAGAAGCGCGTTATGAGATGGCCCGCCGATTCTTCGAACCGGTTCTAGCCCAAATTGCCAATGAGGCGATGCGCGAAAAAATTCGACATTATGTGGTCGGGAAAGTGACTGGATATCGTCCGGAAGTGACCCTGGAGCGAGCGTCGCAATTGCATCCGGAAATCCGACACTAGTGATAAAAGGAAAAGAGGAGTTACGCATGTTTGATCCGTATCAGATTCGCAAGGATTTTCCTATTTTGGCGCGACAAGTCAATGGGAAGCCCTTGGCCTACCTCGATAACGCGGCGACGACGCAAAAGCCCACCTCCGTCATCGAGAGCGAGTCCCGTTACTACGAATGGATCAATTCGAATATCCATCGCGGCATTCACACCTTGAGTGAAGAAGCCACCGCAGCCTACGAGGGCGCGCGCGCGAAGGTGGCGCACTTTATCGGAGCGGCGGCTGCGGAAAGTATCGTGTTCACGCGCAACGCGACGGAGGCGATCAATCTGGTCGCTTACAGTTGGGGACGCAAGAATCTCAAAGAGGGGGACGAAATCCTGCTCACGGCCGTCGAGCACCATTCAAATTTGGTGCCTTGGCAGATGACAGCTCAAGCCACCGGCGCAAAACTGCAATTTATACCGTTGAAGCCGGGCGGTGAGCTCGATTTAAGTCAGCTCGACAGATTGCTCACCAAAAAAACGAAACTCGTCGCGATCACGGCGATGTCCAACGTCCTCGGGACCATCATGCCGGTTCGCGAACTGGCTCGTAAAGCGCATGGGGTCGGGGCTAAGATCCTGCTCGATGGAGCTCAATCGGTGCCGCACCTCGCCACAAAAGTGACGGAACTTCAATGCGATTTTTTGGCTTTTTCGGCACATAAAATGCTCGGTCCGACCGGCGTCGGTGTCCTTTACGGGCGCCCCGAACTTTTGGATGCCATGGACCCGTTCCTGGGCGGCGGAGACATGATCATGGAAGTGTGGCCAGAGCACTCCACCTGGAACGAACTCCCTTGGAAATTCGAAGCGGGCACGCCCAATATCGCGGGAGTGATCGCCTTTGGAACCGCCATCGATTATCTGTCGCAGCTCGGAATGGACAACGTGCGAGCGCACGAAAAGGAATTGACCGCCTACGCGTTGGAGCAGTTGACTCAAGATCCCCAAGTCCATCTTTTCGGCCCTAGGGACGTCGAAAATCGCGGCGGAGTGATTTCCTTCAACTATGGGGCGATCCATCCTCACGACATCGGAACGCTTTTGGATCAAGAAGGGATCGCCATTCGCGCGGGACACCATTGCTGCCAGCCCTTCATGCGGGACCAGGGAATTAGCGGGACCGCCCGAGCGAGTTTTTATATCTATAACACGCGCGAAGAGGTGGACTCACTCGTGAAGGCCCTCCGCCGCGCGGCCAACGTGTTCGAAGGCGTTTCCGTATGAGCGATGACCCACAAGGAACGCTCGATTCGATGGATCCCCGCCAACCATCCGCGGGGATGACGACCTCTGGTGGTCCGGAAACGCTCCCTTCTGAAGGCGAGATTCGCGATGCGCTGAGGCCAATTCAAGATCCTGAGATCCACCTGGGCATATTGGACTTGGGACTTATCTATGGTGTACAATTCGAACCCAATGGGACCGTCAGAGTTCGTATGACCCTGACGAGTCCGGCCTGCCCGGTCGGTCCCCTTCTGCAAGCCCAGGTTCACTCGGCTGTTTTGCGGCTTCCGGGCGTTAAGGAAGTCAAAGTCGAGCTAGTTTGGAACCCTCCGTGGGATCCCCGCACAATGGCGAGCGACGGAATTAAAATGGAACTTGGTCTGCTTTAATATTTAAGACGAAAAAGAGGAGCTACAGACGATGAAAAGGAAAACAGTGTCAGTATGGGTCGGCGGCGCAGCGGGTGACGGCATCGCCTCCGTTGGAGAATCCCTCGCCAAAATTTTTGCTCGCAATGGGCTTCAACTCTACGCCTATAACAGCTATCAATCGGTAATCCGCGGCGGCCACGTTTGGTGGCAAATGCGCGCCGGCTCAGAAAAAGTCTACACTCAGCCGGAGAATTGCCATCTCCTTATTGCTTTAAATCAAGACACGATTGATCAACACGCTTTGGGCGTGGAGCGGGGGGGTGGAATCCTCTTTAATGCCGATCGCTTGCAGGTGCGACCGGAACATATGGCGAACGGGGCGCAGTCCTTCGGCCTTCCTATTTCGAAGCTCACAAAGCTGCCGATCATGCAGAACACCGTCGCCACCGCCGCCTTCATGTACCTTACCGAACTTCCTCTTGAATCCCTAGAAAAAGCGCTTTCCGAGCGTTTCGCGAAAAAGAAAGCGGACGTCGTTCAAGCCAACATTGAAGCGGCTCGCGCGGGCTATGAATTTGCCAAGCAAAATTGGAAGCCATTCGGCCTGGGCTTGCAAATATCCGACAAGCAGCGCCTCGTGATGACCGGCAATCAAGCGATTGCGGTGGGCGCCTTGGCGGCCAACTGCAAGTTTTATTCTGCTTACCCCATGACCCCGGCTTCCGGCATTCTCCACTTTTTGGCTCCGAATGGTCCCAAGCGAGGCATGTGCGTGAAGCAGTGCGAAGATGAAATCGCTGCGATTAACATGGCCATCGGTGCGGGTCAAACCGGTACTCGCTCCATGACGGGAACCTCTGGCGGAGGCTTTTCATTAATGACCGAAGCGGTGGGACTCGCCGGCATGCTCGAAACGCCCATCGTTATCGTTAACGTGCAGCGCGGAGGGCCTTCGACCGGCCTTCCTACCAAAACAGAACAGGGCGATCTCTTCCAAGTCCTTGGAGCGAGTCAAGGCGAATTTCCTCGAATTATCCTCGCCCCGCAAACCATCGAAGACGCGTTTTATACGACTGCGGAAGCGTTCAATTTGGCCGACAAATATCAGTGCCCTGTGATCATTTTGTCGGACTTAATGCTTTCGGAACACACCGAGACGGTTGACAAACTCGAACTCGGAGTGAAGATTGAGCGCGGCGAAATCGTGACGGAAGCCAATGGCGACGGGTACAAGCGCTATTTGGACACCCCTTCGGGCATTTCTCCTCGCGCTCTCCCCGGCACACGCGGTACGATTTACGTTTCAGCGAGCGATGAGCACGACGAAAAAGGCGTGGTGATTTCCGACGTTTTTACCGATCCTCCCACTCGGAAAAAGATGGTAGAAAAGCGCATGCGTAAGATGGATAACGCTCGCAAAGAGCTGGCGAAAACTTATGCCCCCGCTCTCGAAGGAACTCCCGGCGCGGAAGTCACTCTTGTGGGATGGGGCTCGACGATCAATCTTTTGCGCGCTTTGGCTCGACGTTTGGAAGAAGAAGGGACCAAAACCAACATCTTCCTCGTCAAGGTAATTGCGCCTTTCTTGACGGAGGAAACGACGGCCATTCTTTCGAAGTGCAAGCGACTCGTGATGATCGAGCAAAATTTCACCTCTCAGATGGCCCGCTTACTTCGTATGGAGACAGGCATTCGTATTTCTGATCGCATTTTGAAGTATGACGGCGAGCCGTTTGCCGCGAGTGATACGTTTGCGCAGTTGAAAAAGATTCTGGCGAAGACCCCCGCCCCTGCCGTGGCAGGCGTGGGCAGTCGATAAGGAGACCCTATGGCAGATGCAGCGGTATTTAAATCAGAAATTAAGCCTGACTGGTGCCCCGGATGCGGCGACTTCGGCGTCCTGAATTCACTGCAAAAGGCCTGCGCCGATCTCAACCTGGACCCCAAAGACATTATGGTGGTTTCCGGTATCGGATGTTCGTCCAACCTGCCCGGCTTTTTTAATTCCTACGGCATGCACACGTTGCATGGACGATCGATTCCTGTGGCGAGTGGCGTCAAACTCGGCAATCACGAATTAACCGTCATCATGACCGGCGGAGATGGCGACGGTTACGGTATCGGCGTGGGACACTTCGTTCACGCTATGCGTAGAAATTTGGACATCACCTATATCGTCATGGATAACCAGATTTACGGGCTGACGACGGGCCAAGCTTCTCCGACGACCGAAAGGCTCGTGAAAACGA
The DNA here is from genome assembly GCA_038241515.1 of Elusimicrobiota bacterium. Classification (GTDB taxonomy): domain Bacteria; phylum Elusimicrobiota; class Elusimicrobia; order 2-01-FULL-59-12; family 2-01-FULL-59-12; genus JBBSDO01. The sequence goes on along the minus strand of JBBSDO010000145.1, from coordinate 1,911 downwards.
AATCTACCCCCACCGGAAATCTGGAGAGTCAGTTGAACCCTATCGCGCTTGCTTTGGCAGGCGGCGCTTCGTTTGTGGCGCGTGGTTTTTCAGGCGAGCCCCTACAGCTCGCTGAACTCTATAAGAAAGCAATACAACATAAGGGTTTCGCCCTCGTTGACGTTTTTAGTCCTTGCGTTACTTATAACAAGACGAATACCTATCCGTGGTTCAAAGAGCGCTGCTATAAGCTGGAAGATGAAAATCATGATGTGAAGAATTTTGACGCGGCGATGAAGAAATCGCAGGAGTGGGGCGATAAGCTTCCTCTCGGCGTGTTCTATGCCAACGAGCGCACGACCTACGAGGAAGCCGAGCCCAGCTTGCAAAACGGTGCTCTTTCTAAGCAGCCGACGGTTCCGCTGGATGCTGCGATCCTACTCGAGTTCGTGTAATGACTATGGAAACCGCTGCGACGACTCAGTCCCCTACCCCTACGGCGGGGAAACAAGGAGGTTCGCAATTGATTACCTTAACCTCAGGTGCGGTATCGGAAGTAAAGCGCCTTTTGGCCAAAGAGAGTAAGCCGGAATTGGGTCTGCGTATCGGCGTTCGCAGTGGGGGCTGTTCCGGCATGTCCTACATGTTGGGTTTCGACACCTCTCATGCAGAAGACTCGGTGCAGGAGTATGAAGGCATCAAGGTCATGGTGGATACTAAGAGTGCGATGTACCTTTAAGGCGTTCAGCTCGATTATCTCGATGGATTGCAAGGCAACGGCTTTTCGTTTTCAAATGCCAATGCCACGCGCAGCTGCGGATGCGGGGAGTCGTTCTCTGTCTAGGCCCGCTGATGCAAATCGTTGACCCCCGCGAGTTCTTCCCGAAAGATATGTTTCGCGAAAAGGATTTTCGCGCCGCGGTCAAAAGCCATGACTGGTCGAAATACCGCGACCTACCTGTATTGATCCAAGGCTGTTCCGCCGCCATCCCCACCTGGGCTTATCTCGTTTTTGCTGCGGAACTGTTCCCATTCGCGAAGTCAATAAGTTATGGGGAGCTCTCCAGCCCGATCCCCGTGTCCGGAAAACTCGGAGCCGCCGCTGTATAGCGCCTCAATACCATGATCACACAAAACGATATTTTAGACGCCCTGCGTAAAGTCCAAGAACCGGAACTTCATAAGGATCTGGTGACCCTGAACATGGTGCGTGACATAGTGATTTCGGGAGCAGACGTCTCATTCACGCTCATGCTGACAACCCCGGCTTGCCCTTTGAAAGACCGGATGCAAGAAGAAGCGCGCCAGGCTGTTTCCCAAATCGCTGGGATCCAAAATATAACGATCAAGTTCGATGCGGAAGTGAAGAAGGATGGACGTTTGGGCGACAATAAAGTCTTGCCTGCAGGCGTGAAAAATATTATCGCGGTCGGCAGCGGTAAAGGCGGAGTGGGGAAGAGCACGACAGCGGTAAACTTGGCGGTGGCGCTCCGGCAATCCGGAGCACGTGTGGGACTGCTCGACGCGGATATTTACGGTCCGAATGTGCCGATGATGATGGGAATCGTCGAGACCGAGCGACCACAAGTGGATTCGCAACAAAAACTGATTCCTTTAGAAGGTCACGGCGTAAAAGTAATTTCAATAGGATTTTTAGTGGAGCCCGGCAAGGCGCTTATCTGGAGAGGACCCATGCTCCACGGGGTGATTCGTCAGTTCTTGGGGAGCGTGGTTTGGGGAGAACTCGACTATCTCGTGGTGGATCTGCCGCCCGGGACGGGGGACGCGCAGCTCAGTTTGGCGCAAAGCGTTCCCCTCTCTGGCGCCGTCATCGTGACGACGCCGCAGGAAATCGCTCAGTCGGACGTGCGTCGTTCGATTGCGATGTTCAACGAGGTCCGCGTGCCCATTTTGGGTATCATCGAAAACATG
>JBBSDO010000144.1:0-7445 GCA_038241515.1 Elusimicrobiota bacterium | reverse complement strand
GACGTCCTATGGCCAAAAAGATGAAGGACAATAGCGTCCGGTAGTGCGAGTCCGGAAACTTGGCGTCAAAATCCTCACCGAAAAAGAATTCCTCACAAAGTTCCTCGACAAGCAAAACTAGCCCCTCGTCGTCTTTCAGTTCTCACTTCTCGAATCTCCCGATTTCGGTTCTCCAATACGAAAACTGAGCGCAGAGAGATCCAGAACTTAGAACTGAGAACTGAGAGACAGCTCAACGGCGTTCTGCCGGACGACATTTATAAATCCTAGGCCTCTCGCTACCTCATTATTTCCTCTCCGACCCATGGAAATATTCCGCTTCTTCCCTTAAATCCTTTTCTGAAAGCCGTTATGTTGGACCTCGGAGGTTCTCATGGCTGCATCAGCACGTTTCCAAGTGGTGCCCGTAAATAAGGTGGTGCCTTCGCGCTCGCAGGTGCACAAGGACTTTAGGATTGCCCGCTGCGCCCGCGATCCATCCCCAGTTTATTGCTATTGGCCTTGACAAAACAGGATAGTGATGTTATAACACTTTCAGGAAGTATTGAAAGTTATGGATGATTAGGTTGGGCGTGGATTCGACTTATCCATTTGAGATCGGACTAAAGGAGTCGCTGCCATGAGTTTAGGAATCGATGTGGTCACGGGATCCTATAGCTATACAGGTCGATACGTCACTCGTCGACTCGTGGATGCGGGCCGCCAAGTTCGGACTCTAACAGGACATCCGCAACAGTTAAATCCATTCGGAGATCAGGTCAAAGCCTTTCCCTATGATTTCGACCATCCAGATCGGCTGATAGAAACCCTGCGCGGAGCAGAGACCCTCTACAACACGTATTGGGTTCGCTACCCGCATGGACGGCTGGACTATGACGTCGCGGCTCGGAATCTGTTGCTCTTGATCCAGGCGGCGGTCCGTGCGGGTGTAAAGAAAATTGTCCACGTCAGCATCATCAACGCCTTCGACACTTCCCCATATGCTTATTTTCGGGGTAAAGCTCGAGTGGAACGAGCCATCCAGGAGTCCGGGCTCCCCTATACCATTTTGCGCCCTACGGTGATTTTCGGTCCTGAAGACATTCTGATTAATAACATGGCCTGGATGGTCCGTAGTTTTCCTTTATTTATGCTCCCAGGTTCTGGGAATTGTCTTATCCAGCCTATTTTTGTGGAAGACTTCGCTGATCTGGTTGTTGCTTCTGCAAAAGACTCTGACTCCAAGATTATCGATGCCGTAGGACCGGAGATATTTACCTATCGAGAGTTGGTCGAACTCTTAGCAAAACATTTAGGGCGTCGTCCGTATTTGCTGCCCACTCCGGCCCGTTTGGTCCATATGCTTGGTAGCGTCCTCGGATGGTTCCTCGGCGATGTGATTTTGACTTATGAAGAAGTTATCGCCCTGATGGATAGCATCCTTTATTCCGTTAAGCTTCCAACAGGGACCACCCGCCTTAGTGAGTGGATAGTAGCGCATAAAGACCAGCTTGGTCGGGAGTACCGATCAGAATTAAAGCGGCATTTTTGAATAACGGAGAATAGTTATGGGCCAGGAAAAGATTAATGACAACGAGCCAGCCAGAATCCAAAGTATACCGACCTTCGTTAAAGTCGCTAAGGTCTCTGACCTGAAGTCGGGAATCTCTATGTCAGTGCAGGTGTGTGGTCAGGAAATTGCGTTGCATCATATCAACCAAAACTTTTGCGCAACGGCCAATACCTGCCCTCATCGCGGTGGTCCCCTTGGCGAAGGCACACTTGACGGAATAGTGGTGACGTGCCCTTGGCATGGCTGGCAATTTAATGTGTGCAGAGGGTCTTGTCTTACGAATCCTGAGGTCAAAATAGCGACTTATCCGGTGAAGGTCGATGGCGACGACGTTTTAGTGGAAATCTGAACGAGGCTAAGAGATGAAACTTGTTTCGACATATAAAAGACGAGTAAAAACAAGCCGCCACTTTGTATTTGAAAATATCATGGATCTGGACCATGTTTGCGTGGTCCACCTGAAATGGTTTAGAAATCTGCGTGTCATTACGCGGAAATCAGATTACGTCGAATATCGCCTCACGAGTTACTTTTATGGTTTTAAGCAAGAGATACTTGCCCGAGGAGCCCCCATCGATGCCAATCGCTATTGGTACGAATTCATAAGCCCGTTGGCACAGTTCCGCGTGGAGGGCCAATTGGAAGGCCCTGATGGGGATTTAATACAGGCAGAAACGATCACTTGCCGTTTCCCGTGGGTTCTGGCGCCTGCCTTCTGGGTACTGGGTCCGTTATTTAGCCGGCAAAAGAAAGACATTCTTCTTGCCGATACGCGATTGCTCGAACGTGTCTATTCTTTGAGTCAAGCGGGTTTCAAGCGCCTTCCTGATCGTCTGAGCACACGCCGGATCGTGGTCTACGGCGGGAGCGGCTTTTTCGGACGTTTGGTGGTCGAAGATTTGCTGAACACGTCGGATGCCAATATCGTGATTGCGGGTCGGCATCCAAAGCCGATTAGCTTTCAACCTCACGAGCAGCGCGTCCAATATCAGATTTCGGACATTAACGACTACGCCTCGGCGCTCTCGACGATTGAGGGCGCCGACATCGTGGTCTGTTGTATAGGCCCCTACCAAAGACTGACGCTCAATCTGCTCCGTGCTTGTATTGAGAAAAAAGTTCACTATGTGGACGTCGCTGATGACAATTCCTTTGTGAAGCAAGCGCGCGCCTTAGCGCCTGAGATAGAACAGGCGGGGATCATCGCATTCATCGGATGCTCGGTGGTGCCGGGCCTTTCCTCTTTACTGACTGGTTATTGCCAGGAGGCTGTGTCGGTGATCGAGCATGTCAAAATCAGCATTTCCCCCGGCACAAAACATCCTCGCGGTCGCGGTTCCTTCGCGTGTTTGTTGTCGACTTTGGGAGAGCGCTTTCTGGTTCCACGCGATGGGTCTCCACGTCTTGTTAAAGGATGGTCTGAACCCGAGAAGGTTGACTTCCCCATCCCCTTGAAGGATCGCTGGGTTTATTCAGTGGTTGATATTCCCGATTACGATTTGCAGCCCCTTTACTTTGGCACTCGAACAGTTGAATTTAAAATTGGTTCCGAATCGAGACTGTTGAATCACGGTCTGACTCTGATTCGCTGGTTGAAAGAATGGCTCCCAAATCGCCGCTTCGGCAGCCTCATTCCATTTTTCCGGGGGACGATATACGTCGCCTCTTTCTTTGGTACCTCTCAAGGTGGTCTTCGCGTCGAGGTCATCGGCCCAAAGCAGAATGGGGCACGAGCGGTGGCACTGTCTGTTTTTACTGATCAGAAAGGCGAAAGAATCCCCGCCATCCTTCCCTCTATTGCCGCGCAAATGATTTTGAATAGAGAGTGGCAAAAACCGGGGGTAGTTTATTTGCCGCACTGGTTATCCAGAGAACGATTGAACGAGGAACTGCAGCAAAGGGGAATCCAGTTCGCAAGCAAAGATTCTCCACGAGCAGAGTGGGTGCTGTGCGCTTAAGGAGTCGACAAAGCCAGGACCTTACAGAGGGAGTGATCCATGAATAATGCATTGCAAGAAGCGAGAGACAGATTCATCCATTTCTGGGGGGAGATGGGGTCGAAATGGGGCGTCGGTAAAACAATGGCGCAAATCCATGCCGTGCTGATGATTGGCGAGGAGCCCCTCTCCACAGATGACATTATGAATGAGTTAGGTATCAGCCGCGGGAGCGCCAACACGAACCTGCGCGGCTTGGTTGATTGGGGGCTCATTCGTCGCGTATTTATTAAAGGCGAGCGTAAAGAATATTTTCAAAGCGAAAAAGATGTGTGGAACATGTTCTGTCGGATAGCCAGAGAGCGTAAAAAGCGCGAGATTGAACCAGTGATCGACACGCTCCAGGAATGCCTGGGTATTGCAGGTAAGGAGAAAGGTTCGGTGCTTTTTCGGGAACGACTGGACCAACTACTCGATCTGGTCAAGACCCTGGACTATCTTCTCGGAAAGATCGCGCAGCAGGAGAGAAACGCCGTCATTCCTCGAATTTTGAAATTGCTGGCATGATTCTCTGAAAAAATGAATCAAACGAGGAGGCTGGTATGATGAAAGTCGTCTTGGCAGGTTTAGTGGCGGGTTTTGGGATGGCTTTGGCCATGGCCATAGGGGAAAAATTGGGATTGGCCAAAATCAATCTTCCGCGCGTGGATGGCGCCTTCTTCTTCAAAGACCGATTCAGCGGCAGTGTGACGTATCTTCTCGGTCTGATAATCCATTCGTTCACCAGCATCGGCTTCGCTGTTGGGTACCTAATATTTACAAAGGTTTTTCCGTTAAATGTCGGGTGGATCGCTTCTGGTCTGCTTTGGGCGGTCATACTCTGGCTGGCTTTTGGGGTTACCGTATCCCCTGTTACCGGCTACGGCTTTTTCGGCTCCAAGGCAGGAAAGTGGACTTGGCTAGAACTGTTTTTCACGCACTGCGTGTATGGACTAATCCTTACGGCGATTCTATGACTGATCGAGTCGATAAATGATCGCTTCTGGCATCGCCAAATCAGAGGGTATCGTGATGTCGGCTTTCATTATACTCGCGGTTGACATCTTAATTGGACCGCTTATCGGTCTCGTTGTTCTTTGTAAAACTCCATTGGTGTTAATACCCCCCGCTTCTATAGCGTTAGTGTTTCTCGGTCCGTTCGCTTTAGTCATAGGTTTTATTCCTGCATTAATGGGAAGTGTTCTGCAACTCGCGTTGCTCATCACCATGCGCTGGATACGCAGGCTAAAACCCTTCGCGCTATCACGAGCGGAATTTATCGTCGTCGTGGGTATATGCGGAACACTTTCGGGAATTATAAGCGCCTACGTGCTTCATCACGGCATTCCTTCGCCGAACATCAGGGATTTCCATCGTCATTTCATCTTCGGTGTGCCTGGCTGCGTCTGCAGTCTTCTGACTTATCGATACGCCGGTGAATTGGTCGGCTTACATTATGAGAAGCTTGTTTGGCAATCCCATTGCCTGGTTCCAATGTACCGGATCGCAGCGATGACGACCATCGCAGCGGCAATAATGTACGGCATCCTTTCCCTGCTTATAATGAAGAGAACCTTTTCCCAGAACATTTCACCAAGGCCCCCAATACCTTTAACTTCGGGAGTGCGATTTCAAGGACATTTAAGCGGTATAAATTAGCCATCCGAATTGAGCATTTGGCGAACTGGGACCGCACAGCTCGTAAATGTGCAACTGGCCGGAGTGCACTGTCCTCACTGGGGAAAATCAGGCGGCCGTGAGGCCACTGAACAGCTTAGTCGCTTACTCGTGGGCCTGAAGCCACAGAAAGTAACGGTCCAGGTGCTTGGGAGTAGCTTGCTTGGTGCAGGGGCCGTTCGCGGGGATGTCTATTTGTCGGATGGGCGCATTGTAGCGACGGAACTGCTCAAGTCGGGAGTGTGTCGCGAGTGACCGGCTTCTACCGTCTTCATAAATCCAACAAAATTCGAAACGGGATTGAATATTGGTCGGCGCAAATGCCCGCTTTTTGCCATTTCGTCGTGCTTTGGCTGCCGCCTGCGCGGCCGGGGGCTTGGGCTGGGCGATGATCGTTAAGCGTTACGGCTGATCCTTCTTAAACTATTTTTGGAAGTATTTCCCCCGCTTTACCCATGAGTGAAAGCTCGGCAATTGTTGAGATGGGTGTCCTCTCCGCATTGACCTCGATCACCGGAACGTTGCGCCTGGCCGCGATAAACGGATAGGAAGCGGCGGGCTGCACAACGGCCGAAGTTCCCACAACCAAAAAGAGATCGCAGGCACGCACAGCCGCTTCTGCCATTCCCAGGATCTCGCTATCCAAAGGTTCACCAAACCAAACAATATGCGGCCTTAAAAGCCCTTCGCAGACCTCGCACAGGGGCAGAATAGGGAGCTCAATCGGAAAGTCGGTGGAGACGATCCCGCAATCCGTGCATCGGACCTTCCACACGCTTCCGTGTAGTTCCACGACATTTTGACTTCCCGCCTGCTGATGGAGTCCATCAATGTTTTGCGTGAGAATGGTCATTGAGCCGACAAGGCCGTCGCGCGTAATCGACCTTTTCCCCAATGTACGTCTCGGCTTGGGTACCGAAGGAAGGCGCCTTTGGCGCCGGAAATTCGTTTCGAGACGCGCTAAGGCAATATGGGCGGCATTCGGCGTTGCCACATCCGCCGCTCGTCGACGAGCGTTGTAAAACTTCCACAGACGTTTCGGATCCCCGGCAAAACCTTCAGGCGTTGCCACTTGTGCGATGGGGTAATCTTCCCAAAGGCCTCCCGCATCGCGAAAAGTGCGGATTCCGCTCTCGGCAGAAATCCCCGCGCCCGTAAGGACACAAAGACTTTTCGAGGAAGCGACGAATTTTCTGGCCTTCGTGAAAACGCTTTCCTTCGGGGTCATCGAGGTCGGTGTCTCTTAAGCTCGGCTCGATAGGCTTCGATCTGTTCCTCGACCATGTCGGGTGTCCAATCCAGTAGATTCGCCATGACATTCACGATCTTATGCAAGCTAGCCTCCGGAATGTCCCGGTAATGCGCCCATTTGGTGCGTCGCCAAAGTAAATCATTGAGGGTGAGCACCATTTCTTCCTCGACGGCGTAGGCAGCTTGAGCGGGAATCCACGGGAGGTCTGGCAAAATCCGGTCCCGATAATGCGGCTCGTGATCCGCCCAACGAAGAACCTCCATATAACGCGTTCCATATTCGGACACGAGATAGGCCACAATATCGTCCGAACCGTCTCCGAGCCGGAAACGCTGTTTGGCCTCCTCAACGTATCGGCCAAAGTCTTCCATCTCTCCTCCCGGGAGAGCCCGCATTTCCACCTTGGGATGATGAGTTCGACGAAGACTCTTCCACGCCTCCTGGGCCACTTCTTCACCCACGGCACGCGCCGCGGTCAACTTGACTCCCGGCACCGACCAAATGGCTGCCGTGTCTTTAATTAAAGCGTGTTCCCGTGAGGCCTCATCCCCGTCACTCTTCCGGTAGACAAGCGGTCTGACCCCCCAATAGAGATCTCGGATATGCACCTCTTTGTAAAGTGTCATCGCCTCTTGAAGGTTCGTACCCTGCTTGAGATAAGGAAAAAAGTGAAAGAGCCGGCGCACGAGTTCCGCCACGTCGCTATCGTCGGCTTCCGCTTTCTCGGGGGGCCCTTCGTAGACGGTGTCAGTGGTACCCACAATCGAAAGGTCTTTGTCGACGGGAATAACGAAGAACACGCGACCCGACACTTCGGTTGAGAAAATAAGCGGTGTTGTCGCAATCTGATCCACGATCAGATGAATGCCTTTGCTCTTTGTAACAACCGCTGGCTTCCAACCGGCCGTAGCCCTCAGGCCGTCTATCCAAGCCCCCGAAGCGTTGATGATCAGGGGAGCGCGGATCTCGAAACTTCGGCCGCTCATTT
>JBBSDO010000143.1:0-7453 GCA_038241515.1 Elusimicrobiota bacterium | reverse complement strand
TATTTATGACCCAGATCAACCAGACCGAAAAGACGCTGGTGTTCTGTGCCAACCAGTCCCACGCCCTGCTCGTGCGGGACCTTATCAATCAGACCAAGACGAGCACCGATCCGAACTATTGCCAAAGGGTCACGGCAGACGAAGGCGAACTGGGCGAGCAGCACCTGCGTGATTTCCAGGACAATGAAAAGACAATCCCGACCATCCTCACCACGTCGCAAAAGCTGTCAACGGGCGTGGACGCACGAAATATCCGCAACATCGTCCTGATGCGCCCGATCAAAACGATGATTGAATTTAAACAGATCATCGGGCGCGGGACGCGGCTTTTTGACGGGAAGGATTACTTCACGATCTACGACTTCGTGAAGGCACACCTTCATTTCAGTGACCCGGAATGGGACGGCGACCCGATCCCGCCCGATCTGTGCCCGAAATGCGGGATGCAGCCCTGCGTCTGTGAACGCAAGCCCAGCAAACTCTGCGCGCTCTGCGGCCAGCAGCCCTGCGTCTGCGCACCCGAACCGTGTCCTAAATGCGGTGAACGAACCTCTATGTGCCAGAAGAAGGTAAAGGTCAAACTGGCTGACGGCAAAGCCCGCGCCATCCAGCACATGATGGTGACAACCTTCTGGCATCCTGACGGTTCGCCCATTTCCGCCCAGCAGTTCATGGAACTCTTGTTTGGCAAGTTACCAGAGTTCTTCAAGAATGAAGATGAGCTTCGCGCCATCTGGAGTGCCCCGGACACGCGCGCCAAGCTCCTTCACGGCCTGGCAGAGAAGGGGTTCGGCAAGGGCCAGATTGCCGAGATGCAAAAGATTATCGATGCCGAGAAAAGCGACATCTTCGATGTTCTCGCTTACGTTGCCTACGCGTCTCCTACGCTTACTCGCGAAGAACGAGCCTCGAAGGCAAGGCCCGAGATCAAAGCGCACTTCAACAGCAAACAGCAGGCTTTCTTAGCCTTTGTCCTTTCCCACTACGTAGAAGTTGGTGTCGATGAACTGGAACAGGAGAAGCTACGCCCCCTGCTTCTTCTCAAATACGGCAACGCCATCGCCGATGCAGTGTCTGACCTGGGCCGGCCAGAAGAAATCGGAAGGGTTTTTGCGGGGTTTCAGAAATACCTATATCAGAAGCAGGTTGGGGGTATTTACATTGCCTAGGGTCTCATGTCCCGTATGTAAGGACGAATCTCAATCCGAAAGGATTACGGGATTTGTGGATGTCTCGATTCTCGAATGTGATAATTGTGGGAAGTATTGCGCTACGGGGATGGCAGTTACGCTCCTAGAACGGTTAAAAGACCCTGAACGCGCTGACATTTCGTCTTTTCTTTTCGCTCGGAAATTTCACGCGCAGACAATGTTACTTTTGCTGGAATCAGAACCTGGCCAAAAAGAAACTCCCTTGCCGCCGATTTACGCCCCCATTTATTACCGGCGAATTATCGATGAAAATCCCCTGCCGGCAATTAGTGAAAGGCTGGATCGAACACTATTAAATTTAGGGGCAATGTCGGATCAGCCTGGGTCAATTGTCTTTGTTAAAAAGACCAATGTGGCAGTTGCGTATGCAGAAAGCGTTGATTCAAAGGACTTTCTTTTCCGTCAATTAAATACTGACGGAATGTTTGAATCATTGGGAAAAGTTGAAGCGACGACAGGATATGTAACGAAGGTCGTCCTAAGCGTGAAAGCCTGGAATAGGGTGGCGGAAATTGAACGGGGTCACCTAGGGGCGTTAAATAAACAAGTGTTTGTGGCGATGTCATTTGACCCGGTATTGTTGCCAGCTTATCGGGACGGAATCGCTCCAGGAATTGAAGATGCAGGCTACAGGGCTTTTCGTGTCGATATGCTGGAAAGCAACAAACAGATAACCGACGAAATCGTTGTCGGCATAAATCAAAGTAAATTCCTGGTTGCCGATTTTACTAACCATCGTCCTGGGGTCTATTATGAAGCAGGTCTGATGCGCGGGCTCGGCCGCCCTGTCATCTTCTCATGCCACAAAGATCATCTGCAAGACGCGCATTTCGATACGCGTCAATTTCCCCATATAATTTGGGAGACTCCAGTCGAATTAAGAGAAAAACTAAAGAATCGGATACTAGCCAGTATCGTTTCCTAAAGTCGACCGCAGATTACGTTATTGTCATTTTGTTGTTATTGGCCCCATTTCGTTCTCTTCCCGATCAGGATTCCGATCAGCGTCATTTTCAGTTCGACAAAGGTGCCTGGCGTTAGAGTGGTAGAGATGAACGGAGGGGGAAGGGTTGACCGTCACCAGACGTGAAGTTAGCCCCTCGCCAGCGTCAGTACCTGACTTTAGATTGGGATGCGCTCAGACCCTATATAGCTAAGCTGGAATCTAATCCTCAAAGCACGTCGGCCACTCAATAACCGATCAGCAATCCGATCAGCGTCGTTTCCCGGCGACAAAGGTGCCTGGCGTTAGAGTGGTAGAGATGAACGGAGGGCGGAAGCGTTGACCGCCACCAGATGTGAAGTTAGCCCCTCCCCGCAAGAAAGGAAGCGATGCTCAGTGCGTCGTCCCTGGCTTAACCCGGAATCCCCATTTGGACTGGATAAAGAAGGCCTGGCGACCAGTTCTTAGTGGATGCTAGGCCGCCAAAGCCCATGAAAAGCGGCCGCAAGTCTCCGGTCGATGCACTCGTCCAGCGAAGCTTCACGCGGCTTTGGGAATAAGTCGTTTCCGGGCTTCTTCCCCGACAATGGTGCCTGCCGACAATGGTGCCTGGCGTTAGAGTGGTAGAGATGAACGGAGGGGGAAGGGTTGACCGCCACCAGATGTGAAGTTAGCCCCTCGCCGCAAGAAAGGAAGCGATGTCAGTGCGTCGTCCGTGGCTTTAAGGGGGTTGACGATGCATGCCGCTGCGTATAAGGTCAGCGCTCCCCTAGCGGCATTTCTTCTCAGTTTTTACCGGCCTGATCGCGCGCGCTTGTTCTCCAGCGCGGCGTAAGCCGATCAGTAATCCGACCATCAGCACGAATCGCTGAAGGCGATTCGTGCTGATGGTCATCGCTACTTGTGAGAATAGATGGCGATGGTCAGCGCCTTAAATTACTTCTCCCGACAAATTCACCGACCATCGGCACGTCCGTTTCAATGGGGGCCGTTTTGCCAATGGCCATCGATACAATAAAGTAAGGGCGCGTTGGTCAGCGCATAGTCCCGCCTTCTATAACTCAGACTTGACGAATCGCTTGACGAATACTTGACGATGGGATAGACTCTCTGCATGGCCTATGAACCCCGTTTCAAAATAACCGCGGAAATCCTCCGACGAATGGGCGCCATCGAGGTCTTGCACACGCGGATTCAGGATGCCGCTATCCGCTTGCCGGTACTTCCAATGATTCAAAAAGATGTCGTCGTACGATCCGCGCACGGGTCCAGCGCGATCGAGGGCAACCCGCTGAGCTTGGCGGAAGCCCGCACCGCGCTGGAAGGAAAAGACGTTCCCACGGCCACCCGCAGATCCCTTCAAGAGATTCGCAACGCAGCCGAAGCCATTAAGTTCATACAAAGGCACTGCGATGCTCCGAGCATGGACGAATCCGACGTCTTCAAAATTCACGCTTTGTTAGCCCGGAATCCCCCTTTAGACTGTATGAAGAGGGCAAGCCCCCTCTATTTTAAGAGTCTTTTTCGTCGTCCAACATCCGGACAAAATAGTGCAAAGTCTGTAGACGAAAATGACTCTTCAATTGAAGGATTGGGGCTAGGGGCTCATGAAGCCTTGGACCGCGGCCCCATCGGCGCGTACCGCAATTACGGCGTCCAGGTTGGCCATCACGTCGCCCCCCATTATTCAGAAGTGCCCCAATATATGGGCACGTTGCTGCAGTGGGTAAACAAGAAAGGGAAGGAATGGCCCGCGGTAGTGAGTTCTGCGGTTCTTCATTTTCGCTTCGAGTATATTCATCCGTTTGGAGATGGCAACGGCCGCGCGGGACGGGCCTTAGCAGCCTGGGAACTCTATCGCCGGAAATTCGATAGCCATCACATTTTCGCTGTCGATGAAATTCTTTGGCAGAACCGGCCGCGCTATTATGCGGCGTTACATAACGTTGAAATTTCCCGGCCGCAGGATCTCACGGGTTGGATCTCATTTATGGCCGAAATGATTGAGAGCACATTGGAGCAAACCTGGAATCGGTTAGACGGCCTCGGGAGCGGCAAGGAAGGCGAACAGATCCATCTGACGCCTCGACAGGAGAAACTGTTGAAGTTGCTCCGCGGGGGACCGATGCGGCCGACGGATCTTCAAAAAGAATTGGCTGTGACTAAGGGCGGACTGCACTATGTGCTCAAAGCGCTCCTCAACGCGGGATTAGTGCAACGCGGCGGAGGTTACAAGACGGGTGTTTACCGGATCCCTGACAAAAAAGCTTAACCCGGAATCCCCATTTTGGCTGGATGGAGCCCGTCTTCGGTAGTGTTCCCGATCCGAATGCGACATAGGTGCCTGGCGTCAGAATGGTTAGACAGGCTCACGAGACCTTTGCACCAAAAAGTGTTTGCGGGGTCCTCAGAGGCTCACCTTTTTGAGTGCGTTGTTCCGAACCGACCGCAGGTTGATGATGCATGCCGCCGCGTTTAAGGTCAGCGCTCCCCCAAGCGGCATTTCTTCTCAGTTTCTACCGGCCTGATCGCGCTTACCTGTTCTCCAGCGCGGCGTAAGCCGATCAGTGTCCTATTCGATAAATTCCCACCGTCAGTACCTGACCTTAGATTGGGAGGGATGAAACAACTCTCCCAGACTAACGTCGGGCACCAAAGATAGAGTAATCCGAAAAAGGTGCCTGGCGTTAGAGTGGTAGAGATGAACGAAGGGGGGAAGGGTTGACCGCCACCAGATGTGAAGTTAGCCCCTTCCCGCAGGAAAGGAAGCGATGGTCAGTGCGTCGTCCCGTGCTATAACCCGGAATCCCCGTTTAGACTGGATGAAGAGGGCCTAGCGAACAGTTCTTAGTGGAAGCTAGGTCGCCATCAGCCGATGCGTCTCTGGCTGACGGCCATCGCTCTATAAAGAGTAGGTGGCGAAGGTCCTCCCAACAAAACAAGGTCGGACGGCCTTGCGACCAGTCTTATATGGGAGCTAGGCCGTCCTCCCAGCAAAACAAGGTCGGACGGTAAACCCCTCTATTTTTAGAGTCTTTTTCGTCGTCCACTATGTGGACAAAATAGGGCAAAGTCTGTGGACGAAAAAAGACTCTTCAATTTAGGGCTGGGTCCAATTACTGTGCGGGGTGTATAAGCTCCGCCACTAAGACCTGGCGGGCAGGCCGGTAGCTCGTCGGGCAAAACACAACTATCGAAAAATCAACTCGTTTTGTCACTTGTACAGCACCCGTACAGCAAAACTTCCTAATGGAGCGCTCCCGCTACTCCCTGATATTTACTGTTACAGCATTGCTCCAAATCGGGGCACCTGGGGCGGAGGGCGGAGGTGGGGTAGGATTGATTCCGCCCAGAACTGCCTCATTCCGCGGACTAAAGCCCAATCGGAAAGTGACCCGTTGAGGAAGTCCCAGAACAGGAATCTCTATGCGGACGGGCAATGCCCTCTCATACGCTTCGCCGGGCTTAAGCCGAATATCAATCAAGACATTCTCCTTGCAGAAAATTTGTTTGACATGGACAGAAGGATTATCCGCCGTCCACTGCAGAGAAGAATACGAGCATTGCGAGAGATGCAAAAGCTGTTCTTCCTTGCCGACATTCTCGATTCTCGTGCCCACGGCGAAATCCTTCATATTCTTAACGGCCGCTGGCGTTGTTTTGATCTCGATCTTCAAGGGCGATTCTTGACCATACGCTGTTGGCGAAATGACTGTGAGGAACAGCGTCGCCGCCAGAATTCCCTTTCCCGAACCTTCTGCCATGTTCGCCTCCTTTCCCGAGCGTAGCAGGCCATCGAATGGGAAGGTGATTCTACAACAGTACGTGTTCAACCGCAATTCAGCGCATTAAGCAGTCTAAGATGTTACCGAAGACAAAGTGGTTGTGCAGCGGGAAATGTTACCCAACTCTTGAATCAAAGAGGAGGGGAACATGCCGAACTATACCGCCCGTATGCAATACCTTCAATCGATCCATAGTCGCTACCATAAAGCCTCCAAAACGGAAAAAGGAGCCATTCTCGATGAATTTTGTAAGGTCTGCCACTATCACCGAAAACACGCTCTACGCTTGCTGGGCCAACCTTTACCCAGCGGTAAGCATCCCAAGATTCAGCGGCGGCGGGCTTTTACCTATAGCCCGGCTGTTCTGCATGCCGCGCGCATGATCTGGAAAGCCTCCGGCTACTTATGTGGTCAGCGCCTCAAAGAAGCGATTCCACACTGGTTGCCCAGTCTTGAAAAACGTCTTTCGCTCTCGGCTCCCACACGCCAGGCTCTTTTGACTATCAGCGCCAGACAGCTCGACGCGCGGCTCCAACCCTTCAAACTCTCGCTCCGGCGCCGCTTCTACAGTACGACCCGCCCAGGACGCTTACTCAAATCCATGATTCCCATCCGTACCTTCAATGGCGATATCAAGATCCCCGGCTACTTGGAAATCGATCTGGTCGCCCACTGCGGCGGCTCTTTAGAGGGTGACTTCCTCTGGACTCTGACCGCCACCGACATTCACACCGGCTGGACGGATCGCTTTGCTGTCCTTGGCAAAGGCGAAACCGCTGTCTTCGACGGACTGAAAAGACTTCAAGCACGCCTGCCGTTTCGCCTACGGGGCATCGATTCGGACAATGGCGAAGAATTCATCAACTATCACCTGCTGGCTTTCTGCCGAAATGCGCGTCCACAAATCGCCTTCACCCGCTCACGCCCCAACAAGAAAAATGATAACCCTCACGTGGAGCAAAAGAACTTCACCCATGTCCGGGCCTTCTTAGGATCGCAACGCTGGGAATCCCCCGAAGCTAGGGACTTCTTGAATACTCTTTACGCTCAAGATCTCCTCTGGTTTCAGAACCTCTTCCAGCCCTCCACAAAACTTAAAACCAAAGTTCACATCGGCTCTAAAATCTATCGCACCTACGAGCGCCCACGAACCCCGCTCCTCCGACTTATCGCCTCTCGGTCCTTTGACCGATCCAAACTCAACGCCTTGCGTAAGCTCCAAGCCGCTCTGGATCCCTTCGAACTTTCGCAAGCCATCGACCAAAAACTCGCTCACTTGCGTAGCCTCGGTTGCCAAAGCCCAAACCCATCTGGCTTCCTCCGCAGCCCAGCCCCTAATGCCCTGCGCTATTTCAAAGACCGACGTCGCAAACATCGCCAAATGCAAAAAGCCGAACGCGGCGATTACTTTAAAACGTTTAAACTTCAACAAGAAAGGAGTCTTGCTTCGGTAACATCTTAGACTGCACAATGACCCTACCCTACGGTAACATCCTTAGATTGCTTGACGCGTT
>JBBSDO010000142.1:0-7479 GCA_038241515.1 Elusimicrobiota bacterium | reverse complement strand
TGACTTTGGCGCCTTTCTGAAAGACTGATGGCTAAATACTGGGTCTACATCAATGATCAGGTGTCCGGGCCTTATGAAGTCGAGCGGCTCGTGCGCGTGCGCGGTTTTTCGCGGCAGACTCAAGTGTGCTTAGATGATCAGTCGGGGTCGCCTACGCATTGGATAAGCCCCGCAGAAATTCCCGAGCTTGCGCGAATTTTCAAAGCGGTCGATCAGTTCAACGAAATCCCCGCGCCGGCACCGGTCGTCAAGCCGCCCGCGAAGCCCGTCGTGCAAAGGGTGGTTGTCCGAACGGTGCCCGTCTCTGCGGCGCCCGTTCCCGCATCGCCTTCTTCAAACGGTTGGGTCTGGGCGATTGTTGTCGCGCTGCTCTTGGGGGCTGGCGGCGCCGGAGGCTATTTCGTTTGGCAACAGCATAAACAGCTTCAGAGCGAGCAGCTATCTGCAGCGAAACATTTTGTTGAAGAGGCACGACTCCCCGCGAACAGTCGTTATGCGACCCTTCGCGATTACTTTACTGAAAAGGAAATCAAACCCCGGTGGAATTTGGAGAAAGCCTCCACCGGCTTGTTCAACGTGACAACCTCCTTTTACGCGGGATCGCCGAGCGAAGCGGTGGTCTATGCTTTTGAAGTGAACCTCGAAGCGCAGACCATTCGGGGTCTGAACACGGCCGGCATACACGTTCTAGCCGTTGGTTTTCCCCCACCCGTGGCTCCTGCTCCCCTAGTTCGGCAGAAAGCCGTTAAGGCGCCCGCCGAGAAGTTTCGCGAGGCCGAAGGACAGCGCCGCGAGGCGTTTGAGAAAGGTGAGTTTTCCCAAGTCTGGGATTCTTTCAGCACCAATCGTCGGTCGCAAATGACCCGCGCCGGAATCAGCGAGAGTGGTTTTGTTCGAATCCAAGGCCTCACGCATGGGCTAGAGGCGGGTATCAAACAAACCGTCTTGAAAACCAAGGACGAGGGTGAAGGCCGCATGCTCGTGCTCCTACGTCAAACGCAACCCAACCGCCCCGATATGTTTCTGAAGCAAACCTGGGTCACGGAAGAAGGCGCCTGGAAACTTGATGAAGAAGAAAAAAAGGCTGCTACCGAACAGGCGCCACAAGGCCCGCCCGTCTCTGATAACCCCGGTAAGGTAAAACCGAACGTCATCTCCCTCCCAGGCATAGCGCACTAGCTTCGCTATTCAATTGGATCGGAAAATGGGTGTTTTGCGTCGTTGAAAGTCGACGAGGCAAACGCTATGATACGTCTCATGCCAGCGATAAACTATATCGATGAGTCGCGAGATAGGTTGAAGAATTTCGCGAAACCGCATAGCGACCGCTTAGGTCGCCTTTGGGATCGGATGAGCATGCGGGCCAAGCTCTCCACGCTATTTGCCGGCTTGATCGTTGTCATGACGGCGTTCTTCTACGGGTTTGCGGTCTATCAAACGACTCGCGAAATTAAAATCGCCGCGATTTATAAAGGCCAGGCGATCGCCGAGGCTCTGAAAGGAGAAGTGGCGTATGGTCTGCAAAGCGGTAATTTTCCTAATTTGGATTACACGTTTCGTCGCCTGGCCTCGAGCCGAAACGATATCGCTTACGTTTTTCTAACGGATCTGAACGGGACCGTGCTCGCCGACAGCGAAGCGGAAAAAGATGGTCTAAAATTGCACGATCCCGTGACGAGACAGAGTCTCTCGGCTCCCAGCGGTCGCGTGCAGTTTGAGCGGGTGGATACCGAAGGGCAAGGCGAGTATAGCGAGCTCTGCGATGTCTCGGTTCCTATTTTGATCCACGGAAAGCGCTCCGCGACGCTACGTATTGGTGTGTCCCTCACCCAGTATTTGCTCGCTAACGGACCGCGGATTCGCTGGAAGATCGCACTTTTTGCGCTTCCCTTTGCGGTGCTTTCCATGCTCGTGGCCATGCGACTCTCCCGGTCCTTCACACGCCCATTGCAGGTTCTGGCGGTGGCCGTTTCAGAAGTGAGTAAAGGCAATTACAACGTGCAGCTGCCTCTCGACCGTCGGGATGAGCTCGGCGAGGTGGCGCAGGCTTTCAATATGATGGCGGTGCACCTGAAGGAAAATTTTGCGAAAGTGTCCGATATGGCCAATCGAGACGGTTTGACGGGGCTTTACAACGCGCGTTTTTTCCAAGAAGCGCTGGAACGCGAGGTGGAAAAGACCAAGCGCACGGGACGACCCCTGACGCTGATCATCTTTGATGCCGATCGATTTAAACGAGTAAACGACCGGTATGGGCATCCTGTGGGTGATCATATTCTTCAACAGATCAGCCGCCTGGCCCTCTCGGTGCTTCGCGGCTACGATGTCTTGGCGCGCTACGGAGGCGAGGAATTTATCGCCATGCTAACCGATACCACGGGCGCGCAAGGAATCATCCTGGGTGAGCGTCTTCGGAAAATGATCGAGCAGCGGCCTTACGTGACTGATGATGGAGACGCGATCAAAGCGACCGTCAGTCTCGGAGTCGCCCAAGCGCGAGCCCCCTACGAAAAGAAAGAACTGATCACCCAAGCCGACCAGGCTTTGTACCGGGCCAAGGAAACAGGGCGAAACCGAGTCCTCCTCTACAAACCCCCACTGGATGAAATACCCACCCTGAGCGAAACGCCCGCAGCCGGTAGCCCCGCGTTGTAACACAATTGCAACATTAAAGTTATAAAAAGTTGTTGAAATGCCTGCGCATTCCGTTACCCTTATAGGAATGGATGATCTAGAAGTTATACACGTCGACCCTGCTTCGGTGGACCTTTCAGAACTGCAGTTTTCGGGTCTCAGTTTCGATTGGGATCCTGAGACGACATCTCTTGAAAAGTCGCTTTTTGACGTTGAGCTGTGCTGGGATACAAGCACCATTGATGCCGATGGGTTAGCGGAGGATCTCGATTGCTGGACGCCGGAAGAGCCGCTGCGTCTACGCAATCCCATTGATTGGGGCCTGCCCATTCGCGCCATAAATCGGGGGCTCGATAGTCTGTGGTTTGGGTCGTTGCAACGGGTGGATGACCTTCTTTCTCTGTTTGCAAACGTCGCTCGGACTTTCAGCGCCGCAGTGCTTCTAATGATCTTCCGCTTCTCGCAGGGAGGACGCTTTGCCCTGGGGTTACCGTCTCGGGCCGTTCGATGGGTGAAGGCCGCTCCGGGCGCGTTCCTGAATTGGGGGGCTTACCTGCCATGGGACCGGATGTTGACGGTGCGGCGAGGCTTCTTGATTGGGGCGGTTGGCGGTTTCTCTGTGGCCAGTTCGACGATTTGGGCGCTTTCGACCTTACCCTACTTTCCTGGGCAACACTTTGAACCGACCTCCAATTTCAGCCTCTTGCACGACTTTACGACGGCCAGGCTGAGCATTCCCTCCGAGCTCGCTTGGTTTTTTATTCAATTTCCCTATCTTTCCGATAGCGCCAAAGTGCGGTCCAAAAACCACCACACCTTTATCGTTTCAGACAGCGTCCGGAAGAAGGATTATGTCGTTTCTCTGGGACAGCGATTCCGTCGTGTCGAGATCTATCCACAAGACGGAAGTCACACGTCGCAAACGCTCATTTATAAGCCCGGGTCCAAGAAGACCGTTTGGTTTAAGGGCCCACGCGTCGTCGGCCAGGCCACCACGGCCGATGGGAATCTTTGGATGTGGAGAACTCCCCTATGGAATCCATTACATTTGAAGATCTATGGCCTCGCGGATATGTGGCTAGATTCGCCATTTAAACGTTATTCGTGCGCGGGATTCATGCATAAGTTTCTCGAGGACGCGGGTGTCCATGTCCCCATATTAGACGCTTGGGACGTTGCCAAGCAGCGTTGGACCCGCGTGACTTTTGAAGAATTGGAGCCCGGCGATATCATCACGATCAACGCGCTCAGCGCCGAGCACCGACGCTTTTGGCATCACCGCGTGACCCACGTAGGCGTCTACATCGGCCACGGAAAAATCATTCACGCTGCTACGTCTTCGCGGGGCGCCCGTGCCTGGGTACGTATCGCTGACGTCGAAGACTTCCGCAAACGCATCGATAAGATCCTCCGCCCGCCAGAACTTTTGTAACAGAAAATCAATCGACGAAGGGCAAATGCCTTAAGGTGCTCGATTTCCCGAGCGACTTCAGGAAATTTGCATTTTGCCTTTTGCAGTTTGCCTTTTGCCTTGCCGCTAGGTGTTTTGTTTTGGTGTTTGTATGACTCGGAGAGGAATGGCTTTAACCATCTGCCCTTGGATCACAATTTCGATGGAGTAATGGCCGGGCTGCTGAAAGGGAACGTTAAAAAATCGAAGAGGAAGGATGACGGCTTGTTTCCAGCCCTGGGGCGAATCCGGCGACTTGGGCACGAGCAACTCGCCCCGTGCCGAGGCGACGTGCCGGGCGTCGGCATCGAGCAATAGAATCTCTAATTCGTGCTTGCGATCGAGGTCATGGGGTCCGAGAAGCAGCCGCAAAACGACCGCCAGAACGGGATGCGTAGCCGGGAAAGCAGGAACATGGATCGTATCGAATGCGCCGCCTAAGACGAATAGTTTACCGAGCGAAACATCCGCGGCGTCGGCGAGAAAAGCAAAATCCAAATCCACGAAAGGATTCTAGCAAAACCCCTTCTCAGGAACGCGCGTTAATTGCCGCTTTGCGGCGCTTGTTCTGTCGAAGGCTGAGATGCGGGGCTAGATACGCTGCGCCGGATTTCTTCATGGAAGGTTTGGCGGGACTCACGCAAACTTTCACGAGCTTCGCGCGCCTCGGCACTTTCTTGCCCGTACTGGGACACGGCCTGTTGGTAATCGGTTCGCGCCTTCTGTAAATCCTGTTTGCTTTCTGCCATTGCGGCCTGAGCGGGCTGGGTCTCATCGGCTCCGAACCCGGCCGACGGGTACAAAGAAACAGTGAAAACAAGGGCCAAAAGGTGTAAGCGTTTCATTAGGAGGCGGCCCCTCCTAAAGCGGTGGGCTCGTTCGACTTGGGAAGTTCTTCGTAACGCGTATGGTGACGCGCGTGGAAGCGCAGATGGAGTTGCTCAAATTTCTTGGCTTGATCGGGGGTGAGCACTTGTTTTAAAGCGATGACCGTATCTCGATGGATGTCGGCTAAGTCCCAGGACACTTCCTCGTTGACCTGCTTGGCGCGCTGATGGGCCTTTTGGAAAATATCATCAAAAGCCTGCTCCTGGGTGGATGTGAGTAAAAGCTCCTTTTTGATCCGTTGAATCTTGCGACTCGCATAGTCGGGATGAAGACCCGGATGGGGGTACCGGTACGTTTGCCAAGCCACGCCGGATATCGCACCCAGAATGAACATCGCCGCTAAAAGAAGCGTCGCCTTCAGTTTCCCGCTCATTCTCCTCCCTCCAGAGCCAGCACCGCGGATTGGTCGCGGCTGGCGGATTGCGTGCTCGCCATTTGGATCGCCTGCTGCTTAGGACCTCTGCCCTGCAGGAACAATTCCAAAGACGGTGAGTCATTGTGGAACAGATAGAAGGAGCCGAGGCTCACCGCAAGACTGGCCACGCTCGTCACCCGGCTCATCCACCGCCACTGGGACCACCAAGGCAGCGCCTGACTCTCTTCCTGGGCTTCAATACCGGCCAAGACTCTCGTCCAGAGGAATGCAGGGGCCTTCTGTTCGCGACGCGCGAAGGCTTTTTGGGAAAGGGCGACCCACTCGTCGAGGCGGGCCTGGCACGGATGACAAGTCGTAAGATGCCCCTCCACCGCGGTGCGGTTTGATTCAGAGCATTCTCCGTCGTAATATTCCCAAAGTAAAGGTTCAACTTGCTGGCAAGAGATCATAGCTTCTTCTCCTTTTGTTGGACGAACTCGGTCGTCGGAATGTTCCCATGCTTTCGACGGTAGGCCTGTTTAAAGGCCTCCCGCGCTCGATTGAGGCGCGATTTGACCGTATTAATGCCGCAATTCATAGTCTTTGCTATCTCTCCGTATGAATAGCTCTCGAATTCTCGCAAGTTCAGGACAAGTCGCTGCTCCGGATCCAGCTCTGCAAGCAAATCGTCGATTTCGCTGGGTTCTTGGTAGCCCTCGGCAGGGTTTTCGCGATGAGGCGCTTCAATCGTCTGTCCTCGGTTGATCAGTCCATCTTCGTCTATCGGTAAGTCTAAAGACACGTGGTCGGGTTGTTTCTTCCGCAAATGGTCTAGACAATGATTAGATGCGATGCGGAACAGCCATGTGTAAAGGGCGGAATCACCTGCGAACCGGCGAAGAGCAAAAAACGCCTTCACGAAAATTTCTTGGGTCAGGTCTTCGGCAATCTCCCTTTTGCGGACCATGGAAACAACGTGCACAAAGACCCGATCCTTATAGTGCTCGAAGAGGCGCCGAAACGCCTCTTTGTCGCCCTGCTGAGAAAGCTGAATCCATTTCGCTTCCCCCTCTAGGGGAACGCGCTCAGTAGTCTTCGCCAGGCGAATCTCCCCGCGACCCGATCGCAGGACCGACATCTCGAAACTTGCCGTTGTCGAACTCATAGGTGGATTGGCCTAATTCCCCACCCAGAACCATAATCCTTTCCTTCGGCGGGCGCGGCGCATCCGGAGTGTTGGTGGGCCGGTTTTTCATCTTCCATAAATAGACGCTAGGATTGATAGCCCGCGACTCGAGCGGGACTTCCTCGAATCCCTCACCCCGTTTGAGGAAAACCAGAACCGATTGTTCTTCTTGTTCCGGTTGCGTACGTGTGATTTGAATAACGTAGTCCTGTTCTCCGTCTTGATCGAATTCGCCCGTCATGAGGGAAGGGTCCCGATTTATATGGTGCTTTCGAAACTCCGCTTGGACTTCCTTCGAGGCCGGAGCAATTTTCCATCCGGGGTATTCCTGATCTAGTTGGGAATGGATCGCCAGCGGGAGCGAATGTTCCGAAATCGCTTCATTGGCAGAGAAGGTCACCGAACTCGTCAGGACGAGGCATGCAGCCAGTCCTAGTTGACGCATGGAACAATTTCGCGCCGCATGAAATGCAAGTCCATTTTGACGCATTCGGGATGGAAGGCTCGGACGTCTTCGGGCTTCGCGCAGGAGCTCACGATTTTCCGCATGATCACCGCTTGGTCATTTGACGTCAAAAGTTCGTATCCGTAGGGAGGGCCCTCTTCAAGGACGGGAAGCGTCTTTCCGCTTCGCCCGTCAAATCGAGCAACGCTTTGGCGGCATCCGGCGATTAAATTACCTGCCACGTTTAGACGGTCAAACCAGGCGAGTTTTCTGTCGTCAAGAGGGAAATTGGCGAATTGCCAGGGAACCCCTACATTTAACGAAATGGCTTTCCGGCCGGACACTCCCTTCGAGGCTGGCCAGTCTTCTTTGGGCAGCACCGCGAAGTCTTCCTGGGGACTCCACAAGATGCCCCGCGCTAGGTCGTTGATACCCGTAGGGGTAGCCGCCGTGTCAGTCCGAATGTCGAAAAACTCCGTTTGTGCGGCGGGAGTAGAAAATCCCGGGCGGTAGAAGGATAC
>JBBSDO010000141.1:0-7550 GCA_038241515.1 Elusimicrobiota bacterium | reverse complement strand
TGAAAGAGACCGGCGGTATAGCCGCCCACGCCTAAAGCCATAATCATATAGCCCAATTGGGAGATCGTGGAATAAGCGAGAACCTTTTTGATGTCATTGGCTGTGACGGCAATCGTGGCCGCGAAAAGAGCCGTGATGCCCCCCACCCAGGCCACAATTTCCAATGCGGGAGGCATCGGAATTCCCCAAATGGGCAGGCGATAGGCTCCCGCTGCGATGAAAAACGGGTACGTTCGCGCCACCAAGTAAACTCCGGCAGCGACCATTGTGGCGGCATGGATTAGCGCCGAGACCGGTGTAGGACCTTCCATGGCATCGGGCAGCCAAACGTGAAGAGGAACCTGAGCCGACTTCCCTATAGAACCGCAAAAAATCAGTAGCGCAATAATATAGGCCATATGCGGGGTAACTGTGCCATCGTGCAAATGCGTCTGGATCTGGCCAAAATTAAAGGTGCCGACGACGAAAAAGATCGTCAAAAGGCCGGCATAAAACCCGATGTCTCCAAGTCGTGTGGTTAAGAATGCTTTATTTCCGGCAGCCCCAGCGGCGTCGCGCTCGAATTCAAAGCTGATCAGAAAATAAGAACAAGCCCCCATGACTTCCCAGCCCACAAAGAACTGCAGGTAGTTATTCGCCAGCACAAGCCCGAGCATGGAAAAAGTAAATAAGGAGAGGTAGGCGTAAAACCGTTTAAACCGAGGAGCATCGTGCATGTATCCAAGGGAATATACCTGCACAAGGAGACTCACCGTCGTCACGACCAGCAGCATGACGATGGAGGGGCCATCCAAAAGTATTCCCCATTCAAAAGGGTAAATGCCAGCCGTGAACCACGACCAAGGAATCTCGAAAGGTACGGCGAGGTTCCCTTCCATGAAATGGAGGAAAATTTCCAGCGAAAACAGGAGACTGATTCCCATGGCCACTATTCCTAGCCAAGCTCCTTTCGTAGGCAGGAAGTCGCCGAAGAAGAAAATAAGAATTGATGCCGCCAAGGGCAGCAAAGGGATCCAAAAAGCGTGAGTGGCTAGCCAGGTAGAATCAACCATGGAGAATATTCATATTTTCCGTGTAAACACTCTTAATATTTCGATAAATCGCTAAAACAAGCGAAAGGCCTACCACCGCTTCAGCAGCCGCCAAAGTAATCACAAACACCACGAAGCCCTGGCCCCACACATTGCCTGGGTAGAGAAACTGATTGAAAGCAACAAGGTTAATATTTGCCGCATTAAACATGAGTTCGATAGACATTAAAATTCCCAAGATATTGCGGCGGCTCAAGACCCCATAAATTCCGATACTAAAGAGAATGCCGGATAACGCTAAGAAATGGTACAGCCTCATGGCAGGCGACTCTCTTGACGGTCCTGCGCAAATACGACCGCCCCCACGAGCGCCGCCAGCAAAACCAACGATACGGCTTCGAAGGGAATAACCATTTCTGTCAATAGGAGGCGCCCAATGGGTGCCGAGGTTGGCAAAATCCCGGGCCGCGCTTCGACCGCCCCAAAAAAGGTCCTGTACTTTTGAACGAGTTCGGCCGCAATGGCAATCGCGAATAAAAGGGCGAAGGGCCACTGCGGATTTGATTGCGAGCGAATCGCATCGGTCGGCTGTTGAGACAGCATGACTACAAAAAGCATGATGATCATTATCCCGCCCACATACACCAAGACTTGGCTCGCCGCCAAGAAATCGGCTCCTAAAAGGGCGAAGATCCCCGCAACGACGGACAGGGCCGCTGTCAGCGCCAAGGCACTGTGAAAAATGTTTCGTGAAGTCACAACAACCACCGCGAATCCAATCACGAGAAAAGCTAGAAAGTAGAATACAAGCGACTCGATCATAGGTCTGCCTTAACTCCTAAAAAGAATCCAAGCGCCGGTCAAAAGAATATTAATGAGCGCTAAGGGGAGGAGAAATTTCCAACAAAAGCTCATCAGCTGGTCAACCCGCATGCGCGGAAAAGTCCATCGAAACCATAGGAAAGTAAAACTCATTGCAAAAGTCTTCATGAGAAATGAAATCCATGTTGGAATGATGCCGAAACCGTCCCCTCCGCCCAAAAAAAGCGCGGCGGCCATCGCGGAGGCTAGAAATACGTAAGCGTATTCGGCTAGGAAAAATAAGGCAAATTTAAGGCCAGAGAACTCCGTATGGAATCCGGCGACGAGCTCGGACTCGGCCTCAGCGATGTCGAAAGGTGTGCGATTGGTTTCGGCGACCGAGCAGATTAGAAAAATGATGAAAGCGATCGGTCCGATAGGAAAATAGAAAATAAACCACTTTGGAAAGAATCCCCATATCCGGGCCTGTTGGGCTAATGCGATCCCTTTTAAGCTCTGCGTTCCATAAAACATCAATAGGGGAACGACGGAAAGAACGCGGGGTATTTCATAAGAAACCAGCTGAGCTGCAGCGCGAATGCCTCCCAACATCGAAAACTTATTTCCCGATCCCCAGCCGCCCATCATGATCCCGATGGTCGAAAGTCCCGACACGGCGAAGATAAATAGGATGCTCGTATCGAGGTCCACAAGCGTAAGGCCCTTGCCGAAAGGAAGCGGAGCGAAACACACAAATGCGGGCCCGCAGGCAATTATAGGAGCAAAAATATGGACCCAACGATCGGCACCCTCCGGAATAACATCCTCTTTAAACATCAGTTTAATTCCGTCAGCCAGCGTTTGAAGAATCCCAAAGGGGCCCACTTCCATGGGACCAAGACGCGCCTGCATAAACGCAGAGACTTTGCGCTCCGCATAGACCAGCACCATGGGGACGAGCGACACTAAAAGTATCGTGATCCCGACTTCCATCGACATAATGGCGATTTGTGCACCGATGGGCGGTACCCCATGCGAGACCGCCCAAGAGCGACCCCCCTGAATCATAGAGCTTAGGAAAGGTCCGAGTTCGAGCATCAGCGATCGACCTCGCCTAAAACGATATCGATGCTGCCTAGGATGGCAATCACGTCCGCCACCTTCCACCCTTTTAATAACTGCTGAAGAGCCTGCAAATTAATGAAGGAGGGGGCTCGAATGTGCATCCGGTAAGGACTCGGAGATCCATCGCTCACGATATAGAAACCAAGGTCCCCTCGCGGCGCTTCCAGATGCCCGTAGCCTTCACCTGCGGGGACTCTGAAATACTTCGGAAGTTTTGCCATCGTCTCGCCCGGTTGCATCAGGTCGAGCGCCTGCTCGATCAATTTCAGGCTCTGACGCATTTCCTGGATTCGAACCCAATAACGTTCCCAGCAATCGGCCTGCTTACCTGTTGGAATTTCAAATGTGAGTTTCGGGTACAGAGAATAGGGATCGTCTTTGCGCACGTCGGCAGCCAGACCCGTCGCCCGCATATTCGGGCCTGTAACACCCCAAGCCATGGCCATTTCAGTCGTCATCATCCCGATATTTTTGGTTCGATCCATGAAAATGGGGTTGAAGGTCAATAGGGTGTCGTATTCATCAATGCGTCCATACATTTCTTTCACGAATAGGCGCACCTTCTTCTCCCACCCCTCAGGACTGTCCGCCATCACGCCACCGATACGAATATAGTTGTAGGTGAGTCTTGCGCCGCAAATTTCTTCGAAGAGGTCCAAGATCCGTTCGCGCTCGCGGCCAAAAGCTATGAGAAAGGGGGTAAAAGCGCCTATGTCGATCCCGTAAGTTCCCAGAAACACGCAATGCGAAGCGATTCTTTGAAGCTCTCCGCAAATGATTCGGAGAAATTCCGCCCTCTCGGGAATCGCCGTTCCCATCATTTTCTCGACGGCCAGGCAATAGGACCAGTTGTTGGTCATCGCCGCAAGGTAATCGAGGCGATCGGTGAGAACAATTATTTGGGGATAGGTGCGCTTTTCTGCGAGCTTTTCGGTCGCCCGGTGTAAATATCCAATGTCCGGTTGCGCGCTCGTCACCATTTCCCCGTCTGCGGTAATAGCCACTCGCAAGACGCCGTGGGTGGATGGGTGCTGGGGACCGAGACTGATGAACATCCCTGTTTCGGGGGGTTTTTGCGGTAGAATTTCCGCCGCCGTCGTTGGCGCTGAGGTGTCGTTCATGATCGCGGTTTAGTCGTAACGATCAGGCTTGGCGACGTAGTCTTTGCGAAGTGGGAATCCTTCCCAATCATCCGGGAGGAGAATGCGGCGCATGTTGTAGTGTCCTGTAAAACGGATCCCAAAAAGGTCGAATATCTCGCGCTCCTGCCAGTCAGCGGTTGCCCATACGGACGTGACCGATGCCAGTTCGGGATTGGCACGCTCTTCTAGCTTTACCTTTAACACGAGTTTGTGATGAAGGCGGGTCGAAACAAGGTAGTACACCAGTTCAAAGTGCGTCTTCCAGTCAATGGCTGTGAGAAAAGATAAGAAATCAAAGGCTGTCGAAGCGTCGTTCTTAAGAAATGGGCAAAGTTCACTTATTCTCGAATGAGGAACCGCCAGATAAAGCTCGTCTCCACGGGCCTGCGCAGCCACGCGAGGGATATCTTGGAGATCCGGGAATTTCGCTCGCAAGGCGCTCGATAGTTCCGCACCCGTCATACGACCAAGCCTGCTTTTCGTTTCGCCGCAGCAAGCATGCTGTGCGCCTGTATTTTACGCTGCAAAGCGAGAACGCCCTGTTGAAGCGCCTCGGGGCGCGGCGGACAGCCGGGTACGTACACGTCAACCGGAATTACTTTGTCCACGCCTTTACAGACCGAATAAGCGTCGTAATAAGGGCCGCCCGAATTCGAGCAGGAACCCATCGAGATGACAAATCGAGGCTCAGGCATTTGATGGTAGAGAAGTTCGATGCGGGGGGCCATTTTCTTGGTCACCGTACCTGCGATGATCATCAAGTCGGCCTGGCGAGGCGTGGGTCGCGGAATCACTCCGAAGCGGTCAAAATCGTACTTGCTAGCGTAGGAAGCCATCATTTCAATGGCACAGCAGGCTAAACCAAAGGTGAGCGGCCAAATACTCGACTTCCGCGCCCAGTTCACAAAAGAATCCGCTGTCGTGAGAAATAGCGATCCCCCTGGCAAATTCTCAACCAGAAGCGGGCCTTTATCGAGTAATATTCCCACTTACGACTCCCACTGCAGCGCGCCGCGTTTCCAGGTGTAAAACAACCCCAGAAATAGCACCGCGATAAAGACGCACATGTCGATAAAGCCGATAACGCCTAGGGGCCGAAACATGACTGCCCATGGGAAAAGAAAAAGCGACTCTACGTCGAAGACAACGAAAAGCAGCGCAAACAAGTAAAAGCGAATATCGATCGGCACATACGGCGTTCCGATCGGTTCCATGCCGCACTCGTAAGCGATTTTTTGACGTTCGTCACCGCTGCGAAAACGCAGCAATGGGCTCAAAACGAGGAGATTTAACGCCCCGAAACCGAGCCCAAATACCGCAAAAAGAAGGACATAACCGTACTGAGTGAGCATTAAATTTTTTTACCTTCGTACAATTGTACCACACCGAATAAGAGCGAGGAATGGCGCACTGCGGTAAAGCCCGCCGCCTCGAGCTTCGCTTGAATTTCAGCCGGCTCAAAGAATTCTTCAATCGTCGTTTCTAAGTAGCCTGCCGGCCATTTCGCACCACAAACCCACTTTCCGATAAGAGGAACGCCAAAGCTCAAATGAAAGCGGTGGCCCCAGCGCAGGAGACCCGCTTTCGGTCGACCGAAATCGAGATGAAGCACGTTTCCCCCGTCTTTGAGCACCCGAAAGTTTTCCCTGAAGGCTTGGTCAAGGCACGATCGTAAATTCCGCAGTGCAAAAGCCGAAGTGACGGATCCAAACGATTTGTCGGGAAACGGCAAGCGATCTGCGGAGGCGTGGATCCAGAGGAGTTTCCCCGCCGGATCTTTTGCGCGGGCCTTCGCCAACATATTCTCAGAAAAGTCTACTCCGACAACCTCATGTCCATAGCGATTCGCCAAAAGAGCCACATCGCCGGTGCCAGTGGCCACATCCAACACGCGCGCATTTTTGGGAATTCGCTTAACGAGAACTTCGCGCCAGTGCCCGTGCAGACCTAAGCTTGCCCAAGCATTAAACCGGTCATACCCCTCAGCAATGTCGTCAAACATCATCCGTACGGCTGAGCCGGAGGATACTACCTCTGCCGTGACAGGCAAGGACGTCCGAGCGGATTTAGGCGAGATCTTCTGCCCCGAGGGTTTTCTTGCCGGCATCGCCCTTCACTTTCGCAATGGACGCCTGCACCATCTCGCCAATTTTTTTAGATAAAGCTTCGATATAATCGCCACCGGTGCGAAGACCGGCCTCTTTCACCGTCTTCTTGATTTTGCTCACAACTACGAAGGTTTCAGCCATTTCAATTCTCCTTTTTTAATCTCTAGTGTTATTGTAGAAGGCTACCAAGGTCACAGCCGCAGAAAATCGAAAGAGTGCTAAATCTAGCACAGAGCCGTCGTCTCGGTCAAGTTTCAGAAGAAATTTCCAGACTTGTCTCTTCGAACGGCTGGATCTCGTCTTCGCGCCACCAGGCCTTCGCCTCTTTAAATTTCCCCCCATGAACAGCCGCGATAATATTGATCCAACCGGCGAGCATCGGCTGCGACTCATCGGTCGGACTGGGCCGTGGAGGATGGTCCGGGTGCGTATGGTAAAGGCCCACCAAATCGAGCTTCTCACTATCCGCCGCCTTTTGCGCTTCCATGAATTCCTTTGGCGAAAACGAAAAGTCAAATCGTCCCCGTCCTTGATCGCGCAAAATATTACGGAGAACCACAACCTTTTTTACGCGCTTTTCGGATGCCAAAGGGCCGAAGAGAAGGCCGCACCCCTCAAAGGGATACGCCTTTTCCGCCTCAAGCTGAAGCCTGCGCCAACTCTCCGCTGTAAAATATATAGAAGGCGCCATCAGATCGCTTGACCCCTGTTGTATTTTTCCCAAAAACTTAGAATTTCTTCCCAAAACTGGCTCTTGAGGTAGCGGTCTCCGCGATCCGGAAGAACGGTGACGACCACGCCTTCCTTCAGCCCTTGAGCCACCTCAAAAGCGCCTTGTAAAGCGGCTCCGCAGGAGAATCCGATCAAAAGACCTTCTTCGCGCGCGACGCGACAAACCATTTCGTAGGCGTCCTCCGTATAAACCGAAATTTTCCGGTCGTGAACGCTGGGATCGTAAATTCCCGGCACAAGAGACGATTCCATATGCTTCAAACCCTCGAGACCGTGAAGCGCTGTGGCGGGTTCGACGGCCACAACTTCAATCTTTGGATTGAGTTCTTTCAGCCGTCTGCCGGTTCCCATCAAAGTACCCGAAGTGCCAATTCCAGCGACAAAGTGGGTGACTTTTCCCTGAGTTTGTTCCCAAATTTCCATCGCGGTCGTGGTGTAATGGGCTTTCCAGTTGTTAGGGTTGTTATATTGATCGGGCATGAAGTATTTGTCTGGATTTTTCTTGAAGCGGTTTTGCGCTTCTACGATCGCGCCGTCAGAACCCTCCATAGCATCCGTGAGAATGACTTGCGCACCGAACGATTCAGCGATGCGCCGCTTTTCACCCGCAT
>JBBSDO010000140.1:0-7657 GCA_038241515.1 Elusimicrobiota bacterium | reverse complement strand
GCCTTGAAAGAGCGGGGAATACTGCTGGCGGTGTGTAGCAAAAACGATGAAAGCACGGCGAGACTTCCCTTCGAAAAACATCCCGAGATGGCCCTTCATTTAGACGACTTCGTCTGCTTTGTCGCAAACTGGGACGATAAAGCCTCCAATCTACGCAGAATTTCACGTGAGCTGCGAATTGGTTTAGATGCTTTGGTGTTCTTTGACGACAACCCCGTCGAAAGAGATCTTGTTCGACAGGCCCTACCCCAAGTCGAGGTTCCTGAGGTCCCGACCGATCCCGCGTTATTCGTTTCACAGCTCTCCCAGGCAGGCTATTTTGAAGCCGTTAATTTTACGAACGACGACAGGCAACGAACCGCTCAATACCTCGTCGCGAAGAAGTGGCAGGCCCCCGCAGCCGGCGCGCAGGATCTGGGAGTGTTCTTGAGGGGCTTGCGTATGAAGATGAAAGTGGCTCCTTTCGACCCGATGGGGATTGCGCGCATCGCGCAACTCATTAATAAAAGCAATCAGTTTAACCTTACGACGCGGCGCTACACGGAAAATCAGGTTCGCCTATTGCAAGATGATCCCACGGTAACGACTTTTCAGATTCGTCTGCTGGATTCCTACGGAGATAATGGAATTATCAGTATTGTTATACTACGCTCCGTCACGACAGCCGCCATAAAAGGAGCCGCCATTGATACGTGGCTGATGAGTTGTCGAGTTTTAGGACGCCAAGTCGAAAATGAGGTCTTAAATGTCGTCGCGCGCGAAGCGCTTTTGCGCGGTTTCGAGTATTTGCAGGGTGAATATATTCCAACAGAGAAAAATGGTTTAGTGCGCGATTTGTTTTCGAATCTAGGCTTTCAAATGGTGAAGCCGTCGGAGACTGGAAATACCGCTCGCAGCTCTTTTTGGCGATTAGAGTTGAAGTCGTTCCAACGCTTCGAGACGTCGATCGAATCCACATACAGCGAAAGGATGAATGATGACAACTAAACCACCTAGCCGTGACCAAGTTTATGCCGAACTAACTCCCCTCTTTCATGACCTTTTTGAGGATCCCTCCCTGGTGTTATCGGACTCGATGACAGCCAAAGATGTCGCTCTCTGGGACTCTTTAAACCACATCAATTTGCTCATCGCGGTCGAACAAAAATTCTCGATCAAATTTACCACGGCGGAAATTGCCAACCTCGCCAATGTGGGCCAATTCGTAGACACCATCTTTAAAAAAACTAGTACGTAGATCTCAGCCCGATGCTGTTCACCTCCCTGCCTTTCTTGCTCGCATTTTTGCCGTCCACTTTATTTTGTTTCTTTCTCCTGCAAAAATTAAAAGCAAGATCGTGGAGCGTCGCAATGCTGTTGGCCGCTTCGTTGATTTTTTACGCGCTCGCCGGACGCGAACACTTGGAAGTCCTTCTTTTCTCGTTGCTCGGTAACTACTGTTTCGGAAGGTGGATGCAACGCTGCTCGTCTCAATCCCGTAATGGTTTATGGGGCCGCCTGCTCCTTGCGATAGCGGTGCTCTTTAACGCAGGCATCCTGGGATACTTCAAATATTTTGGCTTTATTGCGAGCGTCCTTCATTGGCCGCACTCCGGGAGCGTTATTTGGCATCCTGCGAGAGTACCATTAGGGATCTCTTTTTATACATTGACGCAAGTGATGTATCTCATCGATAGCGGGGCGGGACTGATTGAAAAACCGTATCCGCTCGTCGAGTACGGATTTTTTGTCGCATTTTTTCCCTACGCACTGGCGGGGCCGCTCATTAAACATGAGGAGATTATCTCGCAAATTCACGGGGGCATACGAACACCGGATTCCTCAGGGCAAATCGCGGGGTGGACTTTGTTCGCCATCGGGCTTTTCAAGAAAGTCATTTTCGCTGATCACATGGCGCTTTTAGCCAATCCGTTTTTTGAAACGGCTGCACGGGGACCAGAACAAATCTCTTTTCTAGCGGCCTGGGCGGGAGCGCTCGCTTTTACCCTTCAACTCTATTTCGACTTTTCCGGCTATTCCGACATGGTCGTCGGACTGGGTCACGTGTTCGGTATTAGGCTGCCGATCAACTTCAATTCACCTCTCAAGGCCCTGAATATTATCGATTTCTGGAAAAGATGGCATATCACCTTGACACGATTTTTAACAAACTATGTCTATAACCCTTTGGTTATGGCGATCGCTCGGAGACGACAGCGCAACCACTTATCGCTACTACGATCGGGAGAAGAGACTTTAGGGGGCTTTCTCGTATTATCGGCGGGTCCAACGATGGTGACCATGTTTGTTTCCGGCCTGTGGCATGGCGCGGGTTGGCAGTTTATCTGGGTAGGACTCCTGCATGGAATCTACTTAACTTGCAACCA
The DNA here is from genome assembly GCA_038241515.1 of Elusimicrobiota bacterium. Lineage (GTDB taxonomy): Bacteria > Elusimicrobiota > Elusimicrobia > 2-01-FULL-59-12 > 2-01-FULL-59-12 > JBBSDO01. The sequence goes on along the minus strand of JBBSDO010000140.1, from coordinate 5,291 downwards.
TGGCTACAGAATTTTGCGCAAACATCACCTACCGGTTCCTAAACTGGGGCCTCGATCCGCCCAACTTCTCACTTTTGTTGCAGTCGTCATTTCGATTGTTTTTTTCCGATCGAATTCCGTAAAAGAGGCTCTGGGTATTTTGAAGACCATGGCGGGCGCCTGCCGGTGGGGGGGTATTCACCTGATCACTCCGCCACTGCAAACGGTGTCCTGGATATCGGGGTTACTGATCGTTGTCTGGTTTTTTCCGAACTCTCAAGAGTTTGTCTTTCGTAGTCGCAACGAATTGAAAGGGGTGGACCCATTCCCTCCTAACGGCCCTAAACTTCTCTGACCATTTGTACCTGAAATATGATCCGTGGCGTTTCTTTCGCCTGTTTGTTGATTTGCCTTGACAATACAACCTATTCCTTCCATATTAGTGAAGATCATTCTAACGATTAGCACGAATTGACGAACATATGCGCGAATAAGGATTTCGTGATCACACTCATTAATCATCGGGGCGTGAAAACAGCCACGGGGCTCCAATTGCAAACCCCTTCCCCTTCCATAGGGCTGGCCTATCTAGGAGCTTTTCTAAAAAAGCATGGCCACTCTTATAAGGGCATCGATGCCTGTGGCGAAGCTTTGGACCAGATCCGTCCCCACCCCACGCAGTCCAATGTCATGGTTCAAGGCCTGACCAATGAAGAGGTGCTAAGCCGCGTGCCCGCGGATACAAAGATATTCGGATTCACCTGCCTGTTTAGTCATTGTTGGTCTCTCGTTGAAAATATGGCGGTCTGTATTCGGCAAAAATTCCCCAACGCCATTTTAATTGCGGGAGGCGAACACCCCACTGCTTTGCCTGACCAAGTTTTGAAATCTGGGCTTTTTCAAGGGATCGTAGCCGGCGAAGGAGAAGAAACTTTTCTTGAACTGGTCGAGCGAATTAAGGCAGGAAAGCCCTGGCACGATATCGCCGGAATTATTTACAGAAACGAGTCGGGTGATCTCGTGAAGAACACGGCTCGAAAACGCGTGACCGATGTGGACAGTTTTCCAACGCCGGATTGGGATTCCTGGCCCATCGAGGCTTATATCAGCAAACATCAGGTTACAGGAATCAATTTAGGGCAATCCATGCCGATCCTCGGGAGCCGCGGTTGCCCCTATGCGTGCACGTTTTGCTCCAATGAGCAGATGTGGACGAGAAAGTACATAATGCGTTCAGGAAAGAGCATTGTGGACGAGATGGAATATAACGCTAAAAAGTATAGCGTCACTGACTTTACTTTTATGGATTTGACCTTCGTCATCAATCGAAAAGAAATTTTGGATTTTTGCCACACCTTAATCGACAGAAAACTTAATGTGACGTTCCAACTTCCCGCCGGGACTCGCTGTGAAAGCTTCGACGAAGAAATGGCCTCGGCCCTCGAAACATCAGGATTGCGAAACTTTGCTTTTGCGCCAGAATCCGGATCGGAAGTTATTTTGCAAGCCATAAAAAAGGAAATTCGATTACCCAGGTTCTTTCAGGCCGTCAAAGCCGTTTTAAAGACAAAAATGACAGTGGCGTGCTTTATTGTGATCGGGTTTCCTGAGGACACTACAGCAACGTTAAAAGAAACGTTAAAGTTGATTCGTAAATTGGCGGTCATGGGAATTCACGATGTGACGGTTTCAAAGTTTACCCCTTACCCGGGCTCCAAATACTTTCAAGCGTTTCAACAGAAAGGCTTGATCAGCAAAGAACTGGTCGAGCTAGAGAATATTTTGGATTTCTATGGTAAAAGTGGAAAATCCTTTTGTGAATCTTTTACGTACAGGCAACTTTATTATTGGATGATTTGGATGTTCGTAAATTTTTACGTCATTTCGTTTGTTCTGCGACCCTGGCGGCTCGTTAAGAGTTTCTGGATTTATTTGACACTAGGAACGGAGAGCACGCGCTACATGCGTTTCCTCACGGACATTCTGACAACGCGAAAAAAATGGCGCCGGCAAGAACTCATTCAACCGGTTCGCTAATCAAATCCCCGAATCACGTTCCCGGACATTTCAAGATTCATCAGCCGGGCAATAGAACCCCCGACACTAAACGAGTCGCAAACCAAGTGTTTGGGATTCGGGGGGGGTTTCCAAGCAATCCAGCGTCTGGGCAGCCACATGCTCAGCAGATAAAAACTTTTTATCGGACGCCTTTTCTTGCGCCGCCTCCAGAATATACGGGTGAAGCCCCCGTAACATCGGCGTATCGGTATAACCTGGCACGATAAGACTCGCTCGCAAACCATGTGCCCCTAACTCACTGAGCGCGCATTCCAAGAGAGCTTGAAGTCCCCGCTTTCCTATGACATAAGAAGACATATGAGACCAAGGGGGTGTACTCGCGGCTTGGCTCGACACTCCAACAACATGGCCCCCACCTTGTTTTAGAAAGAACCGCTTCCAGGTTTGTGTTAGTAAGTAATGATTTCCGACGACATTGCTTTGGAACTGCTCCTGGAGCTCTTGTCGGGTCGTTTTTGAAAATGAAGCGAGAGCCGGAGGGGGAGCGGCATTTAACACGAGGGCTTCAATGCGAGCATGAGCTTTCTCGACCTGAGCCAAGGCCAAATCGATACTGGAAGGCTCTTCGAGGACCAGTTCAACGGCTGTCGCCGTCCCGCCGTGGGCTTGAATCTCGCTGACAAGAGAGTCCGCTCTGGCCTTTCCGGACCGATAGGTGATCCAACTATGCCATCCGTCGGAAGATGCTTTTCTGGCGATGGCGGCTCCAATTCCGCTGCTCCCGCCCGTTAAGAAAAGATGTTTCATGCCTTCGGTGATTTTGGGTCTAGGTCAAGATTCAAAAACGTACCTTGCGCTTCCCCGGAGGCAATTAATTGCGCTTCCCGATGGATTTCAATTTTCACACGGAAAATCTTTAATTCGTTGTTAGCGTAGGTCATGATCCCTTTGACCTTCGCCAATTGACTGACATACAAAGGCGCGTTGAATTTTAGCGAGATGCTATGCCAAAGGCAGCCGGGGCCCGGAAGCTGCATGCCCAACAATCGGGAAACCGCGGACAGGAGAAGTCCCCCATACACGAGGGGTCCCTGAAACCCATGGTGTCGCGTAAGCGTGAAGTCTGAATGGACAGGGTTGAGATCCCCGCTCAATTGAGCAAACCGCTGCATGTCGTCCGGGGTGATCCGAAGTTCAAATTCAGCGGTCGCCCCTTCTTCGAGTGTCATCGAATCGAAGCCTTATCGGCCTGAGGTAAAATATTCATTCGAAAAATTCGAAGGGTCGGATACGGGACCATCCAGTCCCAGGGCGGATTATCCTTGGGCCACGAAAGGAGCCCCAGGTGAGCGTGGTTTTCAAATCGGGCCACTTCATTCGACCGCGCAGTCATGATTTCCTTGAGAACGGCCGCGTAAGCGGGGTCCCGTTCGAAATTGCGGGTTTCAAAATCGGAGAGAACAATATAGTCCACCGGCGCGGATTTGAGAAGGCGTGCCTGCTCAGAAAACGGAGGGTCGCCCACACTGGGATCAAACACGCGATAGGCGGTAGCATACGCGCGCAGAGCGGGAGGTGTCCAATAAAACGATTTAGCAATTCCCACCGGGGCACCGGCCGGGACATGATTTGAAAGCCATTCAGAAGCCTCTACGCGAGCATCCTTGTCCCAAAAAAGACGCATATAGGCGGCGGAATAAACGAGGGGCCAAGTCACCGCAATGGCTGAGGCGGCAACCCAAATCATCGCTGTTCTAGTAGTTCGTATCCCTCGCATGGCAACACCGGCGCTTCGCGCGGCAAAAACTAACAAGTACGGAAGCAGCGGTACTGCATAAGTCACATACTGGCGCTTTGGCGCCGTGATGACGGCATACGTGAGAATAAATGAAATGGCGAGCCATCGCTCAACTTTTTGTCCTTTCACCAAGAACCACGCGAAGCCCCCGAAGATGCAAAGAGTAAGCGGCCAGGTCAGCGCATACGGGAAAAAATACCGCACATACTCGATGGGCCATGACGTCGAGCTCGATGGGGTCGGGCCCAGCCAAGCTCCGGAATACTGACGACGAAGCATCTCTGCCACACTCCGAAAATCGAATATCACTACCGGACAACCGACGCAGAAACCAATCAGGCTGCCCACGGAAAGGTAACCGAGCGCTCGCATAGGTCGCTCTCGTGACAAGAGCCAAGCCATTGCGGGCATGACGAGAAAAATTCCTCCTGTGTATTTGGTGGCGGCAGCGAGGCCGCAGACAAAAGCGGCCCAAAACATTTGGGGTCCCATCGGATTCCGAAGGACCTCGACAGAAAGCCGCATAATTACAAAGCCCCAGAGCAACAGAATACAATCCGGTCTCACATAAAACGTGGCAATGAGCTGCAGCGGCGTCCATGCGCTCAAGGCCGCCAGCACGAGTCCCTCGGTCACACCAAAAAGTCTGCGACCGGCCCAAAAGGCGACGCCCACACAAGCCAAGCCGAATGCGACCGAGAGGCCCCGTCCGACTCGGTAAAGTCGGTCGGCCCGCGAGAGGTCTTGGAGGAGATACGCACGATTACCCTCGTGAATGTATCCGACTAACGACGCGAGCTTGAGCGAGGCCGCTAATGTATGGAGGTGAAGTGTTCCCCAGTAAAGTGCATCTCCCGGTGGAAACTTGAGCTGTTTGGGCCGCCATTTTTCCAGACTGTAATAACTAATTTGCTCGTCAGCGTGAAATGTAGCGAGGGTTCGAGTCGTACTGGGCAAGCCCCAGTAGAATGCAGGAATGTGTAGGACGAGAGAGATCATCACTAAAAATAGGGCTGTCACGTGGGTTCCGATACCAAGACGCTCAGAGCTTGAGCTGCTTGGAAGGATTTCTTTTGGATTTCGCTGTGGAATCATTCGTGAAATTTGCGGGAAGGATGGGGTCGTGAGCCACACATGGCGCGATAGTACCATATGGACGAATCCTAGCAGGCTAATAGGCTTGAAATCACTCCCCAAACAAGATCAATTGCCATCAACTTATTTTTGAGAGAGGCGCCGAATTTATTAAGATTTGATTCGTCGAAGATCCTAATGGTCAAATTTCTTTTTCTCATCTTCCTGGTGATAGGCCTCGCCGTGTTTGTCTCCCAAAACACCGCCTTGGTACACATTCAATTCTTCCTGTGGAAGTCCCATGATTTCTCTCTGGCCGTTGTCATCCTCTTGAGTGCCGTTGTTGGAGCTTTGATCGCTTGGGTGGCCATTCTTCCGGCGCATCACAGAAAACATCGCGAATTGCTCCGCAAGACGAAGG
>JBBSDO010000139.1:0-7670 GCA_038241515.1 Elusimicrobiota bacterium | reverse complement strand
CTCATCCTCATCCTTTACGCGGAAGAACAGCGCAACAGGACCAAAGAACTCGTCTCTGAAAGCTGGATTGTCCGGCCTGATGTTCGTCAGGATGGTCGGCTCCATATAGGACCCCGGACGATCGATACGTCATTTTTTATGAAAGTCATGGCCACGGCTCTGGATCGCTCCTTGCAGCGGAGACCGTGCCAAGCGTGAGCACTTTCACCATAGTGGCCGATGGCGGGGGTTATTTGCTGGGCTTCTCGGTATCGCCCGGTTCTGCAAAAATCGCCTTTTCTGCTAAGGGGATAGCCATATATGACTTGGACAAACGGCGAGTGGTCAAAACTATCCCTACAGATTTAGCGCTTGGCCGAACGCTGGCTTGGAGTGCTGATAATCGCATCGCTTACGAGGCTGACACTTGCATTCAACCATTACCGGGCCAGATCGTCGGAAGTAGAGCGGGGCCTAGGCAAACGATGGAAAGAATTTGCATCATCAATATTTTTGATGGTCAGCCGCAATGAGCGTTGCGTTCAACGCAAGTGAACAATTGGGATCTAACGTTTAAAAAATCGCGGGTACGGGACGCTAACGGCATGGAAGGCTATCTTCGGTGGCGAGCTCTGTCCCCGATGGTGCGCTAATTTCCTGGAAAGTGCCAGACCCCGTGGTAGATGGCGCTGGACGTTGATCGTTGCAAGTCATTTTGTTCGTCACAGCCAATGGATTTTCAAATCCCCCTCAACTTCCTTGAATTCCTTGTCCCCCGTCACCAATTCCGCTTTCTTGGACTTGGCAAGTGCTGCCGCGAAACAGTCCGCGTAGGAAATACCTCCCTTTGTCTTGTAAGCCGCGGCCTGCCGGGTGATCTCCTGGTCGGCATCGATAATACTCAAGTGCATCTGGTTCATCAGGCGAGCGATTTCGTCCCGCTTCTCTTTACCGGCACGGCGCTCGATGATGTACAGGACTTCTCCCCAGTTGACGACGCATAGGTATAGCTCGCGATCCTGTTCAGCGGCTTCCTTTAAGAGGTCTCGGACCTTGGGGCCGGCTTCCTCGCCTCCGAAGTAGGCCAGGAGAGCGAAGCTGTCCAGGACCTTATCTTCTTTCAAAGCGTCCCTCCCGTTCGATATTCGGCTTCGACGTCCAGTACCTTGTGAAGTACTTGTCGGGACAGTCCCCCGGTTGTAAGGGGGACGGGACGGGCGGCGTAGAACTCATCACAGGTCCTCTCGTTCCTTGTCCTCCTGCCGGGACTCCTGCAGCGCTTCCGTTAACTTGGCACCTTTGAGTATCCCGCAAGCCCGGTCGTAGAACTCCGGCGTGGCGGGGTGGATAATAATATCTCCATTGAGCTCTTCCATATAGACGCGAGTGCCCTTTTTCAGCCCCACCTTTTTGCGCAATTTGGCAGGGATGACCACCTGTCCCTTCACCGTTACTGTTGACATGGCAACTACTTCATTCATACACCACCTCCAAAAATGGCTACTTCATACTTATATATATCCTATAACAATTTGTAAGTCAATATGTAATAGTAACACAATTTTGTTAAACGACTCCCTTTTTATAAAAAGGGCCCCAACAGGGGTCTTTATTATGGCGAATGATGATGGAGTCGGTCGAAACGATTGGGCGTTCATCCTTCCCCTAGCGGGGGTACCCTTAAAGGCGGCCTTTTGCTACCCGGGTAGCAAATCGATGTTAACGCGACCGGAGCGACGATCGTTCGACCCCGTTGAGCTTGCCGGGCAGGGGCGGCCTAGGAGGGGGGAATAATTTGCTAATCGATTAGCAAAAGGCGGAACTAGCCTTTAAGTACTAGCGGCTCACGTGAAAGGCTGGCGAGCGTCTGAACGATATCCGAACTATACATCTCCCAACCTTCCTGTCAGGAAGCGAACACTGACCCCTATTCGAAGACCCCTATTCGAATGGAGATGGGGTACTACGTTTTCCCCGTGGCCATCGTCGATCAATTCCTTAAGGATAACGGATTGCCGGGTCCGGGAGAAATGCACCAGGCACCGCTAAATAAACTAGCCGAGATTTTTGGGACGGATTCGGTGCTGTACATCACCCTGCTCGAATACGGCACCCAATACCAAGTTCTCAACAGCGCAGCGACCGCGCATGCAAAAGCCAAACTGGTTGACGCTAAATCGGGGACGCTGTTATGGGAAGGGAAGGCTCGAGCCGATCAGACCTCCGGCGGTGGCGGTGGTGGATTAATCGGCGCCTTGGTGCAGGCGGCCGTTACCCAGGTCGTCAGTTCGACCCGCGACGACGCCCACACGCTGAGTAAAGATGCCAATACGATTCTTTTACGGGAAACCGCCTGCCGTCCTTTGAGGCCCATGCCAACGGTGCTGGCGGCCCACCGCTGCTTTATGGTCCTTATCGCCCCGAAGGCCAGACCCGCAATTGATTCCGACTTCCCTTGATGTCTTCCGAGGTGCCGATTGGATTCCGATCTACGCGCTTAATACCACTTGCTATAGTTTATAGTTTACTGTAAACTATAAACTATAAATCAATGAAAACTGAAACACGCGCTCAAATCCTCAAAATTATTCAAGAAAAAGGGAAAGTTCGGCCCATTGAATTGCGTAAATCCTTGAATATTTCTGCTCAAATGATTCATCGCCATTTACGGAATCTCACTGAGCGAGGAATTGTTGAGATCAAAGGGGCGGGACGTTTTACTCAATACGCGTTAGCCGGGGTGCCCGATTGGGAAGCGGTTTCCAGCTGGATAAACGCGCGAACGGCACCCGAAGGCCCAGAATCAATGGTGTGTGAAACGCGTGAAGTTTTCACCGCCCGACTGCCTCATCTGAAATCCTTTGTCAGGAACGGGTTGCCGGAGAACATTCTGCCTTTGGTCATTGCCACGGCGGGTGAAGTCGGAAACAATTCGTTCGACCATAACCTGGGGCAATGGCGGGATGTTCCCGGCTGCTGGTTTGAGTCCCAAGTCACCGGGAAGCAACTCTGGATCTGCATTGCCGACAGGGGCCAGGGCATCTATCATTCTTTGGTCAAAGTACATCCTGAACTGGCAAACGAACAGGTCGCTATAAACGCGGCGTTCGAAACCATCATTTCCGGCCGTTCCCCGGAGAACCGAGGTAATGGATTAAAATATGTCAAAAATAATCTCTCGACGACGCCGGGCGGCGGCATCGCCTGTATTTCAGGAACTGGGCGTGTTTTCTACGGAGAACAAGGGGAAAGATGCATTGTTCTTCTAGGCAAACATTTCAGCAACGTGAGAGGCACTGTGACCCTCATGATTTGGACCTGCGGCGATGAGTTAAACGCCGCAGCTCCCGTCCCCCTTACAACCGGGGGACTGTCCCGACAAATACTTCACAAGGTACGGGACGTCGAAGAGGAATAGCGAACGGGAGACTCCCATGAAAATCGAAGTAAAAAAGTTTGGGGAAATCCTCACCTCCCGTCCCGCCGGCCGGGAAGCGGGATTGAGCATGAAGGCCTATTTCAAACCAGAACCAGGCGATCGAATCGAACTCGACTTCAGCGGTGTTCTTGCCATGGGTCCTTCCTGGCTGGATGAAGTGCTTTCTGTCCTACGCAATGAGTATGGAAATGAACGCGTCATTTGTCTTCCAAGCGAAAATGCCTCTGTCACCGCGTCACTAAAAATTATCGAAAAGCAGGACGATAAAAAGTAATTAATGGAGTTGTCCGCCCGTTTTCGTGTTTCCGGCAATTGTTTCATTGACTTTATTTTTGCACCCAAAGTCCCATCTGTGACACGTGATCAGCGGCACGGTTCAACAGCGGCCCGTGCCTGTGAAACAAAAACCCCACGGACCCTGGAAAAGGCCGTGGGGCTCGTGGGGTGAATACGCTCTTTAGGCGGCGGTCGCGGTTTGGGTGGCCATGAAGCGGTCGTAGGCTTCTTCGAGTTCGTTCAGATAGACCCGGAACGCCTGCGCGTGGGGCTGGTAGGGGCGGGGCTTCAGTACGATGGCATTGCCTTTCCAGGAGAAGGCGAAGGCGGGGGACACCGGTGTATCGCCTGCAGCCGAATGAGTAGCGAAAAACTGGGGAGTTTCTTTTGGAGGTCGTAAAAGGAGAAAGGGGATTACGCGGCGCGCTTTGCCAGTTGTGCTATGAGCAGAGCCGGGGCATAGGCACGGTTGTACCAAACTCCATATGCTATTGCGATAAGACCGAATATGCGGAGGACGACCTCCGTGAATGGATGGACGGGAACACCTGTTAGATATCCCAGCGGAACCACCAGGAACGACAAAGACAAAATGTAGATGCCCGCACCGAATGTCAATTGACTCACGGCGGGCGGATCAGCTGCCCCGTTCGGCTTCTCAATATGGCTTTCAATAACGGGTCGGAGTTGATTCGATTCTCTGGATTCGAGAACGTCCAAAATACCTGTTTCAAGAGGACTTGTGTCCATATCGGATTTGCCTAACTGTTGAAAGGCATCCAGAACGGCCCCTGCTGAAAGTCCTTCCTTCTGCCATCGATCAACGAGTTGATTCACAGCAATCTCCAATTGAACATGATGTGGAAATGACGTGGAAAGAAAGTCGCGCGTCAGTCGTTCAACAAATGACCAGTTTGAAAGATCATTAATTTGTGTATCGGCAGGAGCGTCCGGCTCACGGATGAAACGTTGCTGCAAGGCATACGTCGGGCTTGCAAAGTATCCAGCCGGATAGGAGTGCACCCATACGGCGACATGATCCTGTTCTACCAGTGCACGATGGTCCTCTCGATGGTAGCTTCCGCGAACAACCACAATTACAGCTTCTCGATCTGTCTTCCTGATGGCTCGAACTTGGTCGAGGAGTGGAGGACGACGCAGCCGTAAAACGTTGCTTATGCCTCGTACCAAAACGTCCCACGTCGTGCCTGCGCGAAAACTGAGTAGGTCGCGCCGTAGCGACTCGACTTGCGCAACACGTGGAGGAATTTCGAGATGGCGAAAGACCACCTTTGGTCGCTTCCGCAGTGCCCGCAATGCTTCCAAGAGCGCAGTGTAAAAGCGATCTTGATCCTTCAAGTGTATTCTCAGGCGATACCAAGGTTTCAGTCGAGCGATCCTGTCGAACAATCGATCATAGACGTTGGCAAGAAGAGGATCTTCGAACGTCTCAAGTACGCTATCGATGAGTGCGGCGTCCGGACCAGATGCCAGGAATGGTAGATGGAAAAATAAGTCGATGAGATGCAGGACTCGCTCTTTCAGCTGCTCAGAATTAGCACTTTCCTTCCCTAACTCTCCTAGCAGAGCAATCGGACCAAAACGGCCCAAATCTTCAGCCTGAAACAAATCGCCTTCAAGCAGGAGATGGACCTTTTGAGACCTGGCACCAGCCTTTGCGAGGATCCCTGATAAAACGGAGTGAATGTCCTCATAGTCCTGTCGTGTATCGTGGCGAGCGTAAATAAAATGGACTTCCCCGGATTCGGCGACACGATAAAACGTCGGAGATTCTTCTTTCGGCGGTAGAGGAGGCACGCCAAAGAAGCTCATGTGAGTCGAATGAGCAAAACGACTGTAACCCGGGAGGATGTTCCAAAAAGCTTCGAGCAACTGAACAACCTGGCATAGCGCATCGCCCGCAAGGTGAATCGGGATTGAAGTTGGGCGGGCCGCCAGGGCTTGGCCTGTGAATATGGAAGCCGATTGGTTAAAAGTAGGAGGAGTGACCAGAGAGGTACCGAAAACATCCGTGCTGCTGTTAAAAACCAAGCCAGCAGCTAGGACGACGGCAAAAGTCCGATCGAGATATTTTCTCACGGTGGCTCGAACGCGCGCGCATTCGCGTTCGACATAAATTTTACCGCGTGAGGGTGAAAAGGCATAGACCAAAGCTTTTAAGGGAATAGACCCGGGTCTAAAGGGCAAGGACCGTGGGCCCCGGTCCAAGGTTATTTCTTATAGGCAGAAGTTACAGCAATCCGCGCGTCTTTTTAAAAAGGGTAAAGCGAAAGCCCCACGGACCCTGGAAAGGACCGTGGGGCTACTGTCGTGAATGCGGCCGGCCTTTAGGCGGCGGTCGCGGTTTGGGTTGCCATGAAGCGTTCGTAGGCTTCTTCGAGTTCGTTTAGATAGACCCGGAACGCCTGCGCGTGGGGCTGGTAGGGGCGGGGCTTCAGGACGATGGCATTGCCTTTCCAGGAGAAGGCGAAGGCGGGAGTTTCCGGATTATCGCCTGCGGAGTCGCCGGCAGCGGGTGCGCCGTCCTTTAGTTTCTTCGCCAACTTTTTCAGGGCGGCGGTCCCCAGGCCATCCTTCGTGGCGGCTTCGACGAGTTTCCTCTGGTGTTCGGGGTCTTTGGCTTTAGCGATCTCCATACACAATCGCATCGACGTCAGTTCCGGCTGATGGGCCATCCAGATTTCTTTCGGAACGGTCGCGAGCGTCGCGAAGGAACTGACCGTCGTCTGCGTGCGGCCGATTTGGTCGGCCAGCTGCTGCTGAGTCAGGTTTCCGGCCGTCATCATCTCGTTGTAGAGCATGGCCGTATAGAAGGGAGAAGCATCCTCCCTGGCCTCATTCTCTGCGGCCATCATCGCCAGTTTCTGAACCTGCCCCAGCCCGTCCTTCACGTCCGCCCGGATTTTTTCCCACCCGAGTTTCCGCGCCGCTTCCAAGCGCCCTTTTCCAATCAAGAGCTCAAAGCGCCCACCTTCCTTCTTACACACGACCGCATTCTGAAGCTGTCCGTTCTTCACCATGTCGCTGGCGAGCGCTTCCACAGCTTCCGGACTATGCATTCGCCCGTATTCCGGCAAGTCAATGAGGTTCACATCAATCCACTGCGTATCCATCACGGTATCCATAACACTTAATCTCCTTTAGTTTCCCCGAAGGGGGCGGTCGGCATATGCCCCGGACAAGATTCAGGGATACCTCTACCGCCGCCCTTTTTGAGGATTATTTATCCCCGAAGGGGTATTTGGGTCGGCTCAATTTCTGCCTCCCTACCCCTTAGATGGGAAACCCGGAGATTTATTCTCTAAAACCCAAAGATTTTATCAGCACGCTGATAAAATCCCCGCGCCGCAGCAGCGAGCTTTCGAAAATAGGATTATTTGCATTTCACCGCCCCGAAAGAGGGATCTAATCTAACTCCTTTCCCGATAGGTCGTAGGGGAATGATTTCGATTGGGGATTTTATAAGCATGCTTATAAGGTATAGGTCTTTAGTCCGGCGATTGACGGCGTGGGATCTCATTTCCATGATCTTCGACACACAGCTGCCAGTCACGCTATTATGGGCTCCAAGGACCCGTACGCCGTACAAAGTTTCCTTCGGCTAAAACCGCAGTCACTCATGCAGCGATATGCCCACCTTTCACCGGGCCATGTACGCCAGGCTGCCCTGAGCCTGGATAAACAGCTCCCAGTTTCAACACGACGGCCCGTTGAAATCGCAGCCACAACAGAAACTCCCGCCGAAATAGGCCCAGCCGATCAGAAATCCGAAAAGCACACCTCCGCCAATTCCAAGTAAAAGCTAGAAAATAGCTGTAATAACAGCGAAAATAGCCGGACATGAAAATAGAGACTGGTAGCCTGTGAAGCGCGATGACCTTTGAAAATGAAGTGGCCAAAACCCAAGCCGGCCTGACTCCAGCTGACCACTTGCGGATTGTTCTCGACGCTGTCT
>JBBSDO010000138.1:0-7679 GCA_038241515.1 Elusimicrobiota bacterium | reverse complement strand
ATGAATTGGGCCATTCTCTGAGCCGATATCGGGTATCGCAGGACGAAGCGACCCTTCTTATCCGGCAACTCGCCCAAGCGAGCGCGGACAGGGGTCCTGTCCCCTCTATTTTGGAGGCATCGAAACAGGCTCCTCAGCTTGCCGCTTCTGTCGCCGGTTCTTTGGGATGGGAATTGGTTGTCCAAAAGGGTGGACTGGTTCAGTTTCACCCCGCTACACCGTTGGCATCTGAATTACAAGAATTAATAGTTCCGTCTACGTCGGAGACGAGTATGGGCCCTACTCATGAAAAGGCGGATCACCAATCGCTCTTTTGGTTGGGAGTGGCGCGCCATTACACTGCCACGGATAAACCCGAGAAGACGGTAAGCGCTCTCCAGAAGGCTGTCAGTCGGAACGAGCCCCTAGCAGTATGTTCCCCGCAGCGAACCCAACTCTTTGATGGAATTCGCCTACTAGGGCTGACTTATCTGATCCGGGGGCAAAACCAGACAGCACTCGCTTGCCTGGAACTTGCAGAGCAGACCCTCACTGGCATTCCCTTAAAGCTACAGCAAAGGGCGCATCAGCGGTTGAACTTGGGAATGGACTTTGGTCGTTTCCGGGCTGATCCGATTCTGCTCGAGCGCGCTCGACAACAGTTTTTGATGTTCGAGGAATGGGCCCATCGACTCCAGGGGATTTCATACAAGGGCGAGGTTCCGACCGAGCTCGATACGATCACGGAAACTGATCGCGAGGCGCTCGACGCCAATAGAAGATTTTGGAATCCCAAGATAAAAAACTGGAGACGTCAGGCAAAATCTGCGCTTTTAGAGTTCGAAGCGGCACGCGAGCTCGACGCGCCGACAGAACCTGAGGAATTATCGCGAAATACTCTCAGTCCTGAATTCGCCCGCTTGACCGAGCCTGAATCCCAACACCGATTATTGACGCGCGCGGCCGATCCACTCGAATTTACTGAGATTGCGCGGGGAACAGCCGTAGGCATGTTTCATCCGAATGAACGCATCGCTTTGGCGGCCGCAGGGCTCCATGAGAAACTAGCCCGACTACCCAACACGTTTGGAGCCGACGGCACACCCGCTTTTCTCTCCGTTTTCCGCAAAGCCCTCCTCTGGGGAGCTTTTGAACGGCAGGCGGCAATTCGATTTAAGCTCGAAGGTTTCTTTAGTGCCGTTTTCCCTGATGAAAAAATGTCTCTTGGTTTTAAAAGAAGCGAAACGATTGTACGGCCTCTGCTTGAGCAGTTGGTTTTACACGCCAACGTCGAGGAATTGCTCCAGCTGGAACAGTTGCTGGCTAACGTCAGGGAATGGACGCAAGCCGACGCCTATCAATATACGCGAGACCTTCACGAGTTGGTACGAAGTCGCCTGGCCAGAGAAAACGTGGTCATGCGACTTCAATATGACGAGCGGCGTACGAAAATTCTTTACGCCAACCGGTTGATCAAAATTGATGACCTTAATCGCGCGCACGAGATCCTTATGGGAATTCCGTTGTCGCCGGAATCATCAATCAGTGTTATGGCCCTGACGGCTTGGGGCAACCTGTTTCGATTTCGCAGAAACTTTTCCGAGGCCCTGTCCTATCTGCACGATGCAATCGCGCATGCTGAAATAGTTCGAAAACGTCTTCGAGAGGTCCCAAATCAAAGACAGTGGGATGATCTAAACCGGCAGGAGATGTTCGGACGGACCATTTTGGCGGAGACCCTGCTCGACGAAGTACATGGCGCCGCATCGCTCCCGGGAACGCTGCGGATGGCACGGCAAAAAATCCTCCTTTCCGAGGGACTCGCTGCACTCAGTGACGACGGGAAGACTCTGAAAAAGGAGCCTCCACTTATAAAGGACCCATTCGCCTACCATACCTTGGCAAAAATTCTAAATGCCCAGGGCCATCGGGAATCCGCAATTCAACTTTTGCAAACGGCTGTGGAACTATTTCCAACGGATACAAGAAATGAACGGTACCTTAGAGAGCTCATCCAAAGCAGGACCGGCGGCGCCGGATTCGTTTACGGGTCCCCGCACGCGGTGGACTTCAATAAGGCTAAGAGGGATTGGGATTTATCGGAGCCGGGCAGCGCGGCGGCGCTTGCGGCAGAGGAACGGATGAAAACAGCGCTAGGATCACGCGGGCCAAAAGATGAGCAAACCATTCTGGACCCTTTGCTGAAAAAAGCCGTCGTCGCAGTGGTTGACGGAGCGCGCGACATAAAGTTGTTGAAAGAGGTTCTGCGCGACGCCATCGGGGAAAGTTTAGAAAATTGTATCGGAATCCATGTCGTCGGAATCAGGGAGCATTCTAACTCAGGGGGAAAAATCCTCGAAAATGGAAAGTGGAAGGAATATCGCAAAGATATCCACAACCCGATGCTGAAACGTCGGCACACCACGATAGTCGATGAAATGTTCAAAGCCCTTCTGGATTCCCTCGAAATCCCAGCCAGTGGCGTCATCACTGAGGCCGCGGGTTTGGCTGCTAGAGGCATCGCCCGCCTCCGTGCTATAGAAGTCCACGGCGCCGAGAATATCAAAAATGGTATGCCCGAACCGCGGCCGTTGCGAACGCAGTTGGACGTCGCCTTCAGTGCCTGACGTTCGAGTGGGAGAGATGACACAACTCTCGCAAACTAACGTCAGGCACCCAAAGACAGTTGAGCCCCCTGCGTTAAGCCGTTCGGTTGCCCGCTTTCCCACCCACGGAGTACAATGGAACCACAACGCCTTCAGTGCCTGGCGTTAGACTGGGAGAGATGACACAACTCTCACACACTAACGTCAGGCACTATAGACGGCACATCATTTGTTCAGAGCGCGAAATCAAGCGCGTGGTAAGTTGACTCGTCGGCCCGCGAGGGCGTATGACTCGAACAAGAGACTTGCTTAATTGACGAGCTAGGGAGCCCGGGTGGGGAATCCGGGCCTGAACCTTTTGATGTCGAACGTGCTCTTCCGTCCTAATCGCTGGCAAAGGATTCTTCCTAGTTGATGAATGAAACTCCATCCCGTAGACGATCTATCCATCTAATCCGATTTGAATTAGCCCCTAAAACCATAGCTGCAGTCCTACTCACCTGCTTAGCTCTTTGGCTGATTGGCCAATTAGTTTCAGTGATAGTGGTAATTGTTTGCGCGTCAATATTGGTGGGCACTCTAAGTCCATTTGTTCTTTGGCTAGAAGACCGTCGCTTCAAAAGAGTTTGGGCCATTACCTTGGTAGCGGGTGTCTGTGCCCTCGCGGGGGGCCTAGTCTCGCTCATTGTCTTTCCTGCTCTGTGGGACCAGATAATGCAAATCTCGGGCAACTTACCCGCGATTCAGAAAAAACTGGCTGATATTCTCGTTGGTAATCGTTTAACAGTCTCCCTCGCCGCCGCAGTACGCAACTTCGGGACCACCAAAACTGTGAGCAATGGAACGGTCACTTCAGCTGTCGCTGTCTCGCTGACCATTCTAGAAGTCATAGGGTATGCCGCCACAGCCATTGTTCTAGCCATCTACTTTATCGCGGATTACGAACGTATGCGCGGTGTTTTGTACGCCTTCATCCCGCGCGAATATCACCTGCGTCTCGCGCGAGTGCTTTTAAATTTGCAAGACATCGTGGGCGGGTATATGAGGGGACAACTCATCACGTCCGTGGCCATTACCGTATTTGCCTTCGGCTTGCTTTCCATCTGCAAAGTTCCCAATGCCCTCGCACTTTCTGCCTTCGCCGGAATAACGGATGTTATTCCTTTCGTGGGTGGGTTATTGGCAACTACTCCCGCCGTCCTCTCAGCCTTTTCGCGTGGGACAGGAATTGTCATGGTCGTTCTAACGGCGATGGTTGTATATCAGGAGTTTGAAAGTCGTGTTCTTGTCCCGCGTGTCTACGGACGTGCTCTCCGGTTGCCGCCCGCCACTGTGGTCATTGCACTGCTCGTGGGGGGGAAATTAGGAGGCATCGTCGGTGCACTTTTGGCGCTGCCTCTTGCGGCGGCCTTACGAATGCTTATAGAAGAATTGCGGCTCGAATTGCCCGGTGATGACACTGAGGATCTCGCACTCAAAAAAAGGGATGAAAGGGCTGAACGTGCCTACGCCAAGCAAAGTGCAGGCTCCACCCCTGCGGAAGCCGGAGCGGTGGCGGCGACCATCGCAGACCAAATTCGAACCACTGATGAGAAAGATGTGAACGAAAAAACGGTAAAACCCATTACCGGGGGAAAATAAGATTAGCGGGGTGTGGGGGACGGTCTGGACCCATACTCGCTCGAGGCATTGGAGCTCTCGTCCACCCCTTGAGCCGGGATACCCCTTCTATCGCCTCTTCCTTATTTTAAGTGGACGGGTATTTCGCGAACGACGTCGCGCGGCGATTTGTCGTCCCGCAGGCCCAAAAACCGGGGATGACGCAATTTCCCATCCTCGGTCCATTCGCTGTACCCGATCTGCGCCACTAGTACCGGCTTGATCCAATGCAATCCGCGCTTGGAAATATCAATCGATTTGAATGGGGAGCGGTCTGATTTGTTGCGCTGCAGTTTGGCCGCCACGAGCTCGAGCATGGGGCCATTAAAACCTGTTCCCACCTTCCCGGCGAAATGCAATGTTCCGTCGGCGTAATAACCCATCAGAAGCGCTCCAAATTCTTGGCGGGTCCCTTCGGGTTCGGTGTAACCGCCAATGACCATTTCTTGTTCCTTCACGCACTTAAATTTCAACCAATCCTTCGATCGGATGCTGCGGTAAGGGCTCTCGGCGCGCTTGGCCACTAATCCTTCCCAGCCTAGGCGGCAGGCTTCTTTGTAATACGTCAAACCGTCTTTTTCCAGATGCGTCAAAAAGCGGAGACTTTTCCCAAAGACAAAATTCGTTTGTAATACTCTTTTGCGATCCACAAGCGGCAACTCCCGCTCGTCCGAACCTTCGAGATAGAGCAGATCAAAAACAAAGTAGATAACGGGTACGCTTTTGATGAGCTCGGGGGGTGGATTCTCGTAGTGCATACGCCGCTGAAGCCGGGAGAAGGAGCCGATGGTCGTTCCGGGTCTCAGGGCCACGACTTCCCCATCAAGGATGAACGATTTTGATCTTTGGGCTCGGATGGCGTCCATGAGTTCGGGATACTGCGCATTGGCGCTGATATGATTTCGCGTATAAAGCTGAATCGATTTCCCTTTGCGATACGCCAAAATGCGTTCGCCATCTAATTTGGGCTCAAAGATCCATGCATCATTCGAAAAACGCTCCTCGGTCAAGGTAGCGCACATCGGCTCAATCCAGGAAGGAAATGGAGTCATGCTGTCGAGCTCCGTGTTATGGAGGGCAGACCCTCAGAGGGCTCCGTGTCCCCTCATTCATGCAACTTGAGCCCCCTTGGTTTTCTTCACGGTGGCTAGGCTCTTCTGAAGCGCGGCCATGAGATCGATGACTTCGGGATCTTTATCCGGTTCGCCAGCCGAGATTTTGACGTGTCCACTACGTGCCTTCTCATTGATGAGTTTCATTAAAGCGTCGCGGTAATCGTCGTGCAATTCTTCCGGCTTAAATGGGGCGGCCAAGGACTCCACCAGCTGCACCGCCATTTTAATCTCGGCATCGCTTGCTTTCACCTTCGGCACGTCATTCATGAGTTCATCGGCGACAACGACTTCATCACGGAAATGCATCGTTTCGAGGTACAGAAGACCCTCTGCCGGGCGAAGCGCAGCCAGATATTCCTTGGTATTCATAATAATTTTACCGATACCCGCGCGTTTGGATCGGACGAGCGCCTCGGTGAGAAGATGGTAGCCCTTCGCGCCGGTTTCCGAAGGCATGACATAAAACGGCCGGTCGAAATAGACCGGGTCTATTTGGTCGAGCTCCACAAAACTGATCAATTCAAGAATTTTTTCGGCTTTCGGTTTCAGGGCCTTGATTTCATCCGGCTGTAAGACGACATTTTTATTCGATTCGATTTCGAACCCCCGGACCGTGTCTTCCCGCGCCACTTCCTGATTATCCAACGGACATACCAATTTTTGATGCAGCCGCGATTCGTCTTTGGCGTGCAGGAGATGAAAGCGGATGGTTTTTTCGTGGACGGCGGGAAAGAGCCGAATCGGGACATTCACCAAACCGAAGCTGATGGACCCGCTCCAGAAAGGCTTCCCTAGCCTGCCGGCCGGCACCGGTTGCTTTTTCTTGGGACTAAACGGGATCGTATTGGGCTTCGGTTTTTTAACCATAAATTTCCTCCTGAGAAGTTATTTAGACCGAGTAGCCGTCCTCTCGGTTACCCTGGAGGTTTGTATTTAAAAATGCTGTAACGTTTCGCCAGGCTATCCATCTAACTTGCATGGGGCAAACCACGCAGGTTCAGGTCGGCAATCGAACGCTCGATATCTCCAATTTGGCCAAGGTTTTTTATCCTCAGGCCCGTTTCACCAAAGGCCAGATGATCGACTACTACGCCCGCATCGCCGACACGATCCTTCCGCACTTGAGCGGTAGGCCGCTGACCATGGTGCGTTATCCCGACGGGGTAGAGGGGCCGTTCTTTTACGAGAAGGAATGTCCTTCCTATCGTCCCAAGTGGATGCATACCACGGACGTCGCGCGTTCGGATGCAAAGCGTTATATCCGCTATTGCACCATTGAGGATAAGCCCTCGCTCATCTGGACGGTGAATTTGGCGGCTATCGAACTGCATGTGCTCCTTTCGAAGAAGGGTCGTATTAACAATCCCACGGCCTTGGCGTTTGATTTAGATCCCGGTCCAGGGATGACGCTGCTCGATTGCGCTTGGGCAGCCCTGGAATTAAGAAAGCTTCTCACGTCGCTTAAGCTAGAGGCCTTTGCGAAAACGTCAGGGAAGAAAGGGATACACGTTTACGTCCCGCTGAACAATCCTGCGATTACTTTTGACGATACCAAGGAGTTCTCCCACGCTGTGGCGCTGGCTTTTGAAAAGCAATATACCGCAAAGATCGTGTCCAGCATGAGTAAGGCCCTGCGCGTGAATAAAATATTTATTGATTGGAGCCAAAATGATGAACATAAAACGACGTGCGCGGCCTATTCGATGCGCGTGGCGGCCAAACCCACGGTCTCGACCCCGCTGGAGTGGAACGAATTGACTAAGGCGATCAAGAAAAAAGATCCTGAGCTTCTCGCATTCACCACGGAGGCCGTCCTCGCCCGGGTCAAAAAGAAGGGAGACCTCTTCGCGCCCGTGTTGACCTTGAAACAAACGCTGCCTACTCTAAAAACCTTACCACAGCCATCAAAGCAGCGGTCTTCTTCCGTCGCGCACCCCCAACTCCTCTCGAACTCCGCCAAGGCCGCTTTGAAACCTTATCGCGACAAACGCCGATTCGATGTGACTCCCGAGCCGCAGGGTGGAGCGCCCAGCTTAAAGGGGAAAAGCAAGTTCGTTATTCAAAAGCATGCGGCCAGCCATCTTCATTATGATTTTAGGCTGGAGAACGATGGCGTGTTGGTTTCCTGGGCGGTGCCGAAAGGGCCTTCCACGGATCCAAAAGTCAGGCGGCTGGCCATGCATGTGGAAGACCATCCGCTCGATTATGTGGGATTCGAGGGGACCATTCCGAAAGGGCAATATGGAGGTGGGACGGTCATGGTTTGGGATCAGGGGACCTATGTGAACCTCACAACAAAGAACGGTCGCCTGGTGCCCCT
>JBBSDO010000137.1:0-7686 GCA_038241515.1 Elusimicrobiota bacterium | reverse complement strand
CACCACTACGACGCTGAACCCTTGTGGCGCGGCTGGTACAATCTGCGGCACAGTCTCGGCCGTCGAAACCAGCGCTAATCTTCCCGATATTCCGGTCGAACTGCGGACGGCTGCGGGGTCGGTTCAGCAAACTCGCCTAACTAACACCAGCTTAGCTCCTACAGAAAATTACCGATTTACAGGTTTGAATACCGTCAAATATTA
This sequence comes from Elusimicrobiota bacterium, assembly GCA_038241515.1. Lineage (GTDB taxonomy): Bacteria > Elusimicrobiota > Elusimicrobia > 2-01-FULL-59-12 > 2-01-FULL-59-12 > JBBSDO01. Next base: position 7,482 of record JBBSDO010000137.1, on the reverse strand, counting down.
TGTCGCTCCCGCCTTGGGCCGGAGTCAAACCGCCGATCAGACACAACAAACGGCAGATCTAAGGCCGGCTTCGCTTAACGCATCGGTGAAAGCACCCTTCATCCTCAGAGGGGTGCCAGCCACCGTTCGAGTGCAAGACACGCCGGGCACGTTCGTACTGATCACTCCTTACACGGGGACCGCCTCTATTTATCCACTCACTAACGGTGCCCCTCCACTTGTGACTCGAGGGGCAGTGGTGGGCCCTCCGGCCTATACGGCTATCTATTCGGGAACGACCGGCTTAGATGGTCAAGTTCAAATCAAAGTCCCCTACGGGTCCTACTATCTGACCTGCTGGAAACCTACCCCATGCCCGTCTGGGACGATCTATCTCCGCACCGGAAACACTCCATTAAATGGCTTGAATCCTCTTGCTCCCCAGCAGACTTTCTCAGTGGCCACGTGCGGTGCCACTAGCGCCAGCTGTCCTTAAAATTGACTTAGAATCCTAGGTCTTTACTTGGTCCCAGACCCATGTTAAACTCGTTGCGATGATGGGATCCATCCGAGGAACAACTTTGTTAGAACTCATCATTGCGGTGTTCATGGTAGGGACCATGGTCGCTGCCCTTTCCCTTCTTTTTCCGAAGTCCGCGGCTAATACCACTACCACTCGCCGCGGATGGCTGGCCGGCAACTTCGCTGCCACGCGAATGCAAGAACTCAAGCAGCAGCCCTATGCATTGCTGCGACCCACCCCCTATAATAATGCCTATTTCACATCCTTCGCGCAGGCCCCGACCCCGCCACCCCAGGGTTGCGACTGTCGTGCGGTCACAAACTGGACGGCACTGCCGAAACCGGAGCCGGGTTCTCCGCCTGGGTCGCCACCCCCAGCGGGACCCGATGCCATCTATACGGAGGATGCCATTACCTACACCCGGAGCGTCTGCATTAACTTAGTCAACCAGAACGGCGCAACGTGGGATTCGTTTTGTCCTGATCCTTTGAGTTCCAACGATTTAGGGTTGAAAAATATCCATGTGCATGTATCGTGGCAGTCCGGCCCCAATACGAACGTGACGGATACCGAAAGCTTGGTGACGCGATGAATAGGCGGGGAACTACACTGCTAGAAATGATTATTGCCACAGTTATATTGGTCGTGATTATTTTTGCTTTTGTTTTATATTTTTCCCAGAATGCGCCACTTTTTCAGCGTGCTCGAGTGCGTCAGCAGCTCATGGTCGATGCGCGGAGCGTCATGGAAACGATTCAAGAACGTTTACGCAATGGCAAAGCCCGCACAGTCGTGATCTCGACCTTCCCCGGCACTCCTTTAGTCCCCAATTCGAGCGTGCAATTTGACCTGCAGTCGAAGCTACCCTCGGGGGCCGTTTCATATCAAATTTACCTCGACGTTAATACGGTTTATTCCAAGGATCTTTCTGCAACCGGAGCCATACTAGCGACACGTTCGCTGGCTACGCATGTAACGGGCCTCATGTTTACGGGTACGTCGGCGGACCCGGGCGTCGTCGGCATTAGCTTGCGAATGGACGCTCCTTTTGACTCCACCGGGTTAGCCGACCATGTTTCGTCCGTTATTCTGCCCAATCAAACCGTACGTATGGTGGAAGCGCCTTGAGGGGCTCCCAATGCGGTCAAGCTCTCATGATCGGCATTTTTATTCTCTTGCTCGTCTTAACGGCCGTTCCCGCAATGATTTTTCTCAATCAGCATGCCGCCTCTCATGGGGCGCAGTCCCTTAAAAGGCTCAAAGGCCGCGCCATAGCGGAGGAAGGGACCGCCTTTGCCATCCAGCAAATTCAGAATTCCGTACCCGCGAATACGTTTCCTGCCGCTTTTAACCCAGGCGCGCTGGGCTTTGATGGCAGCAAGATATTCGCCAGCTCTCAAGGCAGCGGAGTTTTCCAGATCACGGTGCCGCCGGCGACTGGCCTTGAAAGCTACCAGGTTAAATTGGAAGCCCGGCCGGGAACTTCGGTGGGAGGGACCTTCGTCCCCACTCCGGGTAGTTCAATCGCCACGATTGTCAGCAAGCATACCGTAGGCATAAAGCTGCCGACCGGTTTAAACGCTTCGGCCGCAGTACAACTCGCTAACGTTCCAGTCGTCGCTAACTCGGCCGACTTTAGGGTACTATGGGGCCCGATTGCTTTGTATGACAAGAATCTCTGGGCCATTACGAAGCCTTGCTCCACTGGAATAAATACTTTTGATATGAACTGCTACCAAATGCCTCGCAAATTTAGTATCGGTGGGCTCACCGGTGCGGCTACGGGGACCAATAAAGGCGACGCGCTTAACGTTCCTCCCTCGGCTGACCTCACGCGTTGCCCAGATACGGCGACCTGCGTTGCGGCTACGGATCAAAAAGAATACTGGGCTTTTACCTCGCTCGGTTTCCAGCCGGTGATAGACGACATCGACTACATAAATTCGGCAAAAAACACGATACCGCCAGTGCCGGCTCCTATCGCCTGCACAGCCCCCGTCGCCCCCGCCACCGCGGGGACGTGCATCGCCGCTCCTGCCGGATCAGGAAATTTTGACAAGGTCAAGAACAGCACGGCTGTTTTCCCCACCGCTCCGGTCCCTCCGAACTTCGCTCCGTCTCCAGCCGTCGTCATTTACATTGATGGTTCTGCGTTTTTCGGAAATTTAAGCATGGATTTTAAGCAAACCGGGGTCAAGGCCGGCGCCCTAATCGTTACGCGAAGCCTAACCATTGCAAACAGTGTCTATACTAAAAACACTCCCCAAACCGATATCCGGCTTCCGCCGACCTATAACCAGGATATGCCTTATGCTTCTCCTGGGGCCATCGCTGGCTTGGCGGCCATCTGCCCTAGTAATAAATGCAATTCCTCGCTCATTCTGGGAGTGCCGGCGGGAGGGGTACAGTTTCGAGGATTCCTGTGGGTTAAAGGAGATTTAACCATCAAGCCCGACGTCCTTTTTGCGATGAGCGGTGTGCTGCGCGTCGACGGGACACTTACGGTCGAAGGGGGCACGCCAGGCAACGTCACGCGGTTTATCGTTTTCTACGATGACGAAATTAGTCGCCAAATCCGCACGTCAAACCTTGAATTACAGGTGGACTCAAGCAGTGCTATTCCCTGACGCCAGAATGCGGCACTCGTTGGGGATAGCCCGAGCATGCTGGACCTAACGGTAGTCATCCCAATGCGAAATGAGGAAATGGTGGCCCACCAAGTTCTCGGGGATTGGGAAACGGAGCTGAACAAGTTAGCGATAAACTATGAGATGCGGGTTTATGATGATGGCTCTTCCGATGGCACCGGTCGCCTAGTGGATGACCTCGCCCGCCACAACGACCGAATTGTGGTGACTCATCAGTCCACAAGCCTGGGCCATGGTCCCACGATCTTGCAGGGCTACAAGGAGGCACGCGGCGTCTGGGTTTTTCAAGTGGACGGCGACAATGAAATGAAAACAGCCGATTTTTCTTCGTTGTGGTCGAAACGCCACTCCTATGATTTCCTCTTAGGGTGGCGACTAAACCGACAATCCACCTTCATGCGTCGTATCTACAGCACCGTGGCGCGTTTAAGTGTTCGATTACTTTTTGGCGGCCGGGTCCGTGATGTCAATGCGGCGTATCGGCTGATGCGAGGAGATCGGTTGGCAGAACTCCTCCCTTTAATCGATAAAGAGAGTTTAGCTCCGAACGTGATTCTTACTGGCCTAGCGGCGCGGCGTGGGATGAGGATGTTCGAAACAGGAGTACTTTATGAGGCGCGCAAGTCCGGAGGCCCTGTCATTAGTCTTACATTTCTTAAATTAGTTTTTTACTCCTTCATCCAAACGTTGCGAGCGGCGTTTCGATCACATCACTGAGATCAAACTTTAAATCTCTCTTATTTTCTTTTTCGAACTCTCATAGTGAAGGGATTCCACCATAGCAGTGCCAACACGATAATAACTAGGGCCATTATCATCATGCGCGTATTGTAGGAGGACTCCACTATGTTCGCGACGAAAGTCACGGCCTCCGAGAAATGTTTCCCTTCAGTCGTTCCCGAAACCAATAGCCCCACTGCGTAAGCAGAACCGATTAACGCCTGAGACGAAATAAGCGAAAGTTTTAGAGTCCTTTCTGCCCCCGCTGCAAGTCGTACAGGTGTTACAACATCGTCTAGCCGCGCCAGTATTTCCACAGGTGCTAACACCTCTAGCTTTTCCAAATTCAATTCCTTTTGAGATGCATTCTGGACTTTGAGAGTCATCGTCTTTTTCCGTTGCTGAACGATGGAGACCGGTCGGGTGCCACCCTCCAGATGCAAGAGAAGAACTCGGCTTACTTCCGGCGGCAATGGAATCGAAGCCAAATGAGTGGCACTAAACGGAAACATGTTCGCATCCTTATAATTAATTCGATAAATCAAACTGTACGTCCCTCTTTTGTCAATGCCTAGCTTTGCAAATGGAAAAACGAGAGTTTTGGTGGCGCTTGATCGCGGTGGAAGTTCTGAAGACATCGTATAAGCTTCGCTAAAGGCTGGGAAATCTAAGGCTACGGCCTCTGCCGCCTCATCGCCTTCATTCGTCACAGTCCAAGCGATAGTGACTTTTTTGTTCGCTTCGTCCACATTCATTCGAAACACCGGGACCAATCGTAGATACGTGGCCAAGGCAGGACGCGCGATCGTGCACATGGCTAGACTTAGGAAAAGGCTCAAACACCAATTCATCGCTAGATCCTCCTAAGGGGACTAAAAGAATATGTCCAGTTAATCCTTTTGTCGCTTTTTTTCCGGCGGTGCGTGAATCCCCACCAACAGACTCCGAGGCATGTGAGCAAGCTCACAATCTGACTAAAGGTATCGATGAAACCTTGTCGATGATGCAGAACGGTGGTTTCTTTCAACGGCGTTAACGCCATGAACCCATTCGTGCCAACGTAGATAGGCACATCGGTTTTCCATTTCGGGTAAAAAGCATACTTTATAAGATGCGGTTTTCCGGGACATTTCGTATGCAACGTGAGCGTTCCAAAACTTTTCTCTAGCCAAGGATCGCAAGCATCCGTGATCCGCGCCGGCCATTGGATCGTGCGGGGACCAGGAAATCCTGATTGAATCTCGGGATCGGTACTCGACGCTTCAGCATATTGTGGCTCGCCATGGGGCTTTAGAACAATCCAAGTAAACGCACCTTCGTCCTCCCCGAACTGAGTGGACGTAAAGGCCACCTCCAAAGGTCGACCCAGGGGCCCCGATTCAAGATTGGTCATGACTTGGTATCCTTTTCCGCCGACCGAGACCGTGCTTTGACCCACCTGCGAACGCACTAATGGGAGTGCGACCTCTGAATATCTGTTTCGAGGCCGAGACAGATAGTAGTCAGGATCAAAATAATGGTCTGCAATCATAAATTCTGGGTCGGAATCCCATCGGTTCGAGTCAAACTTTCGGTTGAAATAGACCAAGCAGGCATTGAGGTGACTGTCAATTCTATCTTGTCGCTTGGAAAACCCCCGATCGAAGACGCGGTTTCTTGACATCCATTGGGCAATCAAGAAATTTATAAACCTCGTCGCTTTGACCTCCGGACCCAGCCCCGAGCCCCTCCCCCCTTTTCCGGAAAGAAAAATAAGGCCTGTATTTCGCATCAGATCCCAACGGGGCAGATTGACCAAAATCGATCGAAATCCCTTTGAGATGAAGTAAGGTAGAGGTTCGGAAAATGCCTCCACCATGCGAACCGGGCTTTTAAGACGGTATAGAGCTAGTGTGCGACCTTCATAAACCTTTTCAATGTCTTTCATTGAATTGAGGATCTCGCGATTCTCTTTGTTCACAGCGATGTGGTACTGAACTCCGAGAGCTTTCATCATCGCGATTCCTCGAGGAATATCTTTTTCGGGCATCAGAGAGCCCGTGGGCCAGCCGGCACATTCATCACTCATCAAGCATTGGAGCATGTATCCAATATTAGCGAAGGTCGCAGAATGAGTCATCGCGCCGACGAGAATCTCATGATGTGTGAAGTACGGAAGGAGCTCAAGCCCTCTTTCAGTCCCAAAAGCCTGGGCCATCCGTTTAACGCTCAGTTCGTAGGAGATACGACTTGGGGGCACCGCTTTCAGTTTATCAAGAATCGCCTGAAGCTCTGGCCAGCCGGGATTGGCCTCAATGCCCCGATAGTTCCAACGCATCCATCCCTTCGCTTTAACAAAGTTATTCTGAGAAGGAATAAGAAAGGCGAGTCCAGTCATACAAACAAAAAACCAGGCCGGCGGAACACTCTGATAAAGCACTTCCAGCGCTAATACAACCAAAAGGTACAGTCCGAAAAAGACGCCCGACCACAAGCGACAGTCTATGAAAGCATGTACACCAATCCGGCGATTTAGAATAGGGTTGATGTAAAAGAGAAGCAGATATCCGATAAGAAAAAGAAATGCAATGCCATACTCGGGGTGACGAAATCGTGTCCGGTGCAAAATGATCAATCCGACAGCAATTGCAATACTAAAGGCTACGATTTCCGGGCGCGTGTAGGTGGATAGAAGATTAATTCTCCAGTCATCTCCCATATCCGAACACCAGGGCGAGTAGTACACCAATGGCAGGAGCCACCAAGACATAATAAGAATCAATAGAATTGCAGTAGCGTAGAGAGAACCCCCCGGTGTCTTTCGGTACCCGGCCCATTGGCCAAAGTCGAATACCGCCGAGGCGGAAAAGAAGACCAACAACATTACAAACGCATAAAAATGGCACATGGTCCCTAGAATCGAAAAAACAAGAGCTAGTTTGGAAAATCGCCGCTCATCGTGCGATTGAACAAGCTTACCGAACGCTAGAACAAAAAAACAAAAGCCCCACGCATGACCGATTTCGCCGGCCAATGCCGAATAGATGTTTCCCCCCCACATCGTGTGAGATTCGGTAAAAAGGAACCCAATGCTGAGGACGCTGGCCAAGAATCTTACGGGCCTAGAGAGACCGATAAAGAATGACATCCAGTAAAAACAAAACGGAAGACACAAAATACCGGCTAAAGTGACAAGTTTGAACGCTACGGCTGGATAAACTACTTTGGCCAAAACAGCGGCCACCCAGTAGGGCAATACAAAATAGAACTGAAAAAGCTCAAACCCTCCCCAGAACTTGTAGCAGTAATGAATCAAACTCAGGTGCGAAAAGAAACTTTCACCGATTGCCTGAACCAGGACAGAGTGGGCGGGATTATCCCCACCCGTGAGCACCGTGTGCGCCATCACGAGGCCCCAAGGAACAATGGTCGCGAGGGTAAAACTAGCACACAGTGATAGACCCAGATCGATAAACCAGGCAGGTGAGTAGTTCTTCATGATTTACTCAAAGTGGCGCCAGACGAAACCAAGCAGGCCTATCAATTTTGGCGACAAACGAGGCGACGGATAACGCTGAGAACCGGCACCCGTTTAAATAAATTGAAGCAAAATGCTCCGAGCATGTTTTCAAT
>JBBSDO010000136.1:0-7686 GCA_038241515.1 Elusimicrobiota bacterium | reverse complement strand
TGTGAGAGAGTATCTCATACCGCTTCTGGAAAACCAGATTGACACCCTGGTGCTTGGATGTACTCATTATCCGTTGCTGAAAGAATTGCTGAGGCAGGTGGCGGGAGAGCGTGTTCAACTCATCGACTCCGCTGCGGAAACGGCCCGGGCGGTCGGAAAAGGATTAAAGGAAAATCATCTGGAAACGACGGCGGATGCCGCGGTGATCCGTCAGTTTTACGTCAGCGATGCTCCAGAAAAATTTGAGAAAACAGGTCGCCGATTTCTAGGCGGAAGCATTCCTGGAGTCAAGCGCGTTGATATTGGATCATGGCTATGAGGTCCGAGTGTTCGAAGTGATCGTCGCGGCGGAATTCTCAAGCGCTCACGCTCTACGTCACTACCATGGGGTGACCGAGCCGCTGCACGGTCATAATTTCCGAGTCGAGGTGGTGGTCCAAGGAAAAAGGCTTCGAAACAAGGTAAAATACCTCACTGATTTCGTCGCGTTGGAACACGCTCTGCAGGCCATCGTCAAACCCATGGACCACGTCAACCTAAATGAATGCCCGCCTTTCGACCATGAAAACCCCAGCGCTGAAAATCTCGCCTACTACGTAGCCAAGAAGTTAAAGCAGAGTTGGCATGCGGCGGGAGCCCGCATCGCATCCGTTACCGTTTGGGAAACTGCGAATACGGCCGCTCGCTACCGGCCCACCAACCGTTCATGAACGACACGGCGACGCTCGAGCGCACGGAGTCCGCACGAGTCATCGAGATTTTCGCGAGCCGACAAGGGGAGGGTTTGCGCGTCGGCGAATCGCAGATTTTTGTCCGCTTCGCTGGGTGCAATTTGGCCTGCGACTACTGCGATACCCCTGAAAGCATTTCAGCGACATCAGGGGAGCTGGTTACGTTAAAAGATGTCTTGCAAAATGTTTCTCATCCTAGTGCAAAAACTTCGGCACGCGTGGTGTCTTTGACCGGGGGAGAACCTTTGCTTCAAGTCGGTTTTTTGGAACACCTTGTGCCCGCGTTGCGCGCGCAAGGATTTGGGATTTATCTTGAAACCAACGGCACATTGCCCCGTGCTTTGGTGAAAGTGGTGGAGGGGTGCGACTGGATTGCCATGGATTTTAAACCGCAAAGTGCAATCGGTCATGATCTTTGGGAGGCTCATCGATGGTTTCTAGAAATAGGCGCAAAAAAGGTTTTCGTCAAAATGGTGCTCACCGAACACACGCTGGAAAAGGAGTTTCAAAGCGCGGTAAGGCTCATTCAGCAGGTACGGCGCGACATTCCACTCGTTCTTCAGCCCGCGACTCCGTGGGCAGGAGTGGGGGCCATACCGCTCGCGCGCTTGGAGTCCTGGTGGCGTCAGGCGTCGGCGCTGCTTCCAAACGTACGAATCATTCCTCAAGTGCATCGCCTGTGGCAAATCCGCTAACCAAGAACTTATTTATTGCGGGGACGCGCGGAGTCGGAAAGACCATGCTGTTGCGTGAAGTCACGCTCGCCAAACGCGAGCGTATCGGGGGTTTTTATACCGAACATATTATGTCCGGACGTATGCGAAAAGGTTTCATGATCCGCACTTTCGATGGACAGGACCGTATGCTCGCTGCTGTAGGTTTGAAGAGTCCTCACCAGCTCGGCAAGTATGGCGTCGATTTGAATGCCTTAGAGAATGTAGGGGTGCCTGCACTGAAGCTCGGTTTGATGAGCAAAGACCTGATCGTCATCGACGAGATCGGCTCGATGGAAATGATGTCTGAACGATTTCGAATGACGCTGCTTGAGTGCTTAACCTCCGCGACCCCGATCTTGGCAACGATCCGTGTGGCGGCTCAACCCTTTGCGGATCAGGTCAAAAAATTCGCAGACACACAGACCATCCTTCTTACGAAATCCAACTACAGTGCGGTCAAGCAACAAGTTCGAAAGTGGATTGACGCACACCTCTAAGCGCGGGCCTTGGCATGGAATATCCGCAAATCGTTCTAAAGCCTAAAGAAGAGGGGCGCCTCCGCGAAGGCCACTTATGGGCCTTTTCTAATGAAGTGGCCCAGGCGCCGTCTGGAATGGCTCCAGGCGCTTTGGCAGATCTCGTCCATTCTGGATCGGGGTTTCTAGGGCGAGGTTTCTATCACCCGCATTCCCTCATCGCCTTCCGCATGCTCACCGCCCAAAAAGAAGATATCGACGAGACTTTTTTCGAAAAGCGGTTTTGCGAAGCGCAGGCTTGGCGCGAAATGCTCTATCCGAATATCCGGTCCTATCGTTGGATATTTGGCGAGAGTGACCGATTGCCAGGCCTCGTTGTGGACCGCTACGGAGATTATCTCTCCGTTCAACTCCTCTCTGCCGGTATGGAGAAACTTCGAGCCCTCATCCTCCCGCTGATTGAGAAAATCGCATCTCCCAAAGGCATCGTTCTGCGAACGGACGCTGGATTGCGGGAACTCGAAGGGCTACCCCAAGCGTCTCCTGAAGTAGTGTTCGGGCAAGTCCCTGAAGAAGTTGAAATTGAGCTGGAAAACGGACGGTACTTTGTGAATTTATTAAAGGGACAGAAGACGGGATTTTATTTCGATCAGCGCGACAATCGACAGGCGCTTGCCGGATTTTGTCGAGGGCGCAAGGTTCTCGACGCTTTTTGTTACTCCGGAGGGTTTGGAATCGCTGCGGCGCGTGCTGGAGCCCGTGAAGTTGTTTTCAATGACAGTTCCGAAGACGCCTTGGCTTTAGCGCAAAAAAATGCCGAACTCAACGCGGCATCTACGATCAAAACGTTTGTTCATGGAGACGCCCTGAAATTGCTCGATCGCCAAGCGCCAGGCGGTCCCTACGAAGTCGTCTCGCTCGATCCCCCGGCTTTCGCCCGTTCTAAGAAGCACCTCGCCGTCGCACTGAAGGCCTACGAAAAGCTCAACGCCAAAGCCATGAGCGTGCTGCCTCGAGGAGGCCTGCTGGCCACGTCATCTTGTTCCCATCATGTCGATCGGGCGTTCTTCATGCAAATGCTACGGCGCGCCGCGCGAAAGGCGGGGAGGAGCTTTCGACTCGTGGAATTGCGGTCTCAGGCGAAGGATCACCCTATATTGCTCAGCATGCCCGAAACTGAGTATTTGAAGTTTGCGATCCTCCAAGTTGTGTAGCGGCAGATGAACCTTTCCTATTTTCCCAAGGTTTAATTCGTGTTTAAGACGATCCAGAACATTCATTTTGTAGGAATCGGAGGATCGGGAATGTCTGGAATCGCGGAGGTCCTCCTAACGTTGGGTTATAAGGTCTCCGGCTCTGATTTGAAAGAGTCACCGGTCACCCAGCGGCTTCAAAAACTGGGGGCGCGTATTTTCACGGGACATGCAGCCGAAAATATAAGCGGTGCCCAAGTCGTCGTCACTTCCACGGCGGTGGCAACCCAAAATCCCGAAGTCTTGACGGCTCGGAGCCTCGGAATTCCAGTCATTCCCCGAATTGAAATGCTTGCCGAGCTGGCGCGCTTGAAATACACGATTGCTGTGGCCGGCACCCATGGTAAGACGACCACCACATCGATGGTGGCGTCCGTTTTGCAATCTGGCGGACTGGATCCTACGGTGGTTGTAGGGGGGCGACTTAAACACGTCGATTCGGGTGCCGTGCTGGGTAAAGGGGAATTTCTCGTGGCTGAGGCCGATGAATCCGACGGATCGTTTTTGAAGTTATCCCCTGCCCTGGCGATAATTACGAATATCGACAATGACCACTTGGACTATTATGGAACCTTCGAAAAAATCTGTGAAGCTTTTGTCGATTACTCGGCCCGTGTTCCGTTCTATGGGTGCGTCATCGTTTGCCTGGATGACCCCCACATTCGGGCGCAGTTGGGCCGCATGACTCGACGCATCGTGACGTATGGAATCGATGCGCAGGCACGATGCCGCGCCAAGAATATCCACGTCGATGGTGGCGGTACTTGGTTTGAAGCGGTGTGGGACGAAACCTCTCTTGGCACCGTCCGACTACGGGTTCCAGGTCGTCATAACGTCCTCAACTCCCTCGCCGCCATTGCTGTAGGTCAAGAATTGGGAATTCCTTTCGGGAAAGTAATCGAAGGGCTGGGAGTTTTTGAAGGCGTCGGCCGGAGGCTGGAACTCAAAGGCGAAAGAGCTGGAATTACCGTGATCGATGATTACGGACATCACCCCACGGAAATACGGGCCACCTTGTCGGCATTGCGCGAGCGCTATCCGTCGCGAAGGCTGGTCGTCCTTTTCCAACCCCATCGCTTTAGCCGTACCCAGTCCTTATGGGGCGATTTCGCCAATTCCTTCCGCCAGGCGGATCAGGTTTACGTTTTAGATATTTACGCGGCGGGGGAAAAACCTATCGACGGGGTGACGGCCGATCTCATTACGAGCGAGATGCGCAAAACGCACCCGTCCGCAAGCTATCTCGCATTGCCCCGAGAATTCGAAAACTTCCGGCGGAGTTTGCAGCCGGGAGATGTGGTAATCACACTGGGTGCTGGCGACGTCTGGAAATACGGTGAGCAGGTTGTGGCGGGCGTTACTGCCCCTCTTTGATGAGCTCTGCAGCTGACGCTTTACGCGCCGCCTGCCCGTCTCTGCGCCTCCAAGAACCGCTGGCTCGTCACACGTCGCTGGCCATCGGCGGTCCTGCCGATTACTATGCCGATGTTCAAACTCCGTCTGAATTGATCGCTATTCATAAAGTGCTACAAGAGTATCCGATTCCCGTGTTTTTTCTCGGTGCGGGTTCTAACTTATTGATTTCGGATAAAGGAATTCGGGGGCTTGTCATTCACCTGCAAGGGGAATTCAGGAAAATTGAGATCAATGGCCCTCTTGTGACCGTCGGAGCAGGCGCGTGGATGCCCACCCTCGTAAAACAATGCGCGGAGAAAGGGTTGTGCGGTATTGAAGCGCTCATTGGTGTGCCAGGAACGATCGGAGGAGGCCTTGTCATGAATGCGGGAACGCGCGATGGCGTTCTGGGTGACGTCGTCACGTCCGTCACAGTTCTTGATGCCCAAAGTGCCGTTCGCCGCATGGACCGAGCCAAGCTCCGCTTCGATTACCGTCGATCGAACTTGATTAACGAATGGATATTGTCCGCCGAGCTAAGTTTGAAAGCTGACGAGCGAAGTAATATAATTTCGCGCGTCGACAGCTATTTGCAATACCGATCGAGCACGCAGCCCCTTGCCACCAGCAATTGTGGATCCGTTTTCAAGAACCCGGAAGGAAAAGCCGCCGCCCAGCTCCTCGAGCAGGCCGGTTTGAAAGGGACCGTCATTGGTGGGGCGCGAATTTCAGAACGCCACGCAAACTTTATTATCAATGAGAAGCAAGCAAGCGCCATCGATGTACGCGCGCTTATGAAGAGGGCGCAGGAGAAGGTTTTCGAGAAGTTCGGGGTTCAATTGGAGCCGGAGGTCAAGTTGGTAGGAGAGTGGTAAAGGACAAGCGGAGTTGGTTGAAAAATCGCCGAATCGGCGTATTGATGGGTGGTCGTTCGTCGGAGCGCCAAATTTCATTGAAGACGGGTCAAGCCGTTTATCTTTCGCTAATAAGGCAGGGTTTTAAAGCTTTCCCCATCGATGCATCGCTTCTTCTTCCCCTGCAATTAAAACAGCATCGCGTTGATTTCGCCTATATCGCCCTTCATGGAACGGGCGGCGAAGACGGATCGGTGCAGGGTCTCCTGGAATGGTTGGGTGTTCCCTATACGGGTTCCGGCGTGATGGCTTCTGCTTTGGCCATGGACAAGGTTGCGAGCAAGCGACTTTTCAGCACAGCGGGACTGGCCACGGCGGCTTGGACAGAAATCGATTCTGCAAATGCCAACAAGGCCACCAGTCTGGCAAGAAAAATGGGCTTTCCAATTGTCATAAAGCCCTCTAATCAAGGCTCCGCCCTTGGTGTTTCGATTGTTCATTCGTCAAGGGAGGTTTCAGCGGCGGTGCGGCGCGCGCTCCGGTTAAGTTCGACGGCGCTTCTTGAGCGCTACTTGAAGGGCCCGGAAATTACCGTGGGGGTGCTTGGCCCTCTCGTTCTACCGATCATCGAGATCGTACCGTCAAAAAGAGCGTTTTATGACTACCACGCCAAATACGCTCGTGGAGGATCGCGCCATATCTTCCCCGCCCAAATATCTACCCAGGCCGCGAAGCTTGCGAATAGTCTGACGCTAGAGGCTTGTCGAGTTTTGGGGATTCGAGCCGTGGCTCGAGTCGACCTCATTGTCGATGACCGCCAGGGACCCACACTGCTCGAAGTGAATACGATTCCTGGAATGACGGAGACCTCGCTTTTGCCGGATGCGGCGAGGGCGGCGGGAATCGATTTCGACGAACTCGTTCTCAAAATAATGGAGTATTCGGTTGCGGCGTAAGAAGATACGCAAGCAGCGGGTCGTTTTGCGCCGCAAGCGGCGGGACGAGCTCAAGGTGCATGCTCGCAGCGTGATTTATCGTAGTATGGCTGCGGTTTTGGCCGCGGGGTTTGTTCTAGGAATGCTGACTCACGGGGATGCCTATCTTTATCGTTTCCTTCAAGCCCATACTCCACTCATTTCCTTGAAAGCGCCGCAAGCGCTGATGAGCGTGCCGTTCGATAACGAGCTTCCGCGGCGGAAAGTTCTGCTTTGGATTCCTGGGGTGGGGGCCAGAGTAGAAGCGCGATTAAAAGTCCGCTATTCCCAGATTAAAGAGGTTCAGTTTCAGCGTCTGCCGGCTCAAAATCGAATTGTGGTGATCATCGAACCCCGTAAACCCATTGTTCGATGGAACGATTCGGGAATGGATGGCGAAGGTGTTATTTTCGCGATGCCGCCTGGCGCCTGGTCGCAGTTGCCTCGAGCCAACGTCACTGCGACGATTCCCAAAGATCTTTTGGGGAGGTGGTTTGCTGAGCTTGGACAGATTCCCGAGTTTTGGAATGAGGTGGCGGCGATCCGGGATGACCGTCATGGAAATATTATTTTTGATTTAAAAACGGGGGCGCAGGTCACCTGGGGGGGGCCCGATTTCCGGGGCTCGCGGACAAAAGCCTCCACGCTTTGCAGTGTGCTGAAAGATGCTCATGAACATTTGGGCGGAATGGCCGCCGCCGATTTGCGCTTTTTTGACGAGGGACGTATCATAGTAAGACCAAAAACCGTCAGAAGCTAGTTTCAGATTCGCCAGGGGGCCAGACGGATCGCTGGGGTCAAAGGGGATTTACCAATGGCAAAGCAAGACATCGTTGCTGGATTAGACATCGGAAGCGCCCAGGTGGCCTGCGTAATCGGTCGGCGCGATGCCCAGACGGGTCAAATTGAGGTGTTAAGTGGAGCCCGCAGCGCTCGCCCCGGGGGACTCAAGGGCGGGGTGGTCATTAATATCGACGAAACAGCGCGGGCGGTGACTCGTATTTGCGAAGAAGCCGAGGATACAGCCAAAGAGATGGTGAAGGATCTCACGATCGCCATCCGCGGTACCCACCTCCAAACCTTTAATAACCACGGCGCCCTCAATATCGCCCGAACCGATAAAGAGATCACGGCCGAAGACGTCGAAAAAGCAATCGAAAGCGCACAAGCCGTCCACATGTCTGGCGACCGTGAAATAATCCACACGATACCTCAAGGCTTTACGCTTGATCGGCAGCAAGGCGTACCGAACCCGGTCGGTATGGAAGGTTCGTTGCTCGAGGTGGA
>JBBSDO010000135.1:0-7873 GCA_038241515.1 Elusimicrobiota bacterium | reverse complement strand
CGGCAAGTGGCTACTGGGTATCGGCGTTGCCTGCCTCATCATCGGCGGTCTATTTATCCTGGTAGGTAAAGTTCCATTCCTAGGTCGAATGCCTGGCGATATTGAGATCAAGCACGGCGCCTTCAGCTTTTATTTTCCTATCACTACCTGCATCCTTATTAGTGTTCTTCTCTCAATTCTCTTCCGCCTATTCGGTCGCAAGTAATGTTCCATCGTTTTTCTTTCATGGTTAGCGGCTCATTCCTACCTCTCTTTATTTTCGCTTTGGCGGCGTCGCCAGCAGACTCAGAGGAGCGCCGGCCTTGGCTGGCAAGCTCGGGGGCCGAACCGGCCCCGCTTACGACAACCGCTTACAAAATGCCAGCCACGGTACGGGTGCGAATTTTGCACACGAAGAAGCCCTTTTCTGTGGGTTGCACGGGGATTTTCAACTTTATGCCGCTTGAGGGCGGGAAAGTTGTTACTAGCGATCGTCCAGTGGTCGTGAAACCGGGGAATCGTCAATTCATCATGGGACCGACTCGATTCTCGTCTGAAGTCGTCGTAGCGCCCATTGGGAAAAATGATTTTGTAATGGTAAACCGTCGTCGCTATCGCGGGGCCGTGTTGCTAGAACCCGTAGGGAGAATGACAGTGGACGTCGTTGAGCAGCTTCCCATGGACGATTACCTTTACGGAGTTTTACCGCGTGAGGTGGGAGGTGACTGGCCCATTGAAGCGTTAAAAGCCCAGGCCGTCGTTTCGAGAACCTATGTACTGGCCAACCTCGCTACTGACCCGCGCCAGCGCTATGACGTTTCCAATGACGTCTCGTCACAAGTCTATGGCGGCCTTGAAGACGAAGCCCCGGCCGCGAATAAGGCGGTTGAAGAAACCCGGGGGGAGTATCTTTTAACAAAACAGGGAAAACCGCTCGAAGCCTTCTTTCATTCTTCCTGCGGCGGGCGCACGGAGACGCCCAACTACGTTTGGAAAAGCCGCGCCGCCGAAGAAGACTTTTCCGCCGTGAAGGACAGCTATTGCCGAGCGGATCCCTACTACCGTTGGCAGCTGAACCTCGGTGCCGACACCCTACGCAATCGGCTGAAGCGAGCCGGTGTCCGGGTCGGAGCTATTCGAAAGATTTCGATTGCGAAGAAAACTCCGTCCGATCGGGCTTGGGTTTTGGGAATCTATTCGGATTCCGGGACACGCGAGATGTCGGGACAGAATTTCCGGATGGCCATCGGGCCTGAAGCACTTCGGAGCACGCTGCTGACAGAGATATCCCGAACCAAACGGGGATTTCATTTTGAGGGTCGCGGTTGGGGACACGGAGTTGGTCTGTGTCAGTGGGGAGCTAAAGGCCGGGCTCAAGCGGGACAATCGTATTACGAGATCGTAAAGGCCTATTATCCCGACGTATCGCTGGTCCGGTCAGCCCCGTGAAGCTTTCCGAATTCTATTACGAACTCCCCGAAGGACGCATTGCTCAATTTCCAGTCACACCGCGGGATCATTCGAAGCTAATGATCGTAGACTGCTCCTCGAATGCTATTCAACACAAGCAATTCCATGAGATCGTGCAGTTTTTTATCCCGGGCGATGTGCTTGTTGTGAATGTCACCAAGGTCTTCCCAGCGCGTCTTCGTGGGAAAAAAAGATCGGGTGGAAAAGTTGACGTTTTATTGCTTGAACCGGTCCTACCGTCTTCCGAAAAGGCCCTGTCTCCCAAGGGGTCGAGCGGGATCGATGAGGGCGGTCTACTCTGGCGCTCATTAATACGCGGTGCGCGTAAGGCAACGGATCTCTTGTTTCCGGAAGAACTTCGTGCGGCCATGGAAACCGTCCTGCCCAATGGAGAGTGGCTTTTACGCTTTTCGCGAAATAGTATCCGGGATTACCTGGATCGCCACGGTGAAATGCCCTTGCCCCCCTACATCAAAAGACTCGCCGAGGCATCCGACGATCGAGATCGATATCAAACGGTCTTTGCCAGAGACGAAGGCGCCGTAGCAGCGCCCACCGCGGGATTTCACTTCACGGAAGACGTACTCCATCAGCTAGAAAAGAAAGGGATTCAGCGCGTCGAAATCACATTGCACGTGGGTTGGGGCACTTTCCGCCCTATCCGGACTGAAAAGATAGAAGAACATCCAATGCTTCCTGAGGCCTATACGGTAAGTCTGGATGCAGCCTCAAAACTTTCCGCAGCCAAAAAAGACGGTCGTCGAATTGTGGCGGTCGGCACGACCGCCGTAAGGACTCTCGAAACGATCTGCGACGACCAGGGCACTTTTCATGCGGGTGAAGGACAGGCGAAGCTGTTCATTTATCCCGGGTATCGGTTTAAAGCGGTGAATGCGCTCGTAACGAACTTTCATTTGCCCGATTCCACCCCCTTGCTGCTGGCGAACGCGTTTTTTTGGGATAAAAGTCCGAAGACAATCCCTTCCCTGCCTCCTTTTGTTTTGCGCCCCGCATACGAAGCAGCCATCCAAGGCGATTACCGTTTCTACTCCTATGGCGATGCCATGTTCATGCAATGAACCGCTCCTTTGAAATTGTTAAACGCTGCCCGGATACCAAGGCGCGGGTAGGACTCATTCACACGTGTCATGGTGTCGTGGAAACGCCGGTCTTCGCCCCGGTAGGAACCCAAGGCGCCGTCAAAACCTTGTTTTGTGAGGATCTTGAAAAACTGGGCATCCAGCTGATACTCGGGAATACCTACCACTTATACCTTCGGCCGGGAGTGGATGTCATGGAAAAGGCCGGAGGCCTCCATTCATTCATGACCTGGAAAGGGGCCATTTTGACCGACTCCGGAGGCTACCAAGTATTTAGTCTTGAGCAGCTTCGCCGCATTAGCGAAGAAGGGGTTGAGTTTCGATCGCACATCGATGGGACGTTACATTTTTTCAGTCCGGAAAAAGCCGTTGAGATTCAATTGGCTCTAGGGTCGGATATCTTAATGTGCTTCGACGTATGTCCGCCGTTTCCGTGCACGGAGGACCAGGCGCGCCAGGCGATGGAAATTACGACGCGTTGGGCAAAGCGCTGCAAAGCCGCATTTGAGCAGAACGCCTTACCCCCAGCTCCTAACCCTGAGGGCGAGGGCGGCCGGAGACCGGGTGAGGCGAAACTTCTGTATGGAATCACCCAAGGCGCCATATACCCAGAGTTGCGGCGGCAAAGTACACTCGAGCTGGTCGAGTTGGATTTCCCGGGCTATGCCCTCGGAGGTCTTTCGTTGGGCGAACCGCGCTCTGCGACACTCGAAATGATTCAACGCTCGATGGAGTGGCTACCCGATGACAAGCCCCGCTATTTGATGGGAGTTGGAACTCCGGAAGATCTTTGGGATTCGGTTGAGATGGGGATTGATCAGTTCGACTGTGTCCTGCCAACGCGAAATGGGCGAAACGGTCAGCTTTTCACGTCCCAAGGGAAGCTGAACATAAAGAATGCTCCGTTCCGCGAGGATTTTTCCCCGCCCGATCCTGCGTGCGATTGTGATCTCTGCGCGCGCTACAGTCGCGCGTACCTACACCATTTGTTCAGGGCGGGCGAGCTTGGAGCCATGCGCCTGGCTTCTTTACATAATGTTGCCTTTCTGGTAAAATTGATGCGAAAAATCAGGCAATCTATTGCGGCCGGAACTTTCGTCAAAGAGAAGAAAGCTTTTTTAAACGCGTACCGCAACGAAAAGGCGCCAGTTTAGGAGGGTTGTTCCACTGACCCTCCCTTTTTACGGCTAAAGAACAGGAGCTTCTATGGGAACACAAACGGCAGTAACGCCACGAGGATCTTCGGGGACTGCCCCCGCCACAAATCCTCTGATGAATTTCACTCCAATGGTCGTGATTTGCGCCATTTTATACTTTCTCATTATTCGACCCCAGCAAAAGCAAGCCAAGGACCACCGGAAGTTGGTAGACACCTTGAAAAATGGGGACCGCGTTCTTACACAAGGCGGAATCTACGGAACGGTGGTGGGCCTGAAGGACGGTATCGTGCAAGTGAAAATTGCCGATAACGTCCGCGTGGAAGTGAGTCGCTCGGCCATCAGCCAAGTGATCACAGAGGCTACCAAGGGGAACGGTACGCCTGTCATTACAACTGGGGATCGGATCTCATGAGTCGAACACAAATCGTTTTCTGGTCTACGCTGGCTCTTGTCGGCGTGTCACTGTTTTTTCTTTATCCCACCTTCAGTTGGTATCGCCTTCCTCCCGCCGAAAGAACCCAACGCGAAAAGGAGAAGGACCCCATAATTTCCAAAATCTTAAACCTCGGCTTGGATTTGCGAGGCGGAACCCATCTGGTTTTGGAAATAGATCCCACCAAGTTACCGCCAGGAATGAATGCGAGCGACGCGCTTGAGCGCGCGATCGAAATCATCCGTAACCGAGTTGACGAGTTCGGAGTGGCCGAACCGCTGATCACTCGCCAAGGGGATCGCTGGATCGTCGTTCAATTGCCCGGAATTAAAGATCCGGAGCGCGCGAAAGAGCTGATCGGAAAAACGGCGCTGCTTGAATTCCGTCTTGTCGATAATGGAAGCACCCTGTCCAAAATTACTAGCGCCTTGGGTGAGAAAAAGATGTCTCTGGAAGGATTTGTCGATCTTCAGAAAAAGGGCCAGGCTCCGAAAGAAATTCTGGCGCTGATTCCAGCAGGCTATGAAATCGTACCAGAACGCAGCGAAGGTGAAAACTTCCTTCTCGTCAAGTCAGCGCCAGAATTAACGGGAGCCACGCTAATCAATGCGCGTGTGGACATCGGGGGCCGTTCCGGCCAGCTCGTCGCGGGAATGCCCTCCGTCGCGATTGAATTTAACCCTGAAGGGACCCACATATTCGGTCAAGTGACCGAAGCCAATGTCGGGAACCGATTAGCGGTCGTCCTCGATGGAGTCGTCATTTCAGCACCGCGCATTAACGAGCCGATTCCAGGCGGCCATGCCGAAATTTCCGGTAATTTTACCGCAGAACAAGCGCGAGACTTGGCTATCAAGTTGAAGGCAGGCGCATTGCCCGCACCGGTTCGCATTATTGAAGAACGCACCGTGGGGCCGAGTTTGGGAGAAGATTCGATCAAGGCAGGAGTGCGCTCGAGTCTCGTGGGAATCTTCTTGGTGGTCTTGTTTATGGCCATTTACTATCACACCTCCGGGCTTATTGCCGACGTGGCGATGTTTATCAATATGCTGTTCATCTTCGGCGTCATGGCCTGCCTGCACGCCACCTTGACCTTGCCGGGTATTGCCGGGACGATTCTCAGTTTAGCCATGGCTGTCGACGCTAACGTGCTGATTCTCGAGCGCGTGCGTGAGGAAAGGACCAAGGGCAAGACGGTTCGGTTGGCTGTGGATTTGGGTTATCGCCATGCGTGGCCGGCTATCATCGACGGGCATGTCACCAATCTGATCTCTGCCGGCCTGCTTTTCCAATTTGGAACGGGCCCCGTCAAGGGATTTGCTGTGACGCTGTTTTGGGGCGTGCTGATCTCCATTTTCACAGCTGTCTTTTTTACGCACATGGTTTATGACGTTTGGCTGTCTCAGTCGCAGGTAGAATCGCTGAACTTTTAAAAGGAGTTGTAATGCAGCTATTTAGGCAAACGAACATCGACTTTATCGGAAAACGTTACTGGGCCTTTTTATTCTCGGGAATCCTCCTATTAGCTGGAATCGCCTCGCTCGTTCTCAAGGGGGGCCCGAAATTGGGTATCGACTTCACCGGGGGCACCTTGATTCAGCTGGGGTTTAAGCAGACGCTCCCGATTAAAGATATCCGAACGATGCTCTCCTCCAATGGATATCCCGAAGCCGAACTTCAGGACTTTGCCGAGGAGAAATCGGTGATTATTCGGGTCCAGGAAAGCAAAACTTCGGCCGCTATACTGGCACAGCAGTTTCAGAAGCTCGTCTCAGAGAAATTCCCAGGCAGCGATCCGATCATTCAGCGCGCCGAATTCGTAGGACCGGCGGTAGGTCGGGCCCTCGCGCACGACGCCACAATGGCGATCATCTGGGCCACCCTTCTCATTATTCTTTACGTCGCATTTCGCTTCCGATCCACGCTGTGGGGAATCTGTAGTATCGCGGCGCTCGTTCATGATGTGTTGTCAGTCGTCGGAATTTTTTCCATTTTGAACAAGGATGTTACAGTGACCGTGGTGGCCGGCATACTGACCCTGGCCGGCTATTCGATGAACGATACGATCGTGGTCTACGATCGTATGCGGGAAAATATTCGACTGGCCAAAAAGGAAACTTTGGCTGAGATTATCAATCGAAGCGTCAACGAAACGTTGTCCCGAACGATCATGACGTCGATGACGGTCGCGATTACAGTGGCCGTTCTCTTTTTCACCGGTGGCAGTGTCATCCACGACTTTGCTTTCGCGATGCTTTGGGGCGTATTCGTAGGTTCCTATTCCTCGATCTTCGTGGCCGCACCCATTATTTATGAATGGGAATCGCGAAAAGAAAGGCAGCGTCTGCTCGTGCCAGGGAAGGGGCGGCCTCTCGCTAAGAAATGACGAAAATCAAAAATTTCCGGATCAATCTGCGCACTCGCGAAGTCGCCCGATGGTTGAAAAACCGTCAAGGCGTTTCCGTGACGCCTGAGCTCGAGGCCTCGATCGATCAAGGTATTCGAGAATCAAAGGCGCTCTTGGAAACGGCAGCACTCTATACCACGTTAAATCGCCAGACCGCGGCAAAAACGCTTCCCATCGAGTTGCCGCGTTCGGTGACCGCCGTTTCCATCATCGCCGCTACGGTGGGTCCCAAATTGGAAGAAGCCAGGGCGGCCGCAGAGGCGCAGCAAAATTCAGCCGAAGCCTGGCTTCATGCGGCCCTTCAGGAAGAAGCTCTAAATCAAACAGTCCATTTTGCCGTTCGTCTTATTCAAGAGCAGGCCAAAGAAGAGGAATGTGAAATGTCGTCGCCTGTGCCGGCTCAAGATGCTTCGCTTTTGCTTCCACTGGCTGCATTACTTGGTATCCAGCGGATCGCGATCCCGTTCGATGTGAACAGCCCGAGCCTACCGTCTTATTCACGCCTGGTATGGACCCTCTGGACTCCGATCGCCAAGAGCTCGTCTAGGCGCAGCGATTCTGTGCGTGTGGAAAAAGAGAAGGTGTCGGCCGTTTAGTTTTTTCTTTCTCTCCTACCGCATTTCGCACCGTCTTTTCCGCTTCTCTCGCATCACTCCGACAGGAGAATTCCATCAAAGCTACAGTTTTATCATGGCTGGCAAGCCTTTACCTTCGAATCGTGGGAGGGACATCGCGCATTATTTGGGTGAACCGCATTGTACGCGAGGAGCTTGAAACCACGGGCGAGGGATTTGTGTACGCTTTTTGGCACGGCCGTCAGGCCTTTTTAGCCTATCTCCACGCGGGGGATCGAATAAGGCCGCTGATCTCTCAAAGCAAGGACGGCGAGATTATTGCTCGGGTCTGTCAGTCTTTTGGTTTGCGTCCGATTCGAGGCTCCAGTTCCAATGGCGCCTCTGAAGCGGTCTACGAAATTCGTCGCGCTGTAGAGGCCGGCGACCGTGTCGGGTTTACGCCTGACGGGCCCAAAGGACCCTTCCATCAAGTTCAGGCGGGCGCCCTTTTTATCGCTCAGAAGACGGGCCGCGCGATCGTTCCGGTGGCCTACGGAGCCAGAAGCAGTTGGGTATTCGGCAGCTGGGACCGCTTTCTCTTGCCCAAGCCGTTTAATCGCATAGCCATGGTTTATGGCGAACCTCTTCGGGTTGGACCTCACGACGACCTCAAAAAATGCGCGATCGATTTAAAGGTCGCGCTTGATGCAGTGACGCGCGAAGCCGATAGCATTTCGGGCGGAGCCTGCCGTGACTAGCCCCTCGAGACT
>JBBSDO010000134.1:0-7882 GCA_038241515.1 Elusimicrobiota bacterium | reverse complement strand
GGTGGCGAAGATCACAGAACGGGCCAGAAAGACGATACGGAAACGCCCTATCGAGAACTGGAAGCCTGGGCGCGAGAACGATTCCCCACCCTAAAACAGGTGGAATACCGCTGGTCAGGACAAATCATCGACACCATAGATGGTCTGGCCTTTATTGGGAGAAATCCCTTAGATGACTCGAATGGTTATATTGCCACTGGAGATTGCGGAAACGGCTTGACCCATGGAACGATCGCCGGACTTTTAATCACGGATCTGATCCAAGGACGGCCCAATGCCTGGGCATCGCTTTACGATCCGAAACGCAAGACGATCAGTGCCGCGGGAGAGTTCATCAAAGGTATTCTCAACGTGGTTCCGCAGTATTTGGATTGGTTAACGCCCGGCAGTGTTAAAGCGGTGAAAGACATAAAGCCGGGATGCGGTGAAGTATTGCGCGAGGGGGTCAAGAAGATCGCGGTCTACCGCGATTCCCAAGGGACCGTTCACGCCTGTTCGGCCGTGTGCCCTCATCTCGGGGGTTTAGTCCGATGGAACGCCGATGAAAACAGCTGGGACTGCCCTGCCCACGGGTCACGATTTGATCCGCTGGGAAAAGTCATGAATGGACCAGCCAATTCCAATCTCGAATCCCTTCAAGACAAAAAAGGTGCAGGGACACCTGCGTTGCCTGACGCGATTTCCCGTAAGGAGGAATTTTTATGAGTACCCGAAGCCATGTAAGTTCTGTTCATCCCGATCAAAAACTCAGTGCAGCAGATATTCAAAAAGGGATGAAGAAAATTCCTCGCTGGAAACGTAGGGGAAAAGAAATTAACCGACGATACCGCTTTGCCGACTTTGTGAAAGCCATGGCGTTTGTGAAGCATGTAGCGACGCTCGCCCAAAAACTGGATCATCACCCTGATATAACCATCCAATACAACAAAGTCCAATTAACTCTCTCAACTCATTCATCAGGCGGCCTGACGGATCTCGATTTTAGGCTGGCCCAACGGATCGATAAATGATGAATGCATCCGACGTTCTGGTAGAGACGCTGATGGAATGGGGCGTGCAGGTGATTTTCGGATTGCCCGGGGACGGGATTAACGGCATCATGGAAGCCCTGCGTGTCTGCCAGGACCGCATCCGCTTTATTCAGGTCCGCCATGAGGAGAGCGCCGCGCTCATGGCCTGCGCGTACGCCAAATACACCGGCAAGCTCGGCGTTTGTCTGGCGACGTCGGGCCCGGGGGGCATTCATCTGCTCAACGGATTGTATGACGCCAAACTCGATGGACAATCCGTGCTGGCGATCACCGGCATGCAGTTCCACGATTTGATTAATACGCATACCCAGCAGGATGTCGAGCTGGACAAGCTGTTCATGGATGTGGCCGTCTATAACAACCGCATTATGGGGCCCGCCCACGTTGAAAATGCGGTATCTATGGCCTGCCGCGCCGCGTTGAGTCTTCACGGCGTCTCGCACATCACCTTCCCGGTCGACATGCAAACGATGCCATCCGCCAAAGGATCCAAACGCAACGTTCCGCACCATGTGTCGGAAGTCTTTGCGGCGCCGGCGGTTGTGCCCGCGGTTCGCGATGTCGAGCAGGCGGCGAAAATCCTGAATGAAGGGAAGAAAATCGCCATTCTGGCCGGGAGAGGTGCGCTGGACGCACCCCGCGAACTGATTGCCCTGGCGGAGACGCTGGAAGCCCCCGTCATCAAAGCCCTGCTCGGAAAAGCCACGATGCCGGACAGCCATGCCTATACCACGGGCGGCATCGGCCTTCTGGGAACATTGCCGTCCCAGGAAGCCATGGAAACCTGCGACACACTGTTGATCATCGGCGCATCGTTCCCCTATATCGAATATTATCCGAAGCCCGGGCAGGCTCGCGCCGTCCAGATCGATCGAGATCCTTTGCGGATCGGCCTGCGCTATCCCGTGGAAGTGGGGCTGGTGGGCGACTGCCGCGGCACGCTCAACATGCTGTTGCCGCTCTTACAGAAAAAGCAGGACCGCGCCTTTATTGAAAAAGCGCAAAAGGGAATGCAGGAATGGCGCGCGCTCATGGAGCAGCGCGGCACACGCACCGATATGCCGATGAAGCCGCAGGTGGTGGCGAGGGAATTGGGCAAGCGTCTGCCGTCCAACGCGATCGTCTCCTCGGATTCCGGGACCATCACCACTTGGTGGGCGCGCCAGATTGCCGCGCAGGAAGGTCAGATGCATTCCTGCTCCGGGAACCTGGCCACGATGGCCTGCGGGCTTCCCTACACGCTTGCGGCGCAAATCGCCTATCCCGACCGTCCCTGCTTTGCCTTCATCGGCGACGGCGGATTTTCGATGCTGATGGCGGACTTCGTGACCGCAGTCAAATACAAACTGCCGATCCGCGTCATCGTCATCAAGAATTCAACCCTGGGGCAGATCAAGTGGGAACAACTGGTGTTCCTAGGCAATCCGGAATATGGCGTCGATCTCGAGCCGATTGACTTTGCCCTGTTCGCGCGCGCGTGCGGCGCTCAAGGGTTTCGCATCGATGATCCAAAGCAGTGCGGCGCCATCCTTGACGAGGCCTTGGCCGTGCCGGGCCCGGTGCTGATCGAAGCGGTCGTCGATCCCTATGAGCCGCCGATGCCCGCCAGGATTGCGTTCGACCAGGCCAAGCATTTCACAGAAGCGCTACTGCGCGGTGAACCGCACGGAGGGCGAATCGCTCTCACCGCCGCAAAGGACATGATCCGCGAACTCGTCTAATTTAGCGCTGGCGATGACGCACTGGATGGCATAGGCAATCGACCTAATACCACTATGGTAGTTTTCCGGACGCTAAAAGTAGCTCATCTGCCCGATAGCCAACCGATGTCATTCGCTATTACCATAGAGTTGTCGGTTAATGAGTAGCGAAAGGGGGAAACCAGATGAAACAAAGCATGAAGGACAAAATCAAAGGCAGTCTGCACGAGGTAAAGGGCAGCATTAAAGAGACGGCGGGTGAGGCCACCAACAACGACCTCTTGACGGTCAAAGGCCAAATTGAAAAGATCGCCGGGAAAGCCCAACAGAAAGTGGGACAGATGGAAGAGGTGTTGGAGAAGAAAGTAAGTTCAAAATGTTGATACTGATCATCATCCTGGTGTTGGTTTTAGGCGGCGGTGGAGGGTACTACGGTCATAGCCGTTGGGGTCCTGGCGGCGGTGCGGGGATAGGGTTGGGCACCGTATTGATGGTCCTCCTCATAGCCTACCTGTTAGGGGTCCTGCACTGATATGACAAAATACATGGTAGTTTTATTGGGGTTTCTCGGACTTTTGAGCGCCGTCGGCTAGGATAAGCTTCTGAAAACAAAGAAGTTTTGCTGCATCCTAATCGTTTTAGCGCTTTGACTGAGATTAAAGGTCACGTGACCGCGGTAGATGAAGCGTCCGATAAACTGACCATTCAGGATCCGGCAAATCAGATTGTTACCGTGATTATTTCTGCGGATACGGGGATCACGGATTCAACCGGTCATTCCCTGAAGTGGACAACGCTTCGAACCGGAGACTCCGTAATCGCATACTACGAGCCTGCCGCGCATCGGGCCCATCAGATCGACGTTCAACGAATGATCGCTGATGCCGGTCTCGGCCGAGACCATCCCATATCCCGATAAATGGATATCCTTGACCGAAACAAACGGCACCGGCAAGTCCCCATCGGTCTTCTGGAGCGTCAGGCCCTCAATCGAATAAGCGCCCCGCCATAGATGCATGCCGACAGCCTCAATGTGGCCATGGTAGTCCGGAATCTTATTGAGCGTTTCGTTGGCTTTTTTCTTAATGAGCGTAGGGAGAGAGAGGCGCAACGCTGCGAGGCCCATGCCAAGAACAAAGACGAGGCTGGCAATTATTTTTGCCTTACGAGACAGCATGCCCCCGGTTTTTTCTCGATTTACCCGCCGTTTTCAGTGCGATGGCCACCGCTTGTTTTTGCGGACGGCCGGAATGCATCAGCTCTTCGATATTCGTCGATATGACTTTACGGCTTCGGCCTTTTTTCAACGGCATATGTGTTTTCTCCTTTCTATCAGTTCAGGGTGTTTCCTTCTTTTCAAGCATGGGGATCGATTGCATGGTGGCGCACGTACAGCGCGTTCCTGCTGCACACCCGTCGCAGCAATATAAAACGCCATCGCTCATCACGCCTCCATCATTGTCGCACCGCCACTCGCTGCGCGATTTTTTGCAGCGGGGACATATTTGTTCGGCCGATATCACCGGGTTGAGCATAAAGTCTCCCGTTCAGTTTGTCCCACGTATATTTGACATTGTGGTAAAAGTCCGTACCCCTTACGTCCATGATAAATGATCCCGATGCGCAAGCCCATCAGGGAAGAGAACTATATTCTGCCCAGTCAAACTACTATGGGAGGAGTCCTTGAAATGCTTATGCAGTGGGCGCCGCGCAGTCATGCTCGGTGAGGAGCGAAGCCTAGGCCGTAACGATAAGCGTTTGACCCAGGCAAACGCTGGTAGTTGTCCCGATGACAAATATAGCTGTCCGCCCTGATAGGCCGCTATCTCAGGAAGTTTTAAGATAGAGATATCCAGCAACCGGACCCCAGGGCTCGCGGGGTCTAGGCCGGTGATATTAAATGAGTTCACGAAGACTACAAAAATGAACATTAAGGACAAATCAGCTTACTTCGTCGCCGGCCTGCCGCTGGCATTGCCCGGTATCGGCCGGTCCGCAATGAGCGGCACAACGGGAAAAGGGTCCGCAACGACCGGAGCGTTGGGAACAGAGTTCTATCGGAACCGGTGCGCCAGCGGGGACCCCGAGCCTTACCGCAGGGACCAATAACGCTATGCCCGGCACCTACAACGGCACAGCGGGAACTTACAAGGGAACGCCAGGAACTTATGACGCTTCCGGCACAAATAATTCCAACATACCGACGATCCCCAACACTGGCAATCCACCGGGAACGACTTCGCCGTTTAATCCAGGACTGGCTGGAACCAGCAGTGTGAATAGCCCCCGATAAAAAGCGGGCGGTTGATTGCCAGAACTATCAGGATGCAGCGAGAAAGGGATTATGATGACTTTTAAATGGCCATTGATCGGATTATTTCTTTCAGCGCTGATGGTAATTCCTGGCCTGGGGGCTGCAAGCCAATACGGACTAACGGTGGGAGAGAAAGCGCCGGCTATTCATCAGAAGGATATAAACGGGCATCCTTTTGACCTGGCCGCCACGGAGGCCTCAGGTCCCGTTGTTCTCGTTTTTTATCGTGGCGGATGGTGTCCGTTCTGTAATCTCCAACTTCATAACCTGCAGACGACCGTGGTTCCTTTTGCGACGAAGGACCATGCCCGGATCGTCGCGATCAGCGTAGACCTACCGACCGAGGAGGCTAAAACCCAGAACAAGCACGATCTCACGATGACGTTATTAAGCGATCCCAAAGCCGTTCTTCTTGGCGCTTACAACGTACAAAACCCTATTTCTCTCGCAGATTATGAGAAATACAAAACGGTTTACCATGTGGATCTGGAAAAATATTCCGGCGAGACGAACCACCTCATTGCGATCCCGGCCGTTTTCGTGATGGACTCGCAGAATACCATTGTCTACGCCCATGCCGATCCCGACTACAAAGTCCGCGCCCCTGAAAGCGACATCAAGGCCGCTATTCTTAAAGCCTCGGTAAAATCTTAATTTAGGTATGGAAACAATGAAGAAATCGAAATGGGGTTTATGCAAAGACTGCGAGTGGTGGCAGATTGAACTTCATGCCAAGGTCACCAACGCTACATTGGGCCTTTGCATCGATGATAAGCTACAGCCTTATTTGTTGCGAGTGTCCGGCAACAGCGGATGCAACCGCTTCATGAAAGGAGCTCCTGCGCGCGCCGACGGATCCGCAGGGGCTCCTCCGACAGCCAAACCGATTCGTTAGGATTTGACGCGAGAGAAAAGAGTAAAGGCCACGATTGTTGCCCTAAAACCTCAGAGAAAGGGACAGGAGGTCCAATGAACACTAAAACGAAGATAGAAAACACGAACGGGGATTCGAAAACAACGGGTCCATTTTTGACCGATGTAAAGCAATTGCGTGCCCAGGCTCGCGCCAATATAGAGAAAGGCGCCGTGACGAAGGCCTATGAGGGGGATATTAAGCAAACCCTTGATATTTTACAGACTGTACTGGCTACGGAGATTGTCTGTGTGCTGCGCTATACCATGAACGCCGTCGCCGCGTCCGGCCTTTCGAGCGATAGCGTCAAAAAGGAATTTGACGAAAACGCCAAGGAAGAAGCCGGCCATATGAGGCTTGTTGCGGAGCGCATCAACCAACTGGGGGGAACTCCGAATTTCAATCCGGAGGGATTGGCCAC
Source organism: Elusimicrobiota bacterium (assembly GCA_038241515.1). Taxonomy (GTDB): domain Bacteria; phylum Elusimicrobiota; class Elusimicrobia; order 2-01-FULL-59-12; family 2-01-FULL-59-12; genus JBBSDO01. The sequence continues at coordinate 1,503 of JBBSDO010000134.1, read as the reverse complement.
GCGGTCCGCGTCCCAGTACACCGAAAGCCCGAACCTCGTAGAGATGATCAAAGAAAACTTGATTGCCGAGCGCATCGCCTGCGAACACTACAGGGAGTTGGTCCGCTTCTTCGCCGACAAAGATCCCACGACACGCGTGATGATGGAGAACATCCTGGTGAATGAAGAAGAGCACGCCAATGAGATGCATGACCTGCTCGTGGCTCATCAAGGCAAACCGATGCTTCCCCACAATTAGCGCAGAAGGAGACTTTATGAAAACAGATTCAGCCGAAGAACTGACGATGAAGAAGCTGGGCGAACTCATCGAGGTCATTGGCTATGGCATGTTAGCAACCCGTCAGGCTGACGGGACACTGCATACCCGGCCCATGCACACCGAAAAGATGCAAAGCGATAGATCGCTTCTCTTTTTCACGCAGGCGAGTTCCCCGAAAGCTCAAGAACTAGAATTGAACCCGCAAGTGTGTGTTTCCTATACGGGCAAAGGTGGCGACTTTGTCGCGATTTCCGGACGAGCAAGCATTCTACGGGATGCCGCCAAAATGAAAGAGTTGTGGAAATCTCTCTATAAGGCTTGGTTTCCGAAAGGTCTCGCTGACCCGGACCTGGCACTTTTGCGGATCGCTATCGACCGCGCCGACTATTGGAAGACACCCTCTTCAAGCCCGAGTCGGCTGGTATTGGAACAATCAGCGATAGAAAAACCGCGCAAAATCATGAAAGAGGCTGTCAGGCCTACGGGAGGTCTTGGCACGATGGATGTGCCTTCCGGCCTGTCCGGGTTGCCTGCTGCAGTGACAGGAGGAAACAAATGAAAATGAAACGTAAATCAAAGGCGCATCCGAAACATCGGGTGGTTCCGCAAACGAAGCATACACCGTCAGTGAAGGCCGCGTCTAAACCTCGTCAGGGGGGAAATACGGAGATCCCTGAACGCTACACGCCCATGGAAACCGGCCAGCCGGACCAAGATGCTGTTCAGGGAAGTAACAATCCGGCGGGAGCACAGGGATGTTTGGGTCCCCTCAACCAAGAAGGGGAGGGCGACCGGCAAAACGACCAGCTCGCCGAGCTGGAACAGATTACACCGGATCTCACGAAAGATAATTAGGGGGAATTCCTATGAGCATTCGAAACCGCGTTACTCCTGTTCTTCCTGGTGTGACCAGGGGAAAGCCTCTTCCTCAATCCTCCAGAGATAAATCATTTCCTATTGTGTGCGTAGGAGCCTCCGCCGGAGGACTGGAAGCCTTTACGCATCTCCTCCCTATACGGTTCAACCAAATTGTTTCGCTCTAATAGGGCAGCTAGCAGAGGCCCGGTGTCCGGACGGATCAAGAAGATGAAGAGGTTCCTCCACGTAGCCCAATGAATCTCCTTCCTGGGCCTGTCTTGCCCCTTGATCGGTGTTAGCCATTCTTCGACAAGAGCTGCATAGAGTGCAGAACAGGCAAAGAATCGGTATTCCCAATCCAGTGCCCCAGCTTCCCTGAGCTCTTC
>JBBSDO010000133.1:0-7894 GCA_038241515.1 Elusimicrobiota bacterium | reverse complement strand
GCGGGACGGAACGTCAACGACAAGGAAGGCTTCATCTTAAACACCATGGAATAATGTCTTGACACCGGGGAGTACTTCATATATCCCTTTTATCCCGCTCTTCATAGGGTTCCGCCGAACTTTTTCGAGCCCGTTTGTTTGAGCGGAGGTATAATAGGACTGTATCAAAAAGGCCGTCTCAGGAGGTGGCAACGATGTCCTCCACTCAAAACTCACCGTCGTCCGTGCACACTCAGCGTATCTCCATCGAAAAAATCAAACCGGCTCCTGAAAGGCATTATTTCGGACGCGATCACTTGGACGAGCTCGCTGGCCGCATGCGCGTTCACGGGCTCGTGGATCCTATCGTTGTTCGAGCTGTCGGAGAGTGCTACGAAATTATCTCGGGCACGAAGCGCTGGCTAGCCGCGCAGCGTTTAGGTTGGCGATCCATAGATGTTCGCATTTTAAACAATTAAGAAGATTAAGATTCTAGTGGCGCCGCGGGCCCGAATACGTGGGGCCCAACATGTTTACGGCCTCGATGCTTGGGTACCCTCATTGTTTTCGTTTCCTGCGTTTTGGTTCCCTCTCGAATTCGAGTAATGACCACCGTTTTAAGTAGATAGCCCGTACCGAGATCCTCCGAAGCTATTTCGTCCATTTGTGGAGTTAAGCCCAGTTGAATGGGTTTGACTGAGCTGGGTTGTCTTCCTGCCTTCCCTCGATGCGCGATTCCTCCGCCCGATCGAAATCGCAGCCCCATGGTTTCCAAAGAGTGCCCTGCCGGTTTAAATCCAGAATAAATGGTGGCAATACTCTCCGTTTGAGGAAAATAAACACCGATCACGATAAAGCTAAGGACCCCAAGAAAAATGCCTTTACGCTTTTGATCCGGCGAATGTTGGCGATTCGCAACTGCGTCCGCCTTGGCCGTTTCCACCTTGGGGACGGCAGGCTGGGAAATGGGTTTGCTGCGCGAAACTGCCTCAGGCGGGTAGGACACTGGAATGTCACCTTCTATGACGGCATCCCGCCAGTTTCGTGCCTGGCGCTCGACCAGTTCGCTGGGAGTCTCAATCAGTATGGGACTGTAGTCGCCCGAAGGCAAGGTTCTGATCGGCCTGGTGAACACGGGAAATTGATGAGCGGGGATCCAATCGCTTTCTCCGTCAAGACAGACGGTAGTCTCTAAAGTAAAACCTGCCCGCTCGCGAACCTCTTCAACCTCATAAGGACCTTCAATGGCATTATTCACGAATATTCGAAATTTCATAGGGTTAACCTCTCTAATAAACGTTTGCTCATTGTGCGTAAAAATTCAACACAAAATGTTGTAAACAAACTAGTGATACGATTAGATCTGATTTATAGATATGTTTTTATGAGCCTTCCAAATTAAATGTTAACTATCGTTAACCGAGGGATTAATAGGTTCCTATGTTACGGGCCAGGGTTGCGGCGCGTCTAAAGAAGCTCAGCTAATCTAAAGACTTCGAACCCTTAGGATAAAACATGAAGATGGATCAAGACACTTGTTGCCAATGTGGAATGGAAAAAGATCACTGGACCTCTCCAGCTGGATTCGTTAAAGAAAGCGATACCTATTGCTGCGAGCGATGCGCCGATGAAAGAGGATGCCAATGTGAAGAAGTGCTGCGTGCCGCGCGCAGCGCCCTTAAACCCATCCGCGTAAGACCCACCCCCCCAGCACAGCGGGCGGGATCCCGCAAGCGCGTCGCCGCCAAATAGATTAGGCCTTTAAAATTCGACCGGAAAAGGCTTTAATGTGGTACTCCCATGGGTACTAAAGAACGCCGGCGATCCCCCCGCAGCTCCTCTCAAGCAGCCCTGGATATCTATGATCCCGAAGGACGCATGGTCGTTGGCGAGGCCAAATTGGTCAATTTGTCGACGAGCGGCGGTCTCATCGAATCGCCCAAGCCCCTTGCAGTCGATGAAGCCGTTCGACTTCGCGTACAGTCGGCCAGGGAATCGGCCCTCGATCTGCTGGGCCGCGTCGTTTGGGCTAGGAAAAAGGCGTCTCAGTTCTCCTACGGAATTAAGTTTGAAACGAAAAAACCTACCTCCAAACGCAGCTAGGTAGCTTCAATGCCGCAAATAGAAACCGCTTCCGGTCTCATCCACTATGAGCTGAAGCGGACCCGCCGCCGATCTCTTGCTTTACGAATTTCTCCCGATGGCTTTGTTGTCGTCAGCGCACCTCGGTTCGCGTTGGGCCTGTGGATCGACCGATTCATTCGCCAACAGGCGGACTGGATTATGAAGCATCTTCAGCGCTTTGCCGAACGCTCACGCGAAGCTCCGCCGAAGGAGTTCGTGACCAACGACCGTTTCTATTTGGACGGACGAGACCTTACACTGGAGGTGTCTGACGAGACGACCGCCGGTTGTGCGCTCGAAGGAAACCGCTTGAGAGTGAGCGCTGCCCCCCAAGGCAAAGACCGACCGTTGGAAGTCCGGCGCTCCCTTGAAAAGTGGTATTGGAACCAAACGGAAGAGCGCATAACCGCCGCTATAGAGCGGTTTAGCGCCCTGTTAGGGGTCAGTCCGCAACGGGTAATAGTTGCGCGTCAAAAGGCTCGATGGGGAAGCTGCTCGACGCGCGCGGAGCTGCGCTTTAACTGGCGGCTGTCCATGTTGCCACCGGAAATTGTAGACGCGGTTGTTGTTCACGAATTGGCTCATATCCGCGTCCATAATCATTCCTCCCACTTTTGGGCCGTGGTCGCTTCGGTCATGCCAGACTACCGTTTGCGCCGCGCGTGGCTGCGCAAAAACGCGCACAAGCTCACTTTTTAATCGGCTCGTGGCCAGACTCCTGATCCCGTTCGTTCTACACTTTATCGCCATAAGCTACCTTTATGGGGCCTGCCACTGTGACCCGCTTTCAGCACAGGAGAAGATAGCCAACGCCATCGCCATTTATACTGCCAAGGTTTCTGATGTTCGCAAAAATAAAGAATCGGGAAAGAGCGAAGTGAGTTTCGATATCGATGAAACCTATAAAGGTGAGCCGGAAAACGAAATGATATTGACCGATGCAAAAGCGGGTTCTGACTGTGCCATCCTTTTTCAGGAGAAGGAGTCCTATTTGGTTTACGCTCGCTGGGAATGGGGATTGAAAGTTACCGATCGTTGTGCGGGAACGAAGCGACTAGAAGAGGCGGTCGCCGAACTGCACCAATTGGGACCCAGCGATACGGTCAAATCCAAATTTTATCCGGAGCTTAAGAAAGTCTGCATGGGGCAGGAAACTACTTTTTGTTGTTTGAAATCCGTTGACGCCATGGAAAAAGGTGTTTATGCGGCCGAACCGGATGGCGGCTGCGCAGGGGGAACGATACCGGACCGTCTGACTTGCGCCGGGAGCCTCCGCTGGTGCGTACCCGTCTCCGAGTCCCAGCCGTCCAAAAAGGTCCGCCATGGCTCTCTATAGTCGGACCCCCCCTCAATTCCGCGCGTTGATTCAACGCGTCTCGTAGGAGGCCTCCGAAAATTTACAACCTTTTACATGGCTAAGTAGGTGTTGCAGCGGCGATGGACTAGGGGTAAGTTTTTCGCATGAAACGTCCTCTTCTTTTGGTTTTCCTTGGATCGCTCACCTTTCTTCCCCATGCGAGGGCCCGGGCCGAAATCTTGCGGATTCAAGAGGACTTAGGCTCCACCCGAGCCTTCCCAAACCCATGGCTCGCCAATCGCGATACGGCCTTTCCCCTGACCTTTGATCGGCTACCCGCGTCGGCGATCAGCACAGTGAATATTTTTACGATCGCCGGCGAACATGTGCGAACCATTTCAGGAACCCAGAGCGTCCAATGGGACCTGCGCAATGGGTCGGGGGAGCGCGTCGCCTCCGGTATTTATATTTACCTTCTCACTTAAAACAATCAGCAGAAGACTGGCAAAGTCGCCGTCATCCGCTAGCCCGCGCACGCCCGGCATCCATCTGGCACCCCAATCGCGCATAAGCGCTAACGACCCATTGTCCAAGCGGGCGCGTCACTCGCGGGAAAAGATTCCTCTGAAGATTCTTGAATCGTAGGATTCGAATTCAACGAAAGTCCAGCTTTGCTGTCAGGGAAAGTGTTTATGCCTAATTTCTGATTAATGAGGCATTTGGTTGTGGCGGCCGTGGTGAGAAAATTGGCGCCTAGAGTCCATGAAGCCCAGCGCAGCCATCCGCGCTTTTTCCATCCCAGAACTAAAAGCGACGTCCCGACCACCCAGCGAAATTTTCGGTCAAGGCCTCCAACATTGGTTTTCATCAGTAGACTCCGATCGGCTAGAGAATTAGATAGACGAGCGAAGCCCGTCGCAAAATTAGAGACGCCCCTTCTTGACAGGGTTACAAAGCTTTTTTTTGTGGGTTTCAGCTGTTAAGATGTGGCGTGTTAAAAATATGGCGCGCATTAGGAATGATATCTGCCATCGGAATGCCGTTATTCGACATCCCGCTTATTGCCCGCGTCGTGCGTCGGAAATCTTCCGAAGATATCAGTCTCGTCTGGGTCGTCGGCATCGAAATCTGCATTCTCGGAATGCTGCCGTCGAGCCTCCTATCCCCAGACCCTATCTTGCGGGCTTTCGCGATTGTAAACACGGTCCTCTTTACCGCGGTTGTTATCGCCGTGTTTTACTTTCATCCCCGATTTCGACGAATCCACCGCCGCTGAAATTCAGTAGTTTCCCCAATTAATACTCTTGATTTGCCTTCAGGGCAAAGCTAGGATAGCAGAAGTCCTACCGTCTCAGGAGACGTCAGTCTATGTCTAAAGACCTATCTATTTTCCAGCTCGTCCCCATCGATCAGATTCGATCTTCACCTCATCAAGCGCGTAAATTTTTCGATCCAACCCTTCTTCACAACCTCGCTGAATCGATTCGACAGGAAGGTCTTATTCAGCCTATCACGGTGCGCATCGTGCCCGATGACGGGCTGCTTAGCGACATGTCCGGTACGTCGAATACCCTGTCATCCAATAGCTCAACGCGCCTACCCCACTATGAACTCGTTAGCGGCGAACGCCGTCTGCGCGCGGCGAAGCTTTTGGGATGGATCTCGATCGAAGCCAAGGTCATTCAAGTCATCAGTGAGGGGGAGGCGGCGGCGAAAGGACTGATTGAGAATTTGCAGCGTGAAGATCTCAATCCCATGGAAGAAGCGGAAGGATTTATCGAGTTAAACCACGTCGACGCGCAATACTGGACTCAGGAAAAAATTTCTCAGATCGTCGGAAAAAGCCGCTCGTACGTGACTCAGTCTCTCAACTTGTTGGATTTACCCTCCGTTTTGCAGGACGATGTACGGCGGCGCGTCTATTCCCGCGCCCACGCGATCGAAATAGGCCGTTTACCCACCCAAGATCTCCAGTTGAAAGTCTCCCGCCAGATCAAACTCACAGGACTTACCCGAGAAAAGACGCGCCAATTCATTGATTCGCTTTTGGGTCTACGTGAACCCGCGGAGGTGAAGGACGAGAAGAAGCGTCCTAGAGCCGCTACACAACAAGATCCTTTGGCCGCCTTTTGGCCCGACTTTATAGCAAACCCGTGGTTAGGCGAGAGAGGCCGATTAAGGGTGGAATACCTAGGAGATTTCCAGTGGTCATTCCAGCTATCAAGCCCACCAGCAGTGTCCGAAGGCGTGAATGGCTCCGCCCTCCGCACGAACCTTCGGAGGGAATTGGGTGAGCTCTTTATTCGAATGGGACGCTCGATCAGTTACGGGGAAACCAGGCAAAACTTTCCACGACCCGCGGGAGGAAGCCCGCAACCGGATCGACCCTCTCAAGCGCCTCACCAGCTCGACGCCACGAGTCACATGACCCCCGCCGAAGAAATGGACCGCATCGACTTGGCTCGATTTCCCAATACTCCCGCTGAACACGCAGAGGTCGAACGAGCCGCAAGCGAAGGGATCGCCGCCTTGTATCGATGGATTTATGGCCCCGATAGCGCCATCGCGCGCGAAAGCGTAAATCTCAGGTGGCAAGATCTCGGGACACCCGCTCGCGAGGGCGCGATGAAGATTATTCAGCGCCTGCGGGACCTCCAATCGCGACGGAACAAGATGGCTCGAACCCAATGAGTTTTACCCTTACTAGCCCCGCCTTTCGAAACGGAGAGCCAATCCCGAACCGGTTCACCTGCGATGCGGAAGACGTATCGCCTCCCCTAGAGTGGAATGAACCTCCCCAGGGGTCTTTTAGTTTTGTCATCATTCATGACGATCCGGATGACACGCCACGTCCTTGGTTGCATTGGACGATGTACAACATTCCTGGCGAAACACGGGTTCTCCCCGAAGGGATCCCGAAAGAAGCAAAGTTCCTGGACGGGAGCATGCAGGGGATTTCCGATTTTAAGCGGATCGGCTACGGGGGTCCCTGTCCTCCTTCGGGGGTGCACCACTACCTTTTCAAAATTTACGCTATCGATTCATTTTTGGCCCTATCGCCCGGGGCGAGCCAACCCCAACTTCAAGCCGCGATGAAAAGCCATGTTTTGGCAGAGGCACGCCTCATGGGTACCTATCGAAGAACGGGAAGATAGACCGTTAGTTCAGGTGAACGCCGCAGGCGGGTTCGCACAAAGCCGGGCCCTTGGCGCACGTGGCGAGAATATCGGAGGTCTCCGTGAGATATGAAGGTCGTTGCGTCTTTTGTGCCATACATTCCCCCGAAGCCCCCGAAAGCCGATAGTCGCATTGGCAAACGATTCTTGTCGCAATCCTGTCGGTTTCCGTTAAATCCACGGGACGGCACTGAACCAACTCCACGGTCATTCGCTCGTAGTCGCATGCCTGAACAGAGCTGAGGGCCATTGCAACGACACCGGCCGCCCAAATTGCCGGTTTTAGGATCATGCCGCTAAGGGGTTCTTCTGCAGGGGAGGCTTTACTCCCGGGGAATGCCGGCGAAAGACGGGAGCCCATTTGAGCACAAATTGCATGTGAGCGTAACGCCGATCCCATCCTAGGAGTGCCTTTTTCCTAACGGCAAAATGCTGCATCAGAATAAGCTCTGCCTGCAACGGGTCCGGAAAGCGCCGAATAAAGGTCCCAATTCCTAGCATACTCTTCTCTCCTTTTCCTTACCTCCAGTTAAACGGTCCGACAAGTTCAAAGTTTCCCCCTCCTACGATATCGACGATGACGAGGCGCAAAAAGTGCCCGGGGGCGCTCTAGTACCAATCGACCTGAATTTGAGATGGGAAATGAGGAGGCTCGTCCCCAGAGCAGCTCGAATTCGTGTTCATATTGCTGAATTGTTCCCGGATCGTCCTCAATAAGAGCGTTTTCGTAATTTCGCTTTTCGGCTGCATTCGTCCAGTTATAGGACCCCGTCACAACCTGTTCGCCGTCGAAAATGGCAAATTTGTTATGCATGATCCCTTGGGGTTCGCGGCCCGCCAAATGGCGCACACGCACAAGAGGAGGTGCGGCATCTCCGGTATTGAGAATTATGCGCACGTCCACTCCGCGATCATGGGCACGCCTCAGCGCCTGAATCAGCAGGGGCGACGTGAGCTCATAGAGACCCGCCTCGATTCGGGATTGACAGCCGTTGATCAGAAGTACCAAACGGCGCTGTATGCCATCTCTCGAGAAGAGCGCTTGAGGAACCGCGAAGGAGGGGCTCACGCAAACAAATAGGAGGAAGAGGAAAGGTCTCATCATCCTTTAGAGTCAGAAAAATGACTTTTATTCGCGTATTAAATATAAAAAAGCGGTCGCCAAACCTCTGGCGACCGCTTTTCGGTTAGTTTGAAAGTTTGTTTCTAGGCGGTTATGGCGACGGCGGTGACTTCACTGTGATTCATCATTTCCAACGTTGGGAACCCTCCGCCTAAATCCGCTCCATCTTCAGTCGTGGGTTGATTGGCTGACAGT
>JBBSDO010000132.1:0-7904 GCA_038241515.1 Elusimicrobiota bacterium | reverse complement strand
TACACGCTTCATTTTCGTCTGATCTCGCCATGCTCTCCGTCCCTGCGCATCTTGGCGCTGTGACAGATCGGTGGATGGCAACGACGGGGTCAGGGGAGGCGAGGATGGGCGGATCGGAGAAAAATCATAGTTCCAATTCACCGACCCTCCGACCCGCGGTACCTCCGACCCAGTCCTTTGTTGTTCTCATTCAAGACCTTCACGCCAACGTCGGAGTTCAGAAAAATATTTCAGGACTTATTCAGCATCTCCACTACCGCTATAACGCGGATGACCTCTTTACCGAGGCGGCTTTCGGGACCTGTGATGTGTCTCACTTGCGCTCTATTCCCCGGGGGCGCACGCGACGCCGTGCGATGGAAGGGCTGCTTTCCAAGGCCCTGCTTTCCGGCGCCGATATGGCCGCGGCGGAAATTGGGAAAGGTCGGCTTTCGCCCATTCATTTCGCTGGTGTAGATGATCCTCTTCTCTATTTGGCCAACGTCGAAGCTTTCCAGGACCTGTACCATGCCGGGCTAGGCTCGGCCCGCGAATGGAAGAGTCTAAAAGAACTTCTCATGCCGGGCGCCGCGCCGCAACTGCGCCATCACCTTGAGCTCACAGAGAGACTCCTTTCTTTAAAGCTTCTCGATAATGAATGGATCGAATATTCTGAGCATCGTGCGCTAACGCCGCACGGCAGCGCGCTCTTCAACGGTGCCATCGCTTCTGGCGAGCGTTTTTACAAGGCGGCCGAAGCGCGTAACGGCGCCATGACGGAGAATCTGCTCGAGCAGATTAGCAAAGGGAGCCAAGGGCCGAGGAACGTGAGCGGCGCGGTCCACGCTCAGGAATCCGTTATGAGCCCAGTTGTTCTTGTCACGGGTGGGTTTCACACGGCCTCCATCGCCCATGCTTTAAAGACTCGCGGAATCTCATTTGCGGTCATCGCACCCACCGTCGATCGCCTGGACCAAGAGGAACTCTATATCCGCAGCCTCACGGAGCCTCCACACGAAACCGTAGCGGCTTTTGATTCCGCGAACTTCCGCGGCTCTCTGGCGATCAAGCTATTCCAATCACGTGCCATCCGCGTCACCTTCCCCCGCGTTTTCGTCGTCGCAAAGTCCTTGCCGAAATGGTTCTCACCAGCCTCTACGCGCGGAGTGGTGAGCTTTCCCGATCAGATTCTCGGCCTCCTGTCGAACATTCAACGCTTGGCAAAAACGGTATACCAATCGATCAGCGGTTTTCCTCGGTGGGTTAAGATCGCCTCCTCGTTCGTGCTGACGCCCGTGCTCGGTCTAGCGCACACCGTGGACCGGGTCGGCGGTCTTGTGCATTTTGGTAAATGGAGCGCAAAAACTGCGAGCCAGGATACCTGGGTAGGGGTGGCCAAAGAGTTTCCAGGAATCGTTTCCGGGGAACACCTGCAAACCCTGTTCGGCACACCCCAGGCGAACACAACCGTCAATATTATGCAGGCTCTCTCGAACAAGGCATCCGTGAGCATTCAAGCGATTGCCGAGCATGTCCCCACGGTCCCAGCGGAATCCCTCATGAAGCTCCATCCCGTGGCCGGGCAGGCTCATACGATCGCTAACAATGTTCACTCTGGAGTGAGCGGTTGGCACTCATTTTTGGATCAAGTGACCTCAGCCAGCGCTTCGATCGCCCATTTGATTCTTCAGCCTCCATTCGAAATTGCACTAGCCGAACTCTTCATCGGTGGAGTGATTTTTGTCGGATATCATCACCGTGTTCGCATCCAGGAATGGTTTAAGACGGCTCTAGTCGGTCTGCGCCGTCGCGTGGCAGTGGCTGCTTTAGCGGCCGTACCCGCCTCGGCGCTGCTGCTGCATACAGCTGGCTCCGGAAAAAACCCCGCGAAAAGCGGGATTCTGTCACCTCATCAGGTGCAGACCCAGCAGGGACCGTCCTTCGCACCTGCGCTTAGCAAGGCGACTTCCGGAAAAAGTGGCTTAGACAAGGCCAAATCACGGGCTGCCGTGGATGCCCAGAGGCAATGGGTCATAGAGGCGCTCGACTCCCTGAAGCGCGCTCCAGCCGAAGATGTCCTCTGGCAGGTCAACCAACTTTGGCATTCTCCCCAGCTCAAAGACCGCCAGATCCAAGAGCGGGTGCGGAAGCTGCATCTGCTCGCGCTGAAAAAAGGCGCCCGCCAGACCAAACGGGCCTCGGCCCAACTGGCAAGCGCCCTCCGCAAAGAAGCCGCGCAACGATCCGAAATACATTCACCTATGGTTGTTGTTGCTCAGCTCGCTGGGAATACCCATAGCGGGCCCCGCCGACCTTCTCCAGTGACAGCGGCACCGGCTTTAGATCCCGCAACTCTCCAAACCTCACGGCCCGCGCCTCAGTCCGGTACTTCACGAGCGGCGGTGCCCCCAAACCGAAAGGCCAATGCGAAGACCTCCTTGGCCGGCCAGTCAAGCCTGACAAATTCCCCGCGTTCCTCGGGATCGTCATGGGGGATTCCAATGGGATTTGCTTTTGTGGGAGGAGCGCTGACCTGGGTCAAGCGCCGCCGTCGCTCCTCTCGAACGAGAAGGCCTAGCCCCAAGTCATCCGCCTCTCTATCGGCGTCGCCGAGGCATCGCTTCTCGGTCCTGGGAATATTTGAGAATAGCACGGCAGAAAGGGGTCCAATGCCAACCCGTCCGAGGGCCATACCCTCCCTCGGATTTGACTCGGCCCAAAAAGCCATTCCTCTCCTGATCGGATTGGTGGCTTTTGCCCTCATTTCTCCGGCCGCATTCGCGTATACCGGGACTTTAGCCATTTTCAGCTACTTCGTGATAGCCACGTTGAGGGAGAAGACGACTCCCTTTGCCGCAGATTCCGACGTGACCGGAATCATTCAGACCTTTCGGCGAGTTCGGCGATTTCTAATCCGCGCAGACTCCTCGCGTTCGGCTGCCGCCCTTCAAAGTGAACAGGATGGCGAGATAACGCGGCACGACAAGGATTTAGTAAAAGCGATCGGGCAGATTAAAGGTGAATTTTCGAAATTGCTGAAAGAGCTGAAAGTAGATATAAACGCATCGACGACGGATCCTTCCATTCGAAGTATCCTCGACCAAATTTTGCCCGCCAAGCGCCAGCACCTTGCCAATCGCCTTAAGACCGAGCCGTTGAGCGCGGTATTGCCGGAAGCGTTTGCGATTGTCAAGCTTGCCGCCTATCTCAGTAAGACGGATCGCCAGGACCCCAAGAAAAAAGAAAATCAAGGCCACTACGACGTGCAGCTGATGGCCGGCATAATCCTAAGTCAGGGCAAAGTCGCCGATATGAAGACCGGTGAAGGGAAGACCTGGGTAACGCCCTTGAAAGCCTATTTGGATGTCATTCAGGGCAAAAAAGTTTTCGTCGCCACTCGAGACGACCAATTGGCGGAAAACGGCGTAGACGAAATGAAAGAAATTTACCACGCCCTGGGGATGCACGTCGGCCTGATCCAAAATAAGATAACGGATAGGGCGGAACGTCGCAAACAATATCGGGGGACGGACGCTAAACATCCGACAGACGTGATTTACGGAACGTTGACGGAATTTGGCTTTGATTATCTGCATGATTTTAATGCGAAGAAAACAGATGATCAGGTTCTCCCCTACCGCGAGAACGGTTCCTTGCAGTTTGATTCCATTGTCATCGACGAAATCGACGCCGCAGCCGTTTTCGATGCTCGCACCCCCCTAATACTCGCCCAAGCCCAACTTCCTGCGATCTTAACGGCAATCCTGGCCGCGCACGGCATTAATGGTGAGGGCGAAATAAACCGCATCCGTTCGGGACTCTATGACATGGCCAATGCGATCGCTGCGAGTCTCAAGGAAGGGAAAGAAAAAAAGCTCGCCGACTTTAGCGCGGACAAAAAAAAACGAACCGCGGCCCTTTTTGATCATGGCGTCCAAAATGCACTTGAGCAGGCCCGAATGCTTTTCCCCAAGTACGTCGGAATAGAAGCTTCCGAACTTCCGGAATCCTTATTGGAAAACTTTGTGAAACATCAAGTCACCCAATCGCTAAAAGCCCGTCACCTTTTTACGGAGGGTGAAGATTACCTAGTGGACCTTCACGCAAAGAATGGAAGCCAAATCATCCTCATCGATGAGATGACCCACTATCCACTGCCCGGACGCTCGTATCAAGACGGCCTCCATCAGGCATTAGAAGCGAAGCATAAAAGTCCCCTCACTTACGAGAACCGCGCGATCGCCAGCATTACAGTGCAGAATCTCATTCAGCTTTTCGAGAAAGTGAGCGGAATGAGCGGATCGGCTCGTGAAGCGCAACGGGACCTCGAAGGCCTTTATCATCTCCAAGTGGTAACCATTCCCACTCATGTAGCAACCAAACGTATCCAGAAGTCCGCGGTCTTTTTCCCTTCTGACGCTGCCTCCAAAAATAGTGTCATTCAGGACGTCCGTGAAAGCAAAGGGCAGCCCTTTTTTATCGCCGCCGAATCTGTTACCGACTCAAACGCCCTAGAGAAAAAACTTGAACCCGTCGTACAGCAGCTTGGCGGAAGGCTCCAGACCTTAAACGCCGAGAAAACCCGAGCAGAAACCAAGGCCTTCACAGTCCATGCGGGCCAACGAGGCATGATCAACGTTGCTACGAATATGGGAGGCCGTGGGACCGATATTAAGTTGGGCGGGGATCTGCCGGGACGGTCTCCTGTCGAGGAACGCATCGCCAAGGAAGAAGTCGTCGGCCTAGGTGGGTTGCTCGTAGAAATTCCACGCCTTGTGTCACGAGCCGAAGAAGTTCAGATCGGCGGACGTGCTGCCCGAAATGGAGATCCCGGTGAAAGTCGCATGAAAGTTTCTCCTGACGATACCTTTTTTAAAAAGGCCGGTATGGAAAAAGAAGCCGAGAAAGCTTTCAAAAAAGCTTTTCCAGGTGTTCCAGCAGGAGCCGATGTGGCAGGAATACACAGCAAGCGTTTGGACGCGTTGATAGAAAAGGCTCGGAGCAAAGTTGAAGAAATCGAATTCCAAGAGCGTCTTCAAATGCTCAAGTACGATCAAATCCGCTCTCAGTGGCAAACACAATACTTTGCCGAGCGCCGGAGAGTATTTAATCCCTCATTCGATGCTTCCGCGGCTCTGTCCGAGCTGCTGAAACCGTACTTAGATTCAGTGTTTAACGATGCGCCGAATATCGGTGACGCGATGGACCGTATGCCGGCCTGGATGCGTGCGTGGGTAGTCACGAATGGGACTGAATGGGCTCGATCGAGGAATACGCCAACACAAAATTTGCGCCTTTGGCTGGAATCGCAGCTTCGGCAGAAATTAAAGGCAGCCGGCTCCGATCAAGGTTGGAGGGACGCCGCCCTATCCGTCATGGACGACAATTGGAGTAACTTTCTAGAGGACTTGAATGACGCGAGTTCCTCCACGGGCTTGCGTTCCTACGCACAAAAAGATCCCTTCCGTGAATTCAAAATAGAGTCAGAAAAGCTTTTCGCAGCGATGGCAGACCACATTCAGGAAGAGATCCTATGCATGATTTTGGAATCTCCTATGCAGCACGCGAGTCGATCCGCTTCAAGCGAAGGATCCATCGCCATCGGCGGCCTATCAGAACCGGCGGCAGTCGCCGCAGTGCAGGTTGCTCCTGAAACAGTCGCCCCCGCCCCTGCCGTGGTCACTGAGACGATTTCCTCAGAACAGCTTTTCAACGAAGCGTTGGCTGATATCGCCATGAACGTCGTCGAAGCGCTCTCGACGGAAACGATGTTGGGTTTAGCCTTTGGCGATGAAGCGGCAAGAGCGGCCGCTACGCTTACGATATACCACGCTCTCGATAGTGCTCTCGAGCATGGCCAACTCCTGCTCATTCCAAATCAAAAAACAAACCTTTATCGATTGGCGGTGGCTGCGGCTTCTGAAGCGGGACAAAGGCTGCAGGACGTCGAGGACATCACGCAAGTCCGCAAAGTGTACCAAGGGCACTACAGCCACCCCTGGCTGCGCTCTCACGTATTCGATTTGTGGAACGGAATAAAGAAATTGACGCCCCGCATAAATGGGCAAGTCGAGGTTGCTGCGGTGGTCGACACGATGCTCGCCGACGATCAGGAAGCGGCTGCAATAAGTTCTCTGGCCTTGTCGAGTGCCGCCCAAGAAACGCAAACCGCGGGTCTTCGGTTAGTGGGCCGCGGCTATCAACTAAATGTGCTTGAGCTGAGAATAGTTGAAGCGAGTATGCGGTTAGTTTCGATGCGGATTTCGCGATCCACCCTTCTTCCGGTTTTTACGCGGTTTCTTATTTGGCGATTGGGCGCAGCCAATGCGAAGCTGCTCGTCGCTGCCGCGGCGGAAGGACATTCATATCGATACCCGCAACGCGGAGATATTTTGGGCGGCATGTGGCAACGCCGAGGCATTTTATTGATTCTTGCTGGGGTCATGGGAGCCTTCCTGGTAACCCTTAATTTTCTGAGCGATATCCTAAAGTCTGCCACTCCGCTCCCCTCGGCATTTGCCTGGCATAGTGCCATCGTAGTGGCCATCATGATGTTGTTGGTGCTTGGAGCAAAGAAGATGACGGGTTCTAGCGTGCTGGGTGGAAACGTGATTCCCGGAGTGGTGAACGGATTGTCGGATGCGACTTTGATGGCGCTCGTTTATGCAAAAGGAGAGGAATACAAAGCCGCTAACGATACTCTCTTAGAGGCAATAAATCGGGCGCTAGAAACCAAAAATATTCCTAAGCCCGATTCCCTGGGAAAGGCCAGACTCTTTACGGAAGCCAGAGCAGCGGCGCGCCAACGCGTCATAAAACGATTGCGCGATAAAACGATCTCACCGTTTAGGCAACCTGTCGGTGCGCCCTCCGACCATGAGCGCCCAGGAGAAACACCTGTATCGCCGGAGCTGACTGCCGGCTCTGATGAGGAACAGAAAGCCGAAACCATCGTAACGCCGAAACCCGCCGCCAGTAATCCCGAAGAGAAAGAGTCGCGTTGGCCCAAGGTTGTGTTTGGAGTTGCCGGAGCCCTGATGCAAGTCCCCGCGGCCGTGGCGCAGACGATGTCGATCCCTCAGCAAGCCGTAGATGAGATGTCTAAAGCAGTGAAGCAAGCTGAGGAAGATATCCAAAAGACCGAGCATGAGTCCGCCCGTCCGGGTCTTGTGGACTCTGAGCGCAAAGCGTTAGGCGAGCGCAAAAACCAAGTGGAATCGTACAAGCAGATGCTTACGCAGCTTTCAAACGATGGTACCGATCAGTCCCTAGCGAGCATCTTGAAGGGTAAGGGCGAGGCCATTATAAAACAGCGCGCCGCTCTAAAAGTGCGGATGGAGGCTCTGAAGAATGCCACATCGGCTGATCAGCGCAGAGAACATCATGAAATGGAGGTCCAAGACAAAGCGTTAGACAAGCAGCAACAGATTTATAGATTGCATGGGCAAGCCGTGGCGGCCAGTAAAGAGATGTACCAATTGTACGCCAACCCGAAGGTTGATTCTGCGGAGCGTGCCGCTCGCGTACGGGAATTAAAGGGCTTTTTAAAAGGTGTGCAAACTCAGATTGCGGACCTTCACGCCGATTTGTCGCCGGTGAAGTCCTTCAGCCAAGCGATGGATGATCGGCGGATCCTTCGGCAGGCTTTGGATTCACGCCGGACAACGCTTTGGTATCAGCCCTCTTCCTGGGGACACACGGAAGAAACGCCTCCCTCTCCGGAGATTTACAAACGGGCCTTACACACCCAAGGCTATTTGAGCGATGACGCCACTTCCGATTTCAAGGTGGCAGACGCCGCCGCGCATGCGGATATGAAGGCGCAAGGCCATGACAAAGACTATCGCTGGGAAACAGTCACAAGAGCGGTTCGCGATCTTGAGCGGCAGGAAGATCTTTACTACAAAATTCTCCAAACCACTGAT
>JBBSDO010000131.1:0-7919 GCA_038241515.1 Elusimicrobiota bacterium | reverse complement strand
CTGAGTCGAGTCGAGGAATGTCTCTGACTGGAGGTCTCGATGGACGTATGATCATGGCTTGGGAGCGTACCTCTCGGGGGTCGCTTCCATGCTATACCTTTTCCGGAGAATATCGTGAGTCTGCCGATGTCCGGGTGGCTCGCCGGATTGCTGAAACGTGTAGCCAGCCTTATCGAACAATTAAGATTGGCTCGGACTTCTTCACTGACTTTGCGAAGCTGGCATTCGACGTAGCTCGAATTAGTGAGGGAACGATGGACTCTTCGGGCGCCGTTGAATTGTACCTTAACAAGGTCGCTCGCGAGATCTCGCCTGTTCGTTTGACCGGGAACTATGGCTCGGAAATACTACGACGACACGTCGCTTTTCGTCCAAGGCGTTTCAGTCCTTCGATTCTACAACATCATTTTGTCCAGCTCATCAACCAAGCTTCGACGCGCTATGCTAGCGAAGCCTCGGTTGATCTTCTAACTTTCATCGCCTTTAAGCAGGTGCCGTGGCATCATTTTGCGAGGTTGTCGATTGAGCGATCTCAATTGCGCGTAGAGACCCCGTTCTTGGACAACGAGTTGGTTAAGCTTGCTTTTCGGGCTCCGAGTTCCCCCGGGGAAAGGCTGGATGCGATCTACCGCCTGATAAGGAAAGGCCGCCCAGAGCTAGCTCTAATTCCAAATGACCGCGGGGTTATCTTGGGGCGGAATTCGATCTTCGATAGATTGAGGGGGGCGTTCTGCGAAGTCCTTGCGAAGGGGGAATATGGGTACGATTACGGAATGCCTTCGTGGGCCTCCAGGATTGACAGTTATTTCCGCTGGCTGCGTTTCGATCGAGCATTTCTGGGGTGGCAGAAGTTCGCGCACTTCCGGCTCTGGTACCGGGACCGGCTGGGGGAATTCTTGAGGCAAATTCTCCTAGACGAAAGAAGTAGGCGCCGAGGCTATCTACTGCCTGGTGCAAGCGAGCGTCTTATTAGGGCTCATACCTCCGGACAGGAAAACTACACCACCGAGTTACATAAGCTTCTGGGATTAGAAATTCTACAGAGAATTCTCATCGATCGTACATGAGTGCCACTGAGGTGCCCAGTGTCGCCGTTTGCATTTGCACTTTCAAGCGACCGGACAAGTTGCAAGCTCTCCTGAGTGCGATCGGACGGCAGGTTACGCGGGAACGGTTTAAGCTCTCGATAGTGGTTGTCGACAACGACGGGGGCGGTTCAGCAAAGAAAATAGTTGAACAGGCGCAAGAGACTCTTCACCTTGCTGTCGATTATATAATTCAGCCGACGCGAAATATCGCTCTGGCGCGTAACACGGCGGTGTCGCGAGCGACTGGTGAAATGATCGCGTTTATCGATGATGACGAGATACCGCCATCTTCATGGTTAGACACGCTTTACACAACCCTCGATGAGTTCAAGGTGGATGGTGTTCTGGGACCGGTTTTACCGGACTACGAGGTTTCACCGCCACGTTGGGTTCGGACGGGAAGGTTCTATGATCGCCCGAGGTATCTGACTGGAACGACACTTCGCTGGGAAGAGTGCCGGACGGGGAATGTCTTGATGTGGACTGGGCCGTTGAGGAACCTAGTCGTCCCGTTTCAGGAAGAGTTTGGGACCGGAGGAGAGGATCAAGATTTTTTTCGTCGTGCGATCGAAGCGGGTGGTAAATTCGTGTGGTGCGATGAGGCGCCAGTTTGGGAGGCAGTCCCGACTAACAGACTGAGGGCAGGTTTTCTTCTCAAGCGAGCGCTTCTACGAGGGAAAAATTCCTTTCAACATAAAAGCGCGCGCAAAGGAGCGATCTTCAAATCGATCGTGGCCGTCCCTTTGTACACAGCTGCGATTTGCGCTCTCGCGGTCTGCTGGCCTCCGGCGGTCATGAAATATAGCGTGAAATTAATGGACCACGTCGGGCGGCTCTTAGCGTCGGTTGGAATCAAACCAATCGCCGAGCGTCCAATGTAAAAAATTCCAGGCCCGAATGAGTCCCGCTATTTCATTGTTGATTTCGTTGCCCGTGATCGTTTGGTTATGGAAGCGAGACAACAAAGCGCGCCCCAAGTTTTCGCCCGCAACGTGGATTGTTCTCTTTTGGTTGCTAATCTTGGGCTCTCACCCTCTTTCTTTCTGGTTAGGAATCAGAATTGGTTCCAGTAATGATTCGGGAGACCTCGAGGGAAACGTTTTCGACAGGATCGTCTTCCTGACTCAAATTGCTTTGAGTATCTTCATTCTATCGAAAAGGGGCTTCAGATGGGGTCTGTTTTTTGGGAAGAACCAAGCGCTCGTACTCTTCTATCTCTTTCTTGCGATTAGCGCGTTCTGGGCGCCCTATCCCTTTGTCTGCTTCAGACGCTGGACCAAAGAAATTGGGACGCTCCCGGTTTGCCTCCTCTTGCTCACGGAAGTGAATTGGGTAGAGGCGGCGCGAGCGACCTATTGCCGCTGCGCTTACGTGCTGTTTCCGATGTCCGTCATTGTGATCAAATATTTTCCATCCATCGGGAGAGTGTACGCTCACCAAGGCGGTGCGACTTACACTGGAGTGACGGGGCAGAAAAATAGTCTGGGCGAGATAGTCTTAG
Source organism: Elusimicrobiota bacterium (assembly GCA_038241515.1). GTDB lineage: Bacteria > Elusimicrobiota > Elusimicrobia > 2-01-FULL-59-12 > 2-01-FULL-59-12 > JBBSDO01. The sequence continues at coordinate 5,330 of JBBSDO010000131.1, read as the reverse complement.
TTTTCGGGCTTTTCCTTTTAGCAGAACTCGCCCAGAGAAAGAACAATAAGGAAGAACCACAGCTGCGAAAGACAAGCTCTCTACCGTCCTGGATTTCCTTGGCGACGGGAGTGTGGCTACTTATCACATGCGATAGCAAAACATCGCTTTTGTGTTTGGCGATAGGATCGCTCATTATCTTCAGTGAGAAGCTTCCGCTCCTCCGGGGAAATCCTAAGAGAACGGTTGCAGTCTTCCTAGTGGCGGCCCCTAGTTTTTTTCTCCTTGATTCGGCGCTGGATCTTTCCGGTTCTGTTCTAGAGCTTTTAGGCCGCGATCGTAGCTTAACAGAAAGAACGGATATTTGGGAAGGAATCAAAGAACAGCCTGTCAGCCCAATCGTTGGTGCAGGCTACATGATGTACTGGGAAATCTACAAAGGCGTCGACTACGGCACCAAGCACTTTGACGTGAAGAGCGCCCATAACGGCTATTTGGAGACGTACCTAGATGGGGGACTTCTGGAGTGTGGTTTTCTTGCGATCCTCATGTTTTTCGCTGGACGGCGGGTTCTCCGATTATTCCTTGAAGGATCTGCCTGGGGGAGACTGGCATTGGCTTACTTCGTAATGCTTCTTATCTACAATGTTTCTGAGTCGGTATTCGCACGTAGATCTCCGCTATGGTTCAGTTTTCTCTTGCTGACGATTGATTCAGGTCAGGCCCGGTTTCGAGCATTATCGAGATCGAGGAATGAAGATATCGAGAAGACCGGAACGCGGACTCACGAAGTCGTCGCAGTGTGAGTTAACGGCGAGAGTTGATGCGTGTGCTAAAGAAAATCTATGCGAAGGCGCGACGTGAAATCTCGTCGCGCCTTGCGACGTGCCCTCAGGCGATGCTCAACGATGCACCCTTGATCTCATTCACCTTCGACGATTTTCCCGCAAGTGCCGCTCAGATTGGGGCGAAGATCTTACACCAATACGATGTCCTTGGGACATTTTATGCTTCATTTGGCTTGACGGAAACTCACGCCCCTACCGGACGAATATTTGATCTCGCTGACATCGAAGCGATCATTCAGGCTGGCCATGAAGTTGGATGCCACACTTTTTATCATTCGAACGCGTGGGAAACCTCTCCAGATAATTTTGAGGACTCGATCCAAAGAAATCAAGCGGCACTATCTGACCTATTTCCTGGCGTGACTATGTCGACGATGTCCTATCCCGTCGAGGTGCCGCGGCCGGCGAACAAGAGAGTAGCGGGCCGATATTTTGGGTGCTGTCGGGGCGGCGGGCAAAGGTTCAATCAGCGCGCTCTTGATTGTAATTACGTCAATGCTTTCTTTCTCGAACAGAGCAGAGACGAAGTTGACACGGTGAAGGCATTGATTGAGAGAAGTGCCGAGGCTAATGGTTGGTTAGTCTTTGCCACTCATGACATCAGTGACGATCCGACACGCTTCGGTTGCACTCCGCAGTTTTTTGAGACTGTGGTCAGAATGGCGTCGAAATCAGGAGCCCAGATTTCGCCGGTGGGTCGCTCGTTTTCCATCATCGCCGGTAAGAATTGACGCCTGTGCGGTTGCTGGCACCTCAATATGGCCCATATCGTGCTTTCTTAGGGTGTCCGTGATGAAGATCGTGGTCTCTACTAAAACCCCCGCTGCGCAGGGAACTTTAGCGTCAAAACATAGATATGTGCGAGCTACCCGTTTGGCGTTAATTCTTTGGGTTTTTGCGGGGTATGGCGCTCGTGCGTCGGTCGTCCCTGCAGATCGATCGCCGGATCGAACGCCAGGCACGGCAGTCGGTGTCGTCGGGGGCATCCCGGCGCGAGACACCATTTCCACAACACTATCACCCAGTGGCGGGGACGACACGGCCGCCATCCAGTCCGCCCTCAACAACTGCAAACCGGAGCAAACAGTGCTTCTCAATCCCGGCGCCTTCACCATTTCAAATCAGATTCTTCTTCGAAGTAATGTCACGCTGCGTGGCTCGGGGCCCACTCAAACCACGATCAACTGCTTAGGTGGGGCTCAATTCTATACGAACGGGGATTGGCCCAATCCTTTGCCTACCGTCTCGGTCAGTTCCGGAGCGACGGCGGGGAGTAAGGTCTTAACGATGTCTGACACGACCACGGTCAGCGTAGGGAATCTCGTTACGATTACGCAATTGAATCCCGACTACGTGCGCTACAATCCTACCTATTACGGAAGCGGGCCGAACGACTGCGGTCACGACAAGACCCGTTTGATGGCTCTAACTTTCAAAGCAACGGCAAAGACTTCGACCTCAGTTACAATCGAGCATCCGTTGCCAATCGACATGACCAACGCGCCGATGTTAACTGTGTGGAAATTCGTCACGACCGGTTGCGGAATTGAAAACCTCACAATCGATCAGACCAAGGGGTCGTCCTCTCATCCGATCTGGTTTATCCAAACATACGGGTGCTGGGTGAAGAACGTCGAATTCAGTCACCCATTCCAGCGATCGATTTGGCTTCAGGATGGCGTTAATTGCGAAGTAAGACAGTGTTACATGCACGATGAGACGACGCCGAAATCCGAAGGACTTGACCTTTACCAGAACTGCTGCTGGAACCTGATTGAAGATAACATTCTTGTCCGTGCTGGTTATCCAATGATCATCCTTGGTGACTGGGGCGGTGGCTGCTCTTGTAATGTCATTGGCTATAATTACTGCCTAGATGAGCGAAGCGGAGTTGGGACAGCCGGCTTCGCCATCCTCGACAACCATGGCCCGCACAACATGTTCAATCTCTACGAGGGGAACATGGCGCAAAACATCGTCGCCTCTGACGGCTACTACGGAAGCTCTTCTCACGGGACGATCTTTCGTAATTTTGCCTCAGGACAATTTGATCGCTCTCTTTACTTGGGAGAGGCGTGTATCATTGTCTCGAAGTGGTCGCCTTACTACAGCGTGGTAGGCAACGTCTTCGGCGTTTCGAGTTATGGCTCAGTCTATGAAGCAAGCGGCCTGTCTTACCAAGACGGCGTGATCTATAAGCTCGGTTACCCGAACGCTAGTCAACAGACTTTTCCGACCACTGATTCAAATCCGTCGAATCCAGAATATTTCGACAGCAATGTTGTTTCGACGCTGATCCGGCACGGGAACTACGACTTTGTGAAGAAGTCGATAACTTGGGATCCGAACAACGCTGACCACACAATCCCAAGAAGTTTGTATTACGGCAGCACGCCCTCGTGGTGGCCAGTTTCGGTCGCGTTTCCACCGATCGGCCCAGATCGCAATCCGATGGTATCGGATATTCCTGCTAAGATTCGACTAGGTAACCTCTCGGGCATCAGTGCTCCGTCGGCTCTTCGAGTGGTCGCGCCTTAGCTTTGAACACTCTCGGATCCTCCGTCGCTAAAGCCTGCGACGCCGAGGAGAGCTGCTCCCCGATTTGTGCCTCCTCTCGTTTCCATTCTTATCCCCGCGTACAATGCGGAACACTGGATAGGGGACTCTATAGAGTCGGCGCTTGGCCAGACTTGGGATACGACTGAAATCATTGTTGTCGATGACGGATCAACTGACCGAACGCGCGAGGTGGCCGAGGCGTTTAAGTGTTCGAGATTACTTGTTACCTCTGGTGATCGTCGAGGTGCCAGTGCCGCTCGCAACACCGCGCTTTCGCTCTCCAAAGGCGACTATGTTCAGTGGCTCGACGCCGACGACGTTTTACATCCCCAAAAAATTGAGATTCAGCTCCGAGATTTGGCGTTACGTCGATCCCAATCTTCCGAGAGAGTCCTTCTCTCTTGCTCGTGGTCGCGCTTTTATTTTCGGAAAGAAAAAGCCAGGCCTGCGCGCAGTGATCTCTGGGAGTCTTTGACACCGCACGAATGGTTTCGTCGAAAGTTTAACCATAATTCCTGGATGGCGATCGAGACGTGGTTGGTCAGTAGAGACATCGCTGAAAAGGCCGGCCCGTGGGATGAGAATCTCACGATGGATGATGATGGGGAATATGTTTCGCGCATCGTCGCTTCGAGTGACGAAATTCTTTTTGTTCCCGAAGCATCCCTCTACGTCCGCCAAGCCAACCTTGGCAGTCTCAGCCGGGCCCAAGCGGGAGATCGAGCAGCCTCGTCGCAGTTCTCCTCTATGGAAAAGCAAATCGAGAGGTTCCTTGAACTGCGCAACGATGCGCAGTCGAGGGCGGCTTGTGTGAACTATCTTCAAAGGTGGATGATCCATTTTTACCCCGAATACCCGGAGATCGTGAACCGTGCTACTGCCCTGGCTGAATCGTTCGGCGGCCGACTAACCGAGCCTGAGATGCGTGCGAAGTATCGGGCACTTAAAGCGATCTTCGGTTGGAAAATCGCTAAGAGAATTGCAGTTCTCCTTCCTAACATTCGCGCAAGAATCGCTTGTTCGGTCGATAAGTTTTTCTTCTCCCGGCGGGCTAGAGGGCTCGGACATTAGACTGCAATGCAAGGTTTCGGCGGGGTTTCGATCATCATCAGCACACGGAATCGGGCAAGATCGCTCGACCAAACCTTGGCGGCGTTGAATTGTCTGGAAATCCCAGAGAATTGCAGCGTTGAATTGATTGTGGTCGATAATGACTCCTCGGACGAGACTTCGTCAATCATTCAAAAGTATTCGCACTCGACGCTTCCGCTTCGGGGGATGTTTAACCCGGACGTGGGATTAAGTCTTTCTCGGAACATTGGCTGTCGCGCGTCTAATGGAGAAGTGATTGTATTTACCGACGATGATGTGCGACCCCAAGCTGACTGGTTAACGAAACTGACGGCCCCACTCCTTCAAAACGAAGCGGATGCAGTCGTGGGACACATCGATCTTGCGCCGCATTTGGAACGGAATTGGATGCAGCAAATCCACAAACACTGGCTGGCCGAAACGCATATCGATCCGCGGCAACCGGAATTGGTTGGAGCGAACATGGCAGTTCGCCGGGAAGCCCTTGAAAAATTGGAAGGCTTCGATACCAAGCTCGGGCCGGGTGTCTCAGGTTTCGGAGAGGACACATTGTTCTCTTGGCAACTTCTCGTGATGGGCGCGCGAATGAAATACATTGCCGAAGCCAAAGTCGTTCATCACCCCGATGCTTCCCGACTTCTTCGGAGTAGCTGGCTGCGCGCAGCTGCCGCAAGGGGAGAAACGCAGGCATACCTGACCCACCACTGGCGGCATCACGCGTTTACGTTACCGAGGCTCAGGGTGGCCTACTTGAGCGTGAAACTGGCGATTCGAAGGATCCTCCAGCCTCCACCGAGGTTGCATGACGAGGGCTGTCCCGCGTGGGAGATGAGCTACGTCGGACAAAAGGCG
>JBBSDO010000130.1:0-7942 GCA_038241515.1 Elusimicrobiota bacterium | reverse complement strand
GCCATGGACCATTTACCGGATTTATAGGCAAAGAAGTGAACGACTCTATTATCCCTAAATCTCGCGCCCCCAAGCAGCGATAATAGAGTGCATAGTAATTTGGCGATTGGAAAAATGATGCTGAAGAGGAGAAGCAGCACGCCCACAAAGCTCGAGTCCGCCTTCCCTGAGGCGATCAACACCTTGACCATCTGCATAATGCTTTTGCTTCGATAGTACAGAAGTTGGTTATTAAACTGGAGATGCTTTCCCAAAAGAGAAAAATCGACGTTTTTAATTCGCGCGTCGATGTCGATCAGGGGCAAAGAAAGGCTCGAGAGCAGTAAAATAAAGGCCAATGCCACCGACAACACGTACAACGTTTTGTGAAGGTCACGCCTTTTTCGGGCCTGCCACCAAGCGAACAGAATCAGGAAGAGGCTCCCAATCATCACCGACGTATTCCTTTGGATCTTATTCTGCAACGAGCCAAGAAGTTTAGCTGCCCGCCCGTTAAAATCCTCCGGGCTATTTGAGTTATATTTCTTCAGGATGGGGTCGAGAGACGAACCTGTCGGGATGTTGTCATGGGTTTGCTCCGCGTAATTATTCAGTTGGTTAAGCGCCAACATTTTGAGCTTCTCGAGATTGGCCGGTTTTTGAATCTCCGTAACCACGCTCACCGCGATCTCGGGGGTCTCCTTGCTCAAGGCGGGAACAAACGTTTTAAAGGCCAACTTCCTCACTTTTCCGCGAAACGTCGTTTGATCCTTATGCATGACGGTGTTCGCTTCGTCGATCATCGCCTTGATCACGTTTTCGATCTCGATCTTCAGAGCCGCCTCTTCTTGCTTGGAGAATCTGAGATGAGTGATTCGCTCGCCTACGATATCTTGAATATGTTCCTTCCAAACGTCCACGGATAAGAGGCCGTTGCGAATGCTATTGACGAGGGCATAATCCTCTTTGATAACGGCTTGTTGCGCGACGATCTTCGCGGTGTTGACGGCGCACCAAATGTTGGCCCCAAGCACCGGAACGAACAGCGCTAATAAGAGCGCCCGTTCACCCCGTTTATTTTTCCAACTCGCTGTACTCATGAATTAAACCCTTGAGAGTCTGGCTTACTTCTTCTTGGTTTCGCGTTGAGCGCGCGCTTCCGAATTAGCCACTACCGCGGCGCGGATGAGCTGCTTGAAGGCAGCTTCGCTGATCTTCTCCCCTTCGCCAAGGTCGATCGCACGCCGCGTGTTCCCTTCCAAGCTGGAATTGAAGAGCTTCTTCGCGTCTTTGATGGAGGCTCCGCGAAAGAAGGTGAGCTTCACGACCTGCTTGTACGATTCCCCTGTGCAGATGCCGCCGTCATGGGACCAGACTGGGGTTCCCATCCATTTCCACTCCTCCTGGATGTCGGGGTCGGCGTCGTGGATGAGCTGACGGACACGAGCGAGGGTCTCTCCTCTCCAATCACCCAGCTCTTGAATCCGCTTGGTGATGCTCGCTGAAGCGGCTGCGACATTGGGACGACTTGTCGGCCTCATGCTCCCTCCGATCCTTCGTTTCGCCATTTATCTACAGCCAATACGTGTCGGGGCCCTAAAAGGAATAGAGCCACAATGCCGCCCAAGAAAAAGCCTTTGACGAAGATTTCATTGGGAAATTGTATCAAACCCCTACCGGCCGGCCGCCTTCAACAACTTAGTTACCGAGGCCCGAGTTGCACGCCCGGATAGGCGTTTTGCAACAGGTTGTTCACCCGCCGCAATCTAAAGTTTCGAAGCTTTGATTTTGAGCAGTTCTACGGCATGCTCTTTTCCAATTATAAGTTGACTAATAAAACGGCGGATTTGATTAGGCAGCTTTAAAATACGCATCGTTTTTGTCACGTAGGTTTGTGATTTTTCGACTATTGTTTGGTAGTTCCTCCTGCACAAGAGAAGGATCTAGATATTTCAACGCCAAAAGACCTTTAGCTTCTTCCAAAGGGTTCAATACGACGATAGATTTTGGGAGCACCTGGCTTTAGTGGGGCTGCGGGATCAACATTTTTGATAAAACATTGCGGAAGTTGGGTTAAGCCTACGTGATAAACTTCTCTTAATGGCCTCCAAAACCTCCCCCCGCATTTCCGCATCCTCTGCCATGCATTTTGTCCTTCTGATGGGATGCGTCAGCTTACTGGCCGACATGACCTATGAAGGCGGGCGCAGTATTGCTGGGCCTTATCTGGCGCTTTTGGGGGCGAGCGGGACGGTGGTGGGCTTCGTGGCGGGCTTTGGAGAGTTGGTCAGCTATCTTTTGCGACTGGTGTTTGGCTACATCAGCGATAAAAGCCGCCAGTATTGGCTGATCGCCTTTTGCGGCTATATCGTTAATCTTTTGGCCATACCCATGTTGGCTCTCACGCATCATTGGCCGGCCGCGGCGGGGCTCCTGATTCTGGAACGTGTGGGCAAAGGCATCCGCAACCCGGCGCGGGACGTCATGTTGTCCCACGCCACTGACACGATGGGGAGGGGATGGGGATTCGGCGTGCACGAGGCCATGGACCAGACCGGCGCCACGCTGGGACCCTTGGTGGTAGCGGCGGTGCTCTACTTCAAAAAGGGGTATCACCTTAGCTTCGCCATCCTGGCGATCCCGGCCCTGCTGGCTCTAGCCGCTCTGACCTCTTGCTGGTACCTCTTTCGACATCCTGAAGATTTGGAAGGCAAGCGGCCGGAGCTGGAAGCCCAGGGCCTGTATAAGACCTTCTGGTATTACCTGATAGCGGTCGGCCTGCTGGCGGCCGGGTATGCCGACTTCCCCCTTATTGCTTATCACTTTCGGAAAACAGCCCATATCCAGGAGGCTTGGATCCCTACCTTATATGCGGCGGCGATGGCCGTTGAAGCTGTGGCCGCGCTGGGCTTCGGGCGACTTTTCGACAGGCTGGGAGGAAAGGTCTTAGCACTGGGGGCCTTCCTTTCCATGTTCTTTGGCCCATTAGTGTTCCAAACGAACTTTGCCTCCTGCATGGCTGGAATGGTCCTATGGGGAATAGGTCTGGGGGCGCAGGGGTCGGTGATGAAGGCGGTCATACCCGAACTGGTCGCCAAAGATCGCCGGGGTTCCGCCTACGGTATCTACAATGCCGCTTACGGCCTGACCTGGTTCGCGGGCAGCGCGCTGATTGGATTTCTCTACGACCGAAGTATCAACGGCGTGATCCTCTTTTCAGTGCTAACACAAATGTTGTCCTTACCGGTACTTTTGGTTGTCACTTCGCATCCACATAGTAAGTGATTGGTCCAATTAAGGAACGTTCACTCCCGCGGCGCGGATATTTTATCAGCATGCTGATAAAATCTTTTGGCGTGACGCCACGCATGACAATGCTCTAACGGGTGAGAGTCCCTAAAAGGCTAAGTTGCAAGGAACCGTAGTCTGGGCCGTCTAGGTCAGGGCGTCTAGGGCGACGTTCAAAAAAGCTGGGGCTATCCGGGGACAGAGCACAATTTCCATGATATTTCGACGTCTTTGCTATGTCCCCAATAGTTACGCCATTGGTTGCTGAGTGCCTGAACCTCTCCCTCAATTGCTCATATTCCAGACTGCGCCAAAACCGTTCAATGGTACTGTTTTCCAGCAATCCTTCAGCTGACTCTAAGTTGACTATTTGGACGCGCAGAATGCAGAATAGTCGTGTCGCTATCAAAATGAAGAGTTCTAAGGTTTAGTACGCCGATCATGAGGACCGTACAGAATCAGGGGAATGCCCATCCGGTCCAAGAGCGGTACCGGAGGTAAATTTTATGAAGACTCTTTTATGCAGAGAGTTATGCAACACCAACTGCGGAGAGCCTATAAGCGGTAATGACGTTGCAGAGCTGAAACGTAATACATTTCTACATCTCGGTCGGGCCCACAGCGAGTTGGCCCTTACAGAAAATCAGCGACAGATTGCCGAGAAAATCGATGTCCTCTTTCCAATGAAAACAAAGATCTGAGTTAAAGCTCGTGGGCTCGTCTCAGGCGCATTGAATTCGCCAAAAATCGATTCGCCGAATCTTATCGTGCCGGTAATTTAATAAGCGAACTTTCTGCTACTTGTGCGCGGCTTCCGGTGCATCACGGGCTTTTCGGGAGCATTCCAAAGGATTTCGAACTCCTTTTCGTAGGCCAGTTGTGGATATTTGTTTCAACAATTCTCGCCAATGGGCCCGCCTATGAAGAGTGCTGAGTACTTGTTCGTCAATCTGGTAAAAAGCCGCGCCGGCACCTTCGGTAGGGATGAGTGAACAATCTCGTCCATATCGATCGATTTTCATGCTCGCTCTCAATTTTTATTGACGTATTAGTTTTGTGAGCCCTGTCAGGCTCACTGACAAAATCACGTATTGGCTAAAGGCGATGGGGTCGTCTTCTGTCGCGCCTTCTTCCCGAAACGTTCTTGAAGCACCCATCAAAAGGATCAAGAGCAACATCCCTTCCCGGGCCACGAACCATAGGGATGCCGTAACAACAAGGACGGCGAGACGTTCGGAGCGGGTCAACGCGTTAAATCCGCGGTTGCCATCCAGCTGCCACGTACGAGGACAGTAGGTGATTGACCTAGTCTCGCACGGGTAGTTTTACTGACGATAAATATAGCTTTTCGACCTGATAGGCCACCATGCCGTAATCTCTTACGATGTAGGGAGTACAAACAACGAAAGTTCGGAGTCCTTGAATCGGAGATAAAAAGGAGTTTCACCTAATGAAAAATACAATAGTGCTCGCCGCCCTCGCCGCATCCATCGTCACGGCATCAGGTGTTGTACAAGCGGATGATACGAATCCCGTCACACATCCGGTTGTGGCGTATGACAAACATGAAGTCAAAGAACTCTCCAAAGAACTGAATAAAGACGCGACCCAAGTTACAGCAACAGATCAAAGCATGAAAGACCAGAAGGAATTTCTGGATCAACGACGAACGGAGTACGAAAAGTCTTTGAAGGAAAATGGCAGCGAAAGTGACATTACAAAGGACGCATTGAAGAAATACAAAGAAGCGGAAAAACAGGTCCATAAAAGCGCCCATAAACATCACAAAGCCGTCCATGAAATGAATGAAGACCAAAAGGACTTAAATCATGCAAAGCACGAACTCAATGAAGACGTGAATTCGGCCAGGTAAATAATTCTATGAACGACATCCATAACGCCAAAGCTTTGTTGCATTCTTCGAGTGTCGAACTTTCATGACTTCTCCAACCGGGATGAAACGCAGACCGAAAGAGTCAATAAATAACAGCCAGTCTGATTTTGACAAGGAGAAACTCAGTAGTGCAGATTATCAAAAAAAGATGAAGCAAATTCCTCACTGGGAAAAGCGGGGAAATGAAATTACCCGGCAATACCGCTTTTCCGATTTTGTGAAAGCTATGGCGTTTGTGAAGCATGTGGCGACGCTCGCCCAAAAAATGGATCATCATCCTGATATGACCATCCAATACAACAAAGTCCAATTAACGCTGTCGACTCATTCATCGGGTGGCCTAACGGATCTCGATTTTAGGCTCGCCCAACGGATCGATAAATGAAGAGCTTATCGTGCCGATAGGCGGTCTCGGCACCATCGCAAACCAAAAAAATACTTACGGGCAGGGAGCGCAAAAATGAAGAACTCGAAATGGGGTCTGTGCAAAGCCTGCGAGTGGTGGCAAATAGAGCTTCATGCAAAGGTAGCCAAGGCGACACTGGGACTTTGCATTGACGAAAAGATTCAACCCTTTTTGCTGCGAGTGTCTGGCAGCAGCGGATGCAATCGATTTATGAAAGGAGTGCCTGCGCGAGCCAAAGGGTCTGGAAAGGCTCCACCGACGGCAAAACCGGTTCGCTAGAATTTGACGTCCCCAACAGGGGACTGTCCCTTCCAATAAATCATAGGAATGGGACGCAAGAGGACAGAGAAAAGGCTGCGAATGTTGACGTAAAACCTTAGAGAAAGAAACGGGACCAGCGGCGGATGAGTTCATCCCCGCTGGTCCCGTTGAAAAGGAAAAGCGAACGGGAGGTCCAATGAGGGCAAAAACGAAGACCGAAAACACCAACGGGGAATCCAAGTCAACGTTTCATTTTCTGACAGATGTAAAGCAGTTGCGGGCCCAGGCTCGCGCCAACATCGAGAAAGGCGCCGTGACAAAGGCCTATGAAGGGAACATTAAACAAACACTCGAGATTTTGCAGACCGTACTGGCGACCGAGATTGTCTGCGTGCTGCGCTATACCATGAACGCCGTAGCCGCGTCGGGTCTTTCGAGTGATAGCGTCAAAAAGGAATTTGATGAACACGCCAAGGAAGAGGCCGAACATATGAGGCTCGTCGCCGAGCGCATCAACCAGCTGGGGGGAACCCCGAACTTCAATCCAGAGGGATTAGCCTCGCGGTCCGCCTCCCAGTACGTCGAAAGCGCGAACCTCGTTGAAATGATCAAAGAGAATCTGATCGCTGAGCGCATCGCCTGCGAACACTACCGGGAGCTGATCCGTTTCTTCGCCGATAAAGATCCCACCACGCGCGTGATGATGGAAAATATCCTCGTGAATGAAGAAGAACACGCCAACGACATGCATGACTTGCTGGTCGCGCATGAAGGCAGACCGATGCTTCCTCACAATTAATTCAGGAAGGAGACTTTATGAAAACAGACTCAGCCGAAACACTGACGATGAAGAGGCTAGGCGACCTCATCGAGGGCATTGGCTATGGCATGCTGACTACCCCTCTGGAAGGCGGAACGCTGCACAGTCGGCCCATGCACACCGAAACGATACAAAGCGATGGAACGCTTCTTTTTTTCACCCGAGCGAGTTCCCCGAAAGCGCAAGAACTAGCGCGGCATCCGCAAGTGAATGTTACCTACATGGGCAAAGGCGGCGACTGGATCGCGATTGCAGGGCGAGCACGCCTTCTCCGGGATCCCGCCAAAATGAAAGAGCTGTGGAAATCTCTCTACAAGGCGTGGTTTCCGAAAGGGCTCGCTGAGCAGGATTTGGCGCTCTTAAGGATCACTATCGACACCGCCGACTATTGGGAAACACCCTCATCCAACCCGAACCGGCTGGTATTAGAACAATTGGCGACAAACAAATCGCGCAAGACCGGAGTGCGCGAAATCGTGAAAGTGGCTGTCACGCCTAGGGGAGGTCTCGACACCATGGATGTGCCTTCCGGGCTGTCCGGTTTGCCGGACGCCGTCAGAGGAGGAAACAGATGAAAAGAAAAACAAAATCGAAATCGCATCCGAGTCATCGCTCGGCTTTTAAAGCAAAAAAGGCACAGAAAAAGCCTAGTGCGTCAGTCCCTCATCACAGAGGTAATACGGAAATTACTGAGCACTACACGCCCATGGAAACCGGCCAGCCGGACCAGGACGCTTTTCCGGAAAGTAACAATCCGGCAGGAGCACAGGGAGGGCCGGAAGGGATTGCCCCGGAGCCGGTTCGAATTGCGAGTGAACCGGACTCGATCCTGGCGCACCCGGTATGATGAAAAATGCGATTTATGATCACCTCACAAGTCGAAAAGCCTCGTGCTATCTATAAGGAGACAAGCGTGCCTACAACTCTACAGAAACAAAGCCCCCTTAAACATAATCAGTTAGACAAGTGCCCCACCGGCATCAAAGGCTTAGACGAAGTGACAGAAGGCGGGTTTCCGAAAAATAGAACCACTTTAATTTGCGGAGGGGCCGGCTCTGGAAAAACCCTTTTGGGGATCGATTTTCTAATCAAGGGGGCGACCGATCATAACGAGCCAGGCGTCTTCATGTCCTTTGAAGAGACAGCCGATGAACTTTATAAAGACGTGGCTTCTCTCAACCTGGATTTACCAGGGCTTGTTTCACGAAAAAAGATTCACATTGAATACGTTATTTTGGAGCGCAAAGACGTTCAAGAGACCGACTTTAATCTTGAGGGAATACTCGTTCGTTTG
>JBBSDO010000129.1:0-7951 GCA_038241515.1 Elusimicrobiota bacterium | reverse complement strand
GATTGGTTCCATGGAAGGCTTATTCCGACGGCTCTTGGGCGAAGACGTCCAGGTTAAGACCGTTTTGGATCCCAACCTGGGATGGGTTCACATGGATCCGGGGAGTCTGGAACAGGTTATTCTTAACCTCGGGTTGAATGCCCGCGATGCGATGCCGGGCGGGGGAGCGCTTACGCTTGAAACGTCGAACATCGAGCTAGGGGACGATCAGACGAAGCGGCATTTTGACGTTAAGCCCGGCCCTTACGTGGTCCTGCGCGTTTCGGATACCGGTTGTGGTATGGCTTCGGAAACCATCGCCCACATGTTTGAACCGTTCTTTACCACGAAGGGGGGAAAAGGAACCGGCCTGGGGCTGGCGAATGTGTATGGCATCGTCAGGCAGGCGGAGGGGGACATCGCCGTAGAGAGCGAACCCGGAAAAGGAACCGTCTTTAGAATTTATTTTCCCCGCTCTGCCCAATCGGCCGACGATGACCGACGGGACTCCGATCGGCGGGAGGCCCTAGGCGGTTCTGAAACCATCCTTATTACGGAAGACGAAGATATCGTTCTCAAGATTGCAGTAAGGACCCTGCGAAAAAAGGGATACACCGTGCTTCAAGCGCACAACCCGCAGGAAGCGATCACCATCAGCGAACAAAGAGCCGAACCCATCCACCTTCTTGTGACCGATGTGATCATGCCGGGCATGAACGGCCGTGACCTGGCGAAGGCGGTCCTATCGAAGCGCCCGGATATGACGGTTCTTTATATGTCCGGTTACAACCAGGAGATCATTTCCGAACGCGGGATACTGGAACCCGGCACGAACTTCATCGAGAAAACCTTTGCTCCCGAAGACCTCTGTTATAAAGTGCGCGATCTGCTGGATGCAGCTAAGCGAGCGTAACGAAAGCCACTACGTCCCCCGGCCTACCCATATAACACTCTTGACCATTCACAATTTTTCCACCCCATTTGAATAGCATTGAATGGTGGCGCCTTCGGAGGTACACCTAGCACAAGCACTCTGTGCTTCATACCTATGGACCTTTTCTCGCTCTTGAACTACAGCTATTCTTTCGCGTCGTGGCCTCCCGTTATTGTGGGCTTTTGCATGCTCTGTCTGGGGATTGGCGTTCTCATTCGGGAAAAGGCTTCCCAGGTGAGCGTGGCTTTTGGCTGCCTAATCTTTTGCGCGGCGGCCTGGCTTCTTTCCTTCGGCGGTATCTATTCGGCTGTTGATTCAGGGCTTGCTCTTCGGTGGGCGGAAGTGGAGCACACGGGTGTTGTCTTCATTCCCAGCTGTCTTTTGTACTTCACGCTGATCATCGTAAAGCGTATCGAACGGTTTCATGTCCTCGCGAGGGTATGCTTTGCCGTATCCTTTGTGTTCGCTCTGGCACTTTGGTGCTCGAGAACTTTTCTGCGAAACGTCGTGGATTATCCGTGGGGGTTCTATCCGCAATACGGGCCGCTCGGAACCCTCTTCCTCGTCTTCTTTTTTCTCCTGGGATTGGGAAGCCTTTGCCTGCTTTATCAGAAAGCGTACCGCGAGCCGTCGTTAGACGGCCATCAGAGGCGGCTCAAAAGTTTTCTTTTAGCCTTTTCGGTGGGCTTGCTAGGCGCGGTCGATTTTGTGGCCTGTTATGGCTTGGATGTCTATCCGATCGGGTATCTGCCCGTTTACGCCGCCGCGTTGATTCTCGCCGAAACCATTTGGCGGTATCGTTTTCGCGATCTGACCGCGGCGTTTGCTGCACCGCAGATTCTAGCGACTATGCCCTCCTCTCTTTTGGTGCTCGATCCGGATGGAACGATTTGTCTCGCCAATGACCGTGCGTGTGAGTTTTTTGAAAAAACGATGGACGAACTGCAGGGATCGCCCGTGCAGCAACTCCTGAAAAATTTCTTCACTCCCGAGAACATGCAGACGCTGCGCCACGAAGGAATATTTCGCGATCGGCACCTTACCGTCGATAGCGCTGGGGCCTACCCGCGACAATTGAATGTTTCCGTTTCTGCGATTGGGAAACCAGGCGGCGAACCGATGGGCTACATCTGCCTGGCGCTCGATGTCACCAAGCATCAACGTGCTAAAGAAGCTCTCCGCATCAGCGAGGCACGTTTCCAAAAGCTGGTGGGCTCGAACATTATCGGTTTCATGTTGGTCGACCTTGAGGGAAAAGTCCTGGACGCGAACGAGGCCTTTTTAAAGATGCTGGGCTACTCGCGCGAGGATTTGGCGCAAGGCCTCGTTGGCGGCCCGGGACTCACGCCGCCTGAATACAGCTATGTCGATCAATGGATGGTAAAGCGCCTCCATGAAGCCGGGGTTTGTCCTCCCGTTGAGAAGGAATATGTGCGCAAGGATGGAACCCGGCTGGCCGTTCTCGTGGGAGTGGTCCTCCTCGATGAAATGGCCAACGGCGAATGCCTTTGTTTCGTCTTGGACGCCAGCGAGCGCAGGGCCGTTCAAGAAGAACGCCTGAAGCTCTACGATGAACTGGAAGCCAGGGTCAAAGAAAGGACGAGGGAGCTCGAGCTGGAAATCTTGAAGCGCGAACAAGCCGAAGAAGCTTTGCGTAACCAATCAATCACGGACGCGCTGACGGGACTTTACAACCGGAGGGGCTTTCTCGTCCTGGCCGAACAACATCGCAAACTGGCTCAACGGAAGAAGTACCCACTGGCAGTTTTTATGATGGACCTTGATGGACTGAAGCCTATCAATGACACCTTAGGCCATCAAGAAGGAGATCGTGTGCTCACGCAGGCGGGGGCCCTTATTAAAAGCGTTTTCCGAGAATCCGACGTCGTCGCACGCATCGGCGGCGATGAATTTGCTGTCGTAGCCATCGAAAACGCGAAGGCAACGACCCAACAGTTCATCGATCGGCTCGAGATCAAACTGTCCGAATTTAACCGGCTTTCAGGCCAATCCTACGCGCTTGGGATCAGTATCGGAATGGCCAAAGCCAATCCCGGAGAAACTTGGACGTTAGAACAGCTCATGCAGAAGGCGGATCTAGGTCTCTATGCCATGAAGAAGAATTCCCGCGCTGCAAGAACGTCAACGCCGCTGCGGACGAAAAAAGCGTCTTAAGAAGGGTCTAGGGATGGGTTTTTTGCGATTTACGTTGATATTTTTTCTCTCCTTGATTTCTCCGACTCGCGTTTGCAGTTACTCTACTTAGTACAAGTTCGCACAAGGATTTGCGGGCCAGGTTCAGTCCAAACTAAAGAGACAAGGAAGTCTCAGGAGGCCTCAAATGAGTACGTGGATTGCGGAGTTCTATGTTGCAGGAGTGTTGTTTGCCGGTGTTGGCGTGGGTGTGTGGTTGCAGTTTGTGATGGAGAATACGGGCCAAATAGCCGTCAAGCTCCCTTCGCCTTTCAGAGTAAGAGTCCCTCGAACCGTGTGGATCGGGCAAGAAGGCCCGGCCGCCGCTTAAACAAGCCCCAAAATCGGACGTAGAGCAAAAAGAAAAGAGTAGTCAGATCAAAGCGCAAAGAGACACTTAGGGCGGGACCTTGACCGCAATTTGCTCTTTGACCTGACTACTCTTTCTCTCTTTGCTTTAAGCCCGTTCAGATTTTCACTGGCAGAACCGTCTCCTCGTTATTCGCTTATGCTAAAGTGATCCCATCTTCGAAGAAAGGATCCTCACTATGAAAAATGACTCGCAAATTCTTTGGAAACTTTACCTGACCCTTTTGATCCAGGGCACTACTGGTTTTGCGTTTGCGGCGCGACCGTTAGTCCCGGCGCCTGTTCCCTTTAAGGTCGGGGAAGAGATCGTTTTAGGCCTGGGCTGGAAGTCGGCCAAGGCCGGCGAGGCGGTCATCGGTTTGAAGGAAATTCGCACGCGCCAAGGTCGCCCCGCCTACCATGCGGAGCTTGCACTATCCACGAACCGCGCCATCGACGCGGTTTTTGCGGTTCGCGATCGCATTGAATCGTGGGTCGACGCGTCTGCGCTGAAGAGTCTTGGCTACACCAAGTTAACTCGGGAGGGAACATACCAAAAAGATGAGTTCATTTTTCTCGATGGGCGGACGGGTATCTACCGCTACCGCCGGATGCGTCCGGATAAAGGGGGAAAACCGCGAGAGGATGCTTTTCAAGCGCCTCTTGGCGCTCAGGATGCTCTCTCGGCTCTGTACAACTTGCGCGCTCAGTCCCTGGAGGTCGGACATTCGGTCGATTTTAAAGTGATTGACGGGGACGAGATTCGCGCGGTGCGCGTGGCCGTGCGCGCGCGAGAAACGGTATCGACGCCGGCCGGAACGTTTCCCTGCCTGAAGCTTGAGCCGCTTTTCAAAACAGCGGACGGTTGGCGGGCGCACCCAAAAGCGCAAATCTATATGTGGATTTCTGACGACGCCCGTCGCCTTCCGGTCAAAATTGCCGGCACGCTTCCCTTCGGAGAAGTCGGCGCCGAACTCGAACGCTACCAGTAAGGCAACCTAGGGTCTCGACGGGAGCGGAAGCTTAGACACCCTGGTCTTTGGCTTCGCAAAGGTACCCACCTCAGTGTTGTGTCTTTTGGCCCCGAAATCTTGGTCCTTGGCCTTATATCAGTTTCGACCGAAAAACCTTAAACTCTCTTTGTATGAACAGATTGGTACTCCGAATAATATCCCTTGCTCTCTTTCCTGCGGTACTACTGGATTCGGTGTCCGCCTCGGCTGTCGCGGTGGCGACTCTACGAAACGACATGTGTATTCAAAGAGTTTTAAGAGGGTCGTGGCGCTTTGATGGTGAATCCCCAACGATTATTTCGGAAAATGCCATCATCGCGCGACTGCGCTCGCGTTTCTTGGGTCCTATGAATGAAATTGCCGTAAAGGAAATGCGAGAACTCAAGCCTCCTCAAGCTGAAGCCCATGAAATTTCCAAACCTCTCGCCATGCCCTTACAGGGCGCCGACGTGGAGCGCCAACTTTCCGGTAAAAAAACATCAATAACAAAAGGCGATATCTTGGGATGGGTGACGGCAGGCCTCGTGACGCCGCCGGATGGAGCTGCGGCTCTAATGCGAATGGGAATTGATCCTGGTCTAGTAGACGTCGCCTACAACCGGCGTCTTGAGATCCCGAACATGGCCCGTCAGCCTTTGCAAGGTCCGAATGGGCCCTATTTCCCGGGTTCGATGAGCTCCACTTTGCGCGTACTTCGGGATACGACAGAGTGGCTCACGGCGACCCAAATCGCTGCGGTCCTACGCAGATCACCGGCTCGGGTTAGTTGGAATCTACGCGGGCTGTTCCTCCTCGGCAAGGGTGGGACGCGTCTTGTAGAACGATCCCCGGTCGGAAGCCTTGCACACGGCGAAGAATATCGATTTCGTTTGACGGAGCCGACCCGTACACATTTTGGAGTTATCGATGCGATAATAGCGAAAGTTCCAAGGACCCAATTTACTATCGCGGATATTGAACACTTGCGTCCCGATGTCCAGGCGGCAATTCCCCAAAAGATCTCCCCTGAATCCCCCCTGGAATTGACGGATTTACCCGCCCCCGCCCGGCTGGCACAGCAACGGCTGGATAGCTATCTCCTACAGCCGGCCAGCGTAATTCGCCCGTTGTTGCGCGAAATCCCCGTTCAGATGGATACTTACGGAACACTTCACCTTAACTCGCTAACCAAAGAAGCGGAGGCTTACCTTTTTCCGGACCGGGATTTGGCTTTTGTGCGGCAGGTCTATTGGAATGACCTGCACGGCGACTGCGTTGCTGCGGTTGGGTTTCATTTGGGTCGCGACGGGCGGCCGGACCTAGAGTCGGCACCCGCTATTTGGTTTTTGTTTTATTTAGCCGAGGACGGGACTCACCTTAGGGTCCGTTACATGGATGGGTCGGTTGAGGACATCGTTTTTGCGGGCGACTTGCTTAAGCATCGTTATCTATCCGGTCTTCCCGAATTTGTCTATCAACGCGCGATGAATGACTTGCGTTTTCCCCGGCGACTCACCGGGTCAAGCGATTCGTTTGAACCGACGGACGTTGACGGATTGATACGGTATTTGATGATCTCAGGAGCGCGGGGGCGACAGGAGCTTAATAGCTCTATTGGGAATGTTAATTTTCACGCCGCGGAAGAGCACGGGCCCGAACAAGTCGGAACCCCCGTGGAACTCTTTTTCGACTCAGTTCAGCCTGTGGCCAACGTCGCTCTCTTCTCAGCGAGGTATAGCCCTCCCGGTTCACGCTGGAAGGATGCTCCGGCCGTGATACTTCTTCGTGAAATAACTCGGGCTGGCCAAACTATCGTCGTCGTGG
Organism: Elusimicrobiota bacterium; assembly: GCA_038241515.1. Classification (GTDB taxonomy): domain Bacteria; phylum Elusimicrobiota; class Elusimicrobia; order 2-01-FULL-59-12; family 2-01-FULL-59-12; genus JBBSDO01. The sequence goes on along the minus strand of JBBSDO010000129.1, from coordinate 1,681 downwards.
ATCGTGATGGGGCTTCGAGCCCGCTGACTTTGAGGATTGGCGAAAAACAGGGCCTTTCTATCTCACTACCAGAAGCTTCGGTCTACCGCCGATTTCTTGCACAGTTGGCCAAGCCTTTTTACGGCCGAATACTTAAGGGAAGGTTTTCTCTAACCATTGGGGGTTTTGGCCTTTATTTTAATGTCCCGCATGAGATGTTAGTCGTCCGCCGACCGGGTGAAGTGTACTCTTCCGAAGGCGAAGAAAACAACCGGGTGTTTTTTCTTGACCCAGACAATCCTGTCTTCAAAACTCCGCTGCAGGACTTCTTTCCTTCGGGTCAACCGGTTTCCAAAGGCCATTTACCTAGTGAAACACTTGGACAGGCGCTTCAAAAGGGTGAGGATATTCCCTTAGCCCCCATTTGGGTGCAGCGTCTTGCCGCGGCCAGTTTTGTCGAAATCCGGGTTCGCCCTAGCGATCCTGATAACCGAGGGCAGGAGTTGGACGTCTTTTTAAATGGAGAGACCAGGCCGGCTTGGACCTATAAAGCTTATAAGGTTCCATCAAAAACCAACGATTCCCCCGTTCACTTCAGTTTTCAGGCTAGTTTGTTCGCGGTGGAAAGGGCGCAGTGCAAGGGGGACCTGCCGAATAGAGTGCCAGTAAAATTTCTGGACCTCTTTAATGAACCTCAGTGGCGAAAGGTGCGCGCAGGAGGGGACGCCCTGCTTTTGTGGCAAGATCCAACCAAACCTATTCAGATCGTTCAAGGAAAGGAATTGGCTCAGGCCACGTCGCAGGTCGGAATACGGGAAGTGGTAGCGCTCAGCGAAAATGTTGGCCATGTGACGTTGCCACAGCCCACGCCACTCAGCGACCTGCCGGGGGATGTTCAGAGATTGGAAAAAGCGTTAGTGGATTCCCATTCGTCCTGGGCTTCGATGCCCAGTCAGCCTTTGAAGACTCTTGTGCGGGCCGCTAAGAAACTAGGCCTTTTGACATTTGCGCTTGGCGGTCGGAAATATCTGTATTTCACTCTCCCAGAAGAATGGTTACAAAACGTTGAATACACTGCAGAGCAAGCGCCCAACTTGCTTGGACTGGTAGGGTTTCGCGATGCAGTGGCGCCTCGGCTCGTTCGGCAGTTCCGAGCGTGGGCTACTATCTATAAAAAGGACGGCGCCTTTTATTTAAGAGTGGGCGATCACACAGGCGCTTTAGCCGAAGATAAATTATACGCGGGCCTTCCCAAGGGAAAAAGCGCCACTTTTTCACTCATGAAATCGGCCGCCTTCGTAAAGTTTATGGAGAAAGTGCTAGGGTCGATTGCCGTTCTTGTCATGAATTTGCACTTAGTTCAGGATCGGTACGCTCCGCGCCAGCCCACAGCCATCTCCCATTATATGGGCGCATCCGCCTGAGGGCGGGGCAACTGACGGCTCGCCTTTCAAGCCCTATCGCCTAGGATCAGTTCGTACGCGGGTGGACGCTCATTGCTTGGGTTAGGTATCGTTGAAGCGTGGTTTCACCCGTGCCCAAAATATCGATCTTCGCGATTTTATGCGCAGGAGCTATTAATCTCCCTGCATTTTCGGCGGATGCCGAACCTCCAGCGTTTGCGACCCTTCGCTTCGAAAAGAGTTACGCTGGAGCACACCCGCAGGAATTTGCGGTTCTTCTAGAGCAAATTCAAACCATC
>JBBSDO010000128.1:0-8166 GCA_038241515.1 Elusimicrobiota bacterium | reverse complement strand
GGACGATAACCACCCACATCGACCTCACAAGAATGGCTTCGCCGATCGCTCCTTGAAATAAATAGGGCAGACTGTGCATGTAGGCAAGCTCGCTCGTCTTGTAAGCCGCCGCAGTGAGTAGGAGCACTCCCATCAGGCGACCGGTGACTTGTAGGATCGGTCCCAGTTTGGGACCGACGGACTTCGCGAGGCGTTTGTCTCGATTGTGATGATCCAAGACGACGAACCACAACTGATTGATGATAATTAGGAAGCCCACCTGCCCCCAGATGATCGCTAGAATTGTGTACTTTCTTGGGAAGGAAGGAATTATCCAGCGCGTAAGATCGGCGGCAAGCCCAAAAGCAGCGGTGGGCACCCGGCCAGACAGGAACGCGCTGAGCCGGTTACGCCAACGAACGGCGTCAGCCTTAGTTTCTGAATTCACGGGCTTCGCTACAGTGCGCAAACCAAGCTCTTCGATCAAGACTCGGCCAAACGGCCTTAGTGTTTCCTGAGCAAGCCACCGCTGCCAATTCGTTCCGAAGCGCTCCCAATAATCGAGCGTCCATTCAGTAATGGGCCGGGTTAGACTCAATGGTTTTATCCTGGTGGGCTGCTCAGCCCGGTCCGCTTCAAGGGCCGCAGTGCGTCGAACCCACAAAAAATTCCCGATCGGATTGTGAAATATCGGTTCTACGCTTAACGCCTGGTTAGAGAACGGTGAAGAAGCGACAATCCTTCGAAAAGAATTTATTGATGTTGGACCCGCCAAACCTCCGGCCGTGGAAACATCAACCAGCAGGCCAGGAAGTAGCAATAGAGATACGATGCGTACGCCCCATTTTCGAGCAGACGCTCGTCCGCTGTGTGGAGACCGTCCGTCACACTTCCGGGCTGATGGTCGCCAGCTGTGTATCGACCAATTGAATAGTTTTGGCATAAGTTTAAGAGCCTGCGCTCCCGTCCAATGAAATTTAGCCCAGACCGAAGAGTCTTTCTTTAGGTTCAAGCCGCGTCCTGCAGTCGTCTCTGTTCAGGAGGATGCTTCTCCCCGCCCTCGGATCGCTTCGTTCCGGCTTGAATCCTCAGAAAATCCAGGAGCTTTTGATCATAGAGCGACTCTCCTTGAGGGCCTAAAAGCGTGATAATTATTCTCGCAATCTGAAACGCTCGATGCTGAGCTAGCGGCGAAAGGACTTGAGCACGTTGTATGAATTGCTTAGGGAAGTAGCGAAGAACAGTGGGAGCCTGCGACGCCAAAGGCATCCAAAAGCTCGAGCGAAAGTGATTGGCCTCTTTTTCCCGAGCGCCTCCGCGCACATAGGTGGAAATATCAAACAAAGACTCGACCAACGCCACATCCTTAACTGCCCGATCGTTGAAAGAGATTCTAGCGCCCATTAATCGGCGGCCAATGTCGTCGGCTGCGGGCCCATTCAGCAGCGTCCAAATAAAGGCCTCCCCGAAGACCGAATAGATCGCTCGGTCGGGGTCTTCGGCTTGGAAAAGCATTGTGCTTCCCGTTAATAGGTGAGCCTGACGGTCTTCGGTCCAGGCTGTTTGAACGTCAGTATCAGGCGTCCCGGGAATGGATGAGCGAAGACAAATTGCCGAAAGTCTCTGGCTGGGCGGCAGCATTCGATTTAAAGGAATCACGACGTCAAAAAGACGCGAGATCCTTTTAGCATCCACCTTCCCTTCCCAATAAATCATGAGACCCTCTTGAAAACGGTGCTGCGCCAGTTCCGGACCGAGGACTCCTCGTTGCACGGTAATAGGACGACCCGAACCAAATTTCTTCACAGTTACTACGTAAGGCGTAGATTGGAAGCGTCTGGAGGCCAGAGTCCCATGAATCCAAGGATCTCCCTCGGTTGTTTTTGTCGCATGGAGTTGATCTCCCATAACGAGGCGACCATCGAAAATCGTTCCTTCGGTTCCCATTCGGCCCGGCTCCTCTTGCAAGCCCAACGTGAGGCTATAGCCATACGGTATTCGGGTGGTGTCAATATCAAATTTCAATTGCCAACCCTGCGCCTGCAAATGTACTCCGACGGCGTCCGGGTTAACCGAGGTCAAAGATAATGCTGGCGTCCAGGCGCTGCTTACAATTAATGTCGAGAGAGCGGCCGCCCAGCCGAGACGGCTTCGAGTTTCCGATTTGCGGTACTGTGTCACAATCCATTGTGCAGCAAGAAAGATCCCCAAAAATAAACCAAAGATGGGCGCATACTGTGTTAGCAGATCAATAGTCGAGGATTCCCAACTGAAGCGGATCGAATTAATTAAGCCGCTCCAGCCAGATAAGGAAAGAATCTGCAGCCAGGAAAAATCATAACGACCGGAAAGGATCAGGCCCCCGACACTCATCAAACCAAATCCGGAGGCTGCCACGATAAGCGGGCCTTTGACATTCGATTGCGCGGCTCGTTGCAATAAAAGGACCGCCAGGAAAAGCGAGGCGATGCTCATTGATAACCACACTCTCATTTCGGGAACGACCAAGAGAGCCGATCTCTGATAATCCGAGATACCAAGAAACGCTTGCAGAGTTAGAATGCCAATCAGGACTGTAAGCGAAAGGAGAACCGGAACCTTGATCGACTGCCTTCCAAAATGTTTCCATCTTGCTAAGCCGGCAGGGCGGTGTCGTAAATAGAACAATAGAAGGCTAATCAAACCGGCAGTCAGCGGCCCTGTGACAAAAACCGCTTCAACAGCACTTCGAGGCACTTTCCACACTTTGGCTGTCCCCGCCCAATCGCCGCCATTCGACCAGAACGCATAGGCGATTTCGCCTAAAAGCGCGACAAGCGCTAACGACGCGATGACGACAAAGCGTAATGCAGCCGAGAGATCAATCTGCTGCAAATTAGTTTCTGAAGCCCTATCCCGATCCGCTATGTAAACTCGGACCGCGTGGATGAGAAGGCCCGTGGCCGCAAACGCGGCTAGCCATCCTCCTGCAACCGCAACACAACCTAGCGCAACCTGATGCCCTAGGAAGCGGCCAAGGCTGTTCAGGTTGTCTGCTGATACCGGGGTTAATTCGACAGGATCCGCGAAAAATATCAGCAGGGGATCTGTTCTCAAATGCCTCACAAGGGCTTTTAAGCCTAGATTCCCTAGAGGTGTATCGAAATGGATCGAAGCGGAGCCCCCTAAAAGAATATTCACCAGAGCATGTCCTACCTCATGCACAGAATCGAGCGTTCGAGGTAAAACTCCAAAAACGGCCAAAGCTGTCGTTAGGCGTGCACGAGTCAAAGGAGATCGAGACCCTCTGATATAAAGCCACAGGCGTTTCGCGAGTAACGTTTCGCCTCTGAGTGGGATCAATTTCCTAATCAGGGTAAAGACAGCCATGCCAGCCAGGGAGAGACCAATGACCGATTTCCAACTGCCGGTCACGTGGACAGAGACAGTGCTCAAGGATGGAAATATCAACAGAAAGCATGACGCTATCCGCAAAGAAGCCAGTCCGGCAACCACCAAGGCGTATTCAGGAATTTCGGAACCCTCTTCGCGTTTTAAACTATCAAGCAAATTGCTCTCGTTCGTGCCGTTCGGGGTGCCCTTCGTGTCAGACGCGCGAGTGTGAGGGATACGTTCTTCATCTCTAATGGGCTCATGCCTGGCACGGATGGCGGGCAATCCTAAGATAGTGAACGCCTCTGCCAGCGTGGTATTTTCAAGTCTTTCAAGGAGTTCTAAATAAGTTTCCCCCTCGTGTTTGTTTGAGGGAGCAAAACGAAGAAGATAATCTTTGCTTGGTTTGACAACAGCCGGCGACCCTCCCTGGACGGGCTTGGTGGCAAGGTGAGTGCGACGAATCTTCAATAGCCAGAGCAGTGAGGCGCCTGCGGCCAATAAGGAGCGCTGGGTTTGGGGATCGGCTTCCGCACGTTTTGGAACAGCCAGCTTTTGAAGAATCGCCGCGGCGTCGGCTGCCATTCGAAGATCTCTTTGAGACCGCTCAAGCGCTCCCACTATTCCGGTAATCCCACGCAGAAATTCCGGATTCATCGGAACCATGCGATGGAGCGCCGTGACACGGTGGCGATCGTTGAGTCCGTCTTTCCATAGTCCGATCATCGATTCGGCGTAATCGGGCCGTTTTGTGAGCGAGTTTAAAAGATCCTGATAAAAAAACTGGGCGGGTCCGTCTTGATGAACGGAAGCCAGATCGATCTGATCGAAAAGGGCCCCGACAATCGAGGCGCGCGCGGCCTCTGGCAGCTGCCATTGAAGAAGAACATTGCGTGCGGCGTCCCGGCCGCCGGCCGAGCTTAAAAGGCGCAGGACTAACTGCGCTGCCGCCGATCCAAGCGGACGGTTGCCCCGAAACTGCCCCAGCCTCGCCAACACTTTCCGAGCGGCGCTCTCGTCTTGAATTTCCGCAGCCATCAAATAGAGCAGGTCCGGCGCATCTCGAATCACTTCCGGTTCCTCAAGGGCGATCCATTCAAGTACCGTTCGATGAAACGGAGGATCGTTCACGCCTCCAATGAGCCGCCCGGCGTGATCCCTTCTTGCGGGCACGTGAAGCAGATCTTTGATCAAGGTGGGAAGTGCGTCGGGTCGGCCAAGAATTAACTGGGAGACCCTGGACACGGATTCCAGCCTAAGCAGGGCTTGCAATCGCACTACATCATCCGTCGCTTCGAGATAGGCCTCTAGAACGTCTCTCGGCAGCAAGTGATCCAGCATTCGGTCGAGGAGGTTGGCGTTTTTTGTCCCCCCGGGTTCCGGAACCGGGCTTTCGTCCACGAGCGGAGGAACATTCTCCGGCGCTACAACTGTTCTGACAGTCCCTTTTAACAATAAGGCGATCTGGGCTGTCTCGACAAAAAATGGATTATCGAACCGTGAAGACGCGATGGCATAGGCCGCCGCCCGACGGACGTGCTCTTCCAACTCCGCTGGAAGCCGACCCAAAACTTCGGGATTCTCAATGACCGAGAGGAAGAATTTTAGCGCTTCCCAATCCTTATATAGGGTTGTGAAATCGTCAGCGCCTTCCACAATTTTCAAAATCAATTTCGCTTTGACCTCAGGATCTGTTTCTTGAAGCAGGAGCTGCAGCAGAGCTCCATACTCTTTGGGCCATGCGTTCTTCAGATACTGGCGAAGGTATTGATTCATATCCGGGTGCGCAGGGTCATCGGGGTCGTTCGGCAAAACGGAATCGGGGTCGAACACCAGCCGACGAAGATTATCTAGAAAATGCGCCCTCCGCCGCCGGACCACGGGCTTCTCGGCCCGGCGCTTTTCGACTTCCGCAACCTGGCCTTCGTTGAGCCGGTCCCTCAGCTGCTCCAAGATCACGTCCGCCGCCTCCATCCGGATGGGATCGCCGAGCGCGGTGATCAGCATGGCGATCGGCTCGGCCAAGTTTGTGTCGACCGGTAAGGTGGTGAAGGCATTGGTCTGCGCGGCTAAGGCATTGAGCGCCGCCACGGCCCGGCCCTCACTAGTGAGGACACCGGCGATTTCCAGGAGCGCGATCACCCCTCCAGGATGGCGGCAAAGGTCGCGCAGCCGGGCCTCAGCCGCCGAAGTTAAGGCGGCGTCATTTCTGGCAGATCCAATTCTCGCCAAGTCTACGTACAGGACAGCTACGCTGTCGTAGTGGTCGGTGCCTTCCAAGATTTGAAAAGCGGCATCCCTGAGATAAGGCCAATGGCCGGCTTGGAGAATCCGAATAAAACCTGAACCCCAGTAATTTTCCGGCCATCTCCCACGCCGAGCGAGTTGTCGAAAAAGAGGCGTATAGACAGCGGTTTCCATCTGCAAATTTGCCAACAAACTCCGCAACGGCTCGAATTTTCCAAAAGGCGGCTGGTCGAGTGCCAGATCCATTCGCGCTCCGCTCGATAGATCGCTGCGAAGCTTCGCCTGTTCTCGCGCGATCAGCAATTGGGAGAGAATCGAGAAAAAACCTTCTTTGGACACCCCCGCAGCGTGGGAAAGAACCGCTAAGGAGGAATCGATCAACGCTGGATGTTCCAGAGCGGTGAAAAGGGCTGATTGGAAATCGTCTGTGACCACTGAAGAGGTCAAGGCCGGTGTCCGGGCAAGCCAGCGCACGATCAGATCGAGCGCTTTCGCCCGAACGTTTTCGTCCGGATCCGAAATAATCATTTCACGGAGCGTATCGGCGATTTTGGGAAGAATCAGCAGACCCTCGTCTAGATTCCGCAGCGCCGCCTCCGCCGCCGGATCGCCGCGCGCCGCCAACATCCCTTCGGAGACTCTCCAGCGCAAAAGCTCTGTTCGCAATGGCAGATTGCCTTGAGCGCGCTGCAGAAGCTCAGCCGTCGCCTGGCGGCGTTGGGACGCTTCATGCCAGCGCCGTGCCCGCTCCTGATCGTCGGGAAGGATCTGTGCGCTTGCCGCAAGCGGCGCTAGCAAAAGAAGGGATTGAACCGCAACGATCCCCGCGAGCCCTCCCGTCTTGGCCAAAAAGTATAGACGGCTCCTAAGCGACTGGCGCGGTCGTAGAAGACCCGCCGCCGCTCGAATGAGCCGACGTTCAAGGGAACCCTGGCTGGCGCCGGGGATCGTTTCCCATCGCGCGGCGACACCGGATTCGGACAGCGCTTGAATGCCCAACTGACTCGAGAACGAGCCCAAGGAGGGTCTCGCGGAAGGGAAGCTGAGTGGGCTTGCCAAGAGGGGATCCAATCCCAAGGAGAGACTTATCAAGAGGGCAAGGCCACGGATTCGGAGGCTGCGGCGGACAAGTCGGTGATCAGGCGTCAAAGGAGTCATTCAGGAAACCGAATTCATTCAGTGTAAAGAAGCATTGCTGCGCCAATTGGGACAGCCCTGGCTTTTCATTCGCATTAAGTGATGCATAGCCTCTTTGTGCTTGAGTCGCAGTGGCAGCCGCCCATGTTGGGTCCGCGGTCAGGCATGGGATCAGGAGAACGGCAATGATGCGAGAAAAGGTTTTCGGCATGGGTTATGCGCTCGCGCTCGATCTGCCGGCCTTCTTACGAGGATGAGCTTCCGCGAAAAGGAAACCTCCGCCGTCAGACGGAAAATACCGGTTCGACACGGCAATCCCGGCGTAAGCCATGAAGAGCGGACTTTCTTCATTATTTGCGCTGTCTCTCATGAGCTTCAAGCCGCTTCCTGCAGAGGTCTCTGTTCAAGAGGCTGCGCTCCCGATGGAATCCACTTTCTAATCAAGGTAATGACCGCCATGCCAGCCAGGGAGAGACCGATGACCCATTTCCAATTGCCGGTCACGTGGACAGCCACAGTGCTCAAGGATGGAAATATCAACAGAAAGCATGACGCTATCCCCAAAGAAGCCAGTCCGGCTACCAGCAAGGCATACTCAGGAATTTCGAAACCCTCTTCGCGTTTTAAACTATCAATCAAATTGCCCTCGCTCGTGCCATTCGGTGTGCCCTTCGTGTCAGACGTGCGAGTATGAGACATCCCTTCATCTCGAACGATCTCATGCCTGGCACGGATGCCGGCTAAATCATCATAAGATCGGCCCGCTTCGGTGGCGTCAAGTGTGGCCAAGAGAATACGGGGTCGAGAATCCCCACGTGAAGATGCCGGTTGTCCTCCAAAGGCCACGACTTCGAATAAAAAGGGCACCTCTTTATCGCGTGCAATCCGGTACATTTCTGCTAAGAGACTCTTTTGCCACTGCTCCCGAACATCGGTAGCCGCGTCGGAATTGTGAATAGAGATGGGATAGGACCCTAGGGCTTCGTCCCTTTGGCTCACTTCGAAGAGGAGGTCGATATCACTGGTCGGCCTGAGCTCGCTCTTCGGGTCAAGTCGCCCGCCGACCCAGTAGACGCGGATTTCACCAGGGGAAAGATGATGGCTTGCCGCTTCAGCGCGATAAGCTTCGGCAAACCGCTGCGCAAGCGACGGAAGTATCGAATAAATTTGTTCTAATTCTGCGGCACGTCCTTTGAGTGAAAGGCCAGCTTGGGGCTGCTCTTGGACACGGCGCGCTTGCTCAAAGAGTCGTTTAATAGTTTCTGCAATCCGACCCGGTTTTTGTCCTAGATCACCCACATTCACGTCGTCGCGAACGAAATCGAATTCGGACTGTTTCTTCGGCAAATACTTACGAATCTGGCGCTGGGCAATATCGCTGGCTTCCTTGTCCGGTTTGGCCTCAAGCGGAACCAAGATATCCGCGTCAAT
>JBBSDO010000127.1:0-8181 GCA_038241515.1 Elusimicrobiota bacterium | reverse complement strand
TGGCCCGTCCGGCACACTGGCGGGTGTTTTATGGGAAGACACTGCTCCGGACAAAATAGAGTCGCAGGGTCTCCCCATGGGGAGAGAAGTATTAGACCTTAATCTTTTTAATCGCCGCCGTTTCCGCTTCCACAATTGTAGAGGGGAGCGGTACGTATCCTAGGCCCTCGGCCATTCCCTGTCCGTCTTTGAGCATCCAACCCAAAAAGTCGACGAGAGCTTTACCTTTTTGCTTGTCGGATTGATTCTTATAAATGAGCAACCAGGTATAGGTAGCTGAGGGGTAAGCCTCGTCCCCCGAAGCATTGGTTATCGAAACCCGGAAGTCGAAGGGCATTTTTACGGCAGCAGCGGCCGCCTTTACGCTTTCAACAGATGCTTCGGTAAATTTACCGGCTTTGTTCTGAAGCTTGCCGTAGGTCATGCTGGTCTGTTTGGCATAGATCAACTCGACATACCCGATCGCATTCGGTGTTTGTTTTACAAGGCCAGCGACCCCTTCATTGCCTTTGCCCCCGAGTCCCACCGGCCAATTTACGGCGGTCCCACGACCGACATGACTGGCCCAGCTGGCGCTGATCTTGGATAGAAAGTCCGTCCAACAATAGGATGTACCCGAACCATCAGAGCGGTGGACGACGACAATACTTGTACTGGGTAATTTCATGCCGGGGTTGGCTTTTTGAATCTCCGCATCATTCCATGAAGTGATGGTGCCTAGAAAGATGCCTGCAATGGCTTTTTGAGTGAAGTTAATCTTTTCCGTTACGCCTTCGATGTTGTACGCCGGGACGACGGCGCCCAAAACAGTAGGCAGGTGCATGATCGTTCCTTTGGCGTTTTCTAAATCACTGTCTTTCATGGGACCGTCCGTTGCGCCAAAGTCTACGGTCCGCTGGGAAATTTGGCGGATCCCGCCGCCGGAGCCGATCGACTGATAATTAAATTGGACTTCCGCATGAAGCTTGTGGTATTCATCGAACCACTTGGAATAGATGGGATACGGGAACGTGGCTCCCGCCCCGTTAATCAGTAGGGCATCGGCCCAAGATGCGGCGGGCCCGGCCAGGGAGAGGCTCAGAGCTATCAAAATCCTAAACGTTTTTTTCATAAATCCTCCTCGGATCTCTTTCATTGTAGGCTTACTGCATGACGGTGCTGTGACTGCAATATGACAAGGTTGTGACAAACAGGGAACCCAGGACGGCCGTCGGGCCGTCCCGGGTTAGCGGATCAGAACTTTAGTACAACATCCATCTGGAACCGGTTGATAGAATTGAATGCCGGCGTCGTGACCGATTGGCCGTATTGATTGATATAGGGATTCAATACGTCCGTGATGAAGTATTTGAGCTTCAGCGTGAGGTAATCCCGAGAGGCATAAGCGGCCCAGAAGATACTGCCTTTGCGGTTCAATCCGCCGCCACCGTTGCCGGTATAACCGAAGTCGGAATCCGCGATATCCGCATAACTGGCGTTGGTCTGTGCGTACTTATAAAAATACGCCACTTCCCAAGTGCCGGCGGCTTTTGCCTTTCCGAGAATGACGCCGGTCTGGTAGCCGTTTGAACCCAGGTTGGCCGTGTCTTGCGTATTGCGAACAAAATCCCCGTCCAAGGCGATCGGCAGGGGTCCCACGTGCGAAGCGAGTTCGCCCGTAAACTGAAGCAATCGCATGTTTGTGGCTAGTTGAGCCGTGCTGCCTACGCGGGTATTGCCGTACTGACGGACTCCCGTGCTACCGGTAATGAAATCGCCCGCCTTTTCATTCGTAAAACCGTAAAAAGCGCCAGCGATGCTCAGTCGACTGTCTTCGGACAGTTTAATGTTGCTTCCTATTTGATTGCCGAATATCCACGGATCGGCCAGAGTACCGCCCTCGTTGAACGGAAGTTGAGCGAAGTTGGCAAACAGGTCCATTCGTTCCCCTAACGGGAGACTCACCTGCTGGGCGTAGCCTTCCGGATTCACATCATCATCCCAGACAATGTCCGAAGCGTAGGTTCGCCAAAAGGGGTTGATCATTTTCCCGCCGGAAAACTTCACGTATTCGTGTGCTTTCCAGGTGATGTAAGCCTGATCGATGAATAGCCCCTTTTGATTGAAAACATTCTGATAGGTTTGATTGGTCGAAACTTGTTCTCCAACTCCGGAAGCGAAGCGTATCCCGGCAGTGAAGTCCTGTATGGCCCCCGTCACCCCGAATCGCAGGCGGAGGCGCTCGCGGTTCCGATCTTGGCTGCTATTGGCGGCCGCGGCTCCCCGGGACTTCACAAAGAAAGATTCGTGCCGAAGGCGCAAATCCCCATTGAACTTAATGCTATCCGTCCACTTTTCTCCCGACAATGTGGCATCGGCTTTGACAACAGGCACCGTTGCGACGCTGAGCCAGATGAGGGCCAGCGCGGAAAGTCCCCTTTGTAATCCTTTAATTTCCATTACGTTACATCCTCCTTGTGAGTTTTTAAATGATGATGTGTGATGACGACTATTAAGTTTCCCGCAGAAAAAGAAAAGGGCGGCACCCACTAAAAGGGGAAAAGGGTACCGCCCGTAAAACGAGTATGGCCGACAATATATTCCCCTTTTTCGTATGCATCTTTTATGCCGCCCGTATTGTAGGTGCGTCTCGGCAGGTCGACCATGATGGTCACGTAAATCTTGGGTGACAAAGGCGTGACAAGACTACGGCAAACAGAAACTGTGAACTACGAACGATGAACTAGGAACGGGGAACTCGAAGTCGTATTTCGTAGGTCGTCGTTCGTAGTTCACAGGTTCCTTGTCTGGCAGTGCGCGCTACGCGGCTTCTCGGAGGCGGCGAAGACCTAACTCCACGGCGCGTAATCTCCAAGATAAAGCCTCGGTTTCGAGGTGTTCCTTCTCCATTTCTTCGATGACGCCGGAGAGCGATTGGATTTGTTGCCGGAGCCCGGCGGTTAAGTATTCTTGTCGTCGTTCGATGGCCACCATGTGACCTCCTTGTTGTTTAGTAGTTAGGGAGAGTCTACATCCCATGGGTTGAAATACCCATAGCGGCACAGTAAAACCTAAATGACAAAATAATGACGGGGTTTAAGAGCCTTTTTGTCTAAGAACGGCGGCAGGTGGTCGGGTATATTCGGCTGTGTTGGTAAAAAACTAAAAAGCTTTTAGCGGGTAGTCCATACTGACCAGGCGATTAACAATGCGCTCGCGAGAATCAAGCCCCAATGATCGGCGGGCAAACCCAGAAACCAGCGCGGATGCCACTCGATATCTTGGCGGCGATAGCGCTTCCAACCAAAATCCGGATTGATCATGAACCACAAGAAATCTTCTACCACCCAAAAAAGCAGCATGCTGCCGATCGCGAAAGCTTCAGCGCGCCAGGTCCAGTGCGCGACCCACACCGCGGGATAGTGAAAAACGCAGAATACAAACAAGAAAGCCCAGAGGTGATAGCCGGTGAGGGGACGACCACCGAGGAAAATATCGAGCAAGATGTGCTTTTCAATGCGCCACGTCGGCAAGCTCTTGGCCCATCCGCTTTTACCCTCGATCGCAATTTCAAGCTTCGCCCAAATAAAGGCGGCAACGGGGATGGCCAGTAGAGCGCGGATCACTTGCGGTACGGAAAATGATGTATTTTATCGAGCTTGTCGATCATCGCTGATAGGCGGAGGCGGAGCCCCAGCGGACGTCTTTGTGGGTCCAGGACCCACACACCATTGCCCGTGGCAACAGCTGGAGCACTCAAGTGCGCAGCCAATAAGAATGCTGAATAATAAAAAACGTGTACCGTTCACGAAACAACTATACCAGCTTTAATGCTGCGAGTTGAAGGATCTCGTTGACGTAGACCTTACAAATCTCTGTTCCTAATTAAAGCTCTGCCGGTTTTTCTAATCCTTCCGTCGAAAGTCCCAAGCGCTTCAATAGAGTCGGGGCAATCAGGGCAGGCGTACTGGGCTCATCATGCAAGTGCGCGGGAATTCCGGCTCCGTAGAAGCCCAGGGGGACTTGCTGATCATCGGGCGTCGGCTGGCCGTGGGTGGTTCCGAAGCCGTCATCGGAAAAAATGTAGTGGGGTTTGAGAAGTACCCAGAGGTCACCGCTGCGCGAACTCTCCCCGGGGCGTGGAGCGTAGAAAGAACGCATGATCACATCCGGCGCTTTCCCGCCGAGAATCTCCTCCTTGGTGTAGACAAATTGTACTCCCGGCATCGCTTGGATCTCTTGGCGAACAGGGGCTCCATTTTCGTCCGGTTTCAGATAAACAAAGGGAGGCACGATCGATTGAATGGCGGAACCGTGACGCAGATTCTTCGCTAGCAGGGCTACGCGGCCCGCTGACAAGCCGGCGGCTTCACTCATTTCGGGGAAAGGCGTGACCCCGTGATCGCTGGAGAAAACCCACCAGACCTCTTTTCCCACTTTTTTGGTGATGAAATCCATCAGCTTGGCGACCTGTCGATCGAGGCGTACATAGGTATCGCGAACCTCGAGAGAATCCGGGCCGTATTTATGTCCGACCAAATCCACGGCTGAGAAACTGATCGTCAAGACATCCGTACGTCCTTCGCCTTCGCCCAAATGCCAGTGCTCTTGGATGCGCTCTGCGAGCAACTCCGTGAGCTCGTCCGCATACGGGCTTTTCATCAGCGCGCTTAAAGAGTGGATTTCGTGAGGAAAGTCGAGACCCAACCCTTCTTCAGGTTGGATATGTTCTTTGAGGATTGTGGCGTCGGCCATCGGAATTAGTTTGACGTCGACATAGGGTTCCCAGCGGTCGTACACCACCACATAGCGCGTCTGTTCGCGGTTAAATTCCTCCAGCCAATCGGGGGAGTTGCGGGTGCAACGAAAACCCAGGTGCTTCGCGTCCCACCAGTAAGCTTCATCTTGGTTCGGGCCACCGAGCAGAAGGGCGCCCCGGTCCTTTAGCGATACGCTGATGAAGCGAGTCAATGGCATGGCGTCATGCAAGCGCTGAGCCAAAGAGGTCCCCGTAAACCAACGCAATCGCACGTGACGCGGGTCGGCAATGGTCTCAGCTGCCGAAACGACGCGCCCGGAACCGGTGTCGTACCACTCGTTGTTGACGATGCCGCTATCGCGGGCATAGAGCCCTGATCCGATGAGCACATGTCCGGGACTTGTTTTAGTGACGCTATCTTCCATCAAGGCATGGGTGAAATAGCTGCCTTCATAGCGGAAAAGGCGAAGCCCGTCGGGTCCGAGATCTTTGCGGTAACGGTCGATATAGTCCGCGCGAACTTGATCGCCCACCAGAATCACGATCAGCCGCGGCCGCTCGGCAAAAGCGGACGGACACGCAAGGAAAAGAAATACGAGGGCTAGGATGCGAGAGCGAGGAAAAATAGAAATCTATCCTACTTAATAGGGGGGGAAGGGGCGAGCGCGAAAGAGAGGGGGCGAAGGTCGGCGGTCTTGCAAATCTGGCGAAATTGCTTTTCCGTTTCGCCTAGGATATCCGGCAGACCACATCCTGACGGGAACCGCGTTTCCAGCTATTGAGGGTGAGGTGGTGGCGAGCGTTTCCGCCCATCCCCTCATGAGGAGCGAGGGGGAAAAGGCGATGAGAGCGGCGAAAAGGACGACGCCGGTGATCCTCACACCGGGTGGGTCTCTTTTTCGATTAAGGGATGCGTAGTCAGCCAGTCCGATAGGGCACTTTGCATTTCCTCGGCCATAGTCGCAGGCCCATACTGGCCCGGGAAAGTTGCCTTAATAAGAATAGCACCGTCCTTCCGGCTGAAATGAAAAGCGGGCGCCGTTACAGCGGGTTTAGGGGGCGCTTGCATGATCGCCGAATTCTCAAGGGCTTGCTTGACCCGCTTTTCGGTCTCAAGTACGCTCCAGCCCTGTAACGCGGCCTCTTTGCACATTTTAATGCGCTCGTGCACGTCCTGTAGCCGATCCAGATAGCGGAGATGAGTAAGAGAAATTGTGTCTTGAGACACAATTTGCTGAATTTCGTCCGGTTGCTCCAATAAACTCAACATTCGCGTCACGATCGTCCGATCGGCTATCCCTACTTCCCTAGCGATTTCTTCATGCGTTTTATTGTGCGGGGGGCTGGCCAGTACCTTATAGCCCTTTGCAATTTCGATAGGGTTGAGATTGGCCCTCTGGAGGTTTTCGACAAGCGATATGATTTCCGCCTCTTCAGCGGTTGTTTCAGCAGGCCAAATTCGGGCGTCGATTTTGGGCCAGCCCAACTCGCAAGCCATACGGTAGCGCCGCTCTCCGGCCATAATCAGATAGGCATCTTCCCCCTGCTTCTTAACCGAAATAGGGTGGATGAGCCCCCGGGCCTTCATGCTGTCTTTGAGGGCCAGCAAAGCTTCCGGCAAAAAGATTTTGCGGGGCTGGTCCGGATTAGGGTGAATCTGTTGAATTGGTAGCGAGGCAGAACCGATTGGCAGGGTAGGCATTGAATCCTCCTACAAGAGTTAATTGAGTTAGGCTTCCATTTGTACCTATTTTTAGAAAATTGGACAAGAGGCCGAAAGCCTCAATTTGATACGGTGATCGGGTAGAGCCCGGCGAGAGCCCTGAGAGGCGGAGTCGTTATATGATATATCCTCCCCGGGCGAACAGCTGCGGGATCCCCAGAGTCACGGTCGCCCTAATGGGTAGGAAAATACCGGTTCAGGAAATCTCGGGGTTTAAGGATGACAACGCCGTGAAATTCGCGCAAGGGAAGTAAATCTTGGAAATTTCCAGTGACGAGGACCTGAGCTTTCGAGTCGAAAGCGCATTCGAGAATTCGGTTGTCCGAGTCCTTTCGCTGTATCACGGCAATGTGCCTGCGCGGTTCTATAATGGTAGCTCGGTTTCGCAAAAGGGTTAGAGCCTCTTCTACGTCAGAGGCAGACAACTTGGTTTTCTTGCGTAGGTTTCGAGCGAGTTCCTCTAAAATAAATTCCGATAAGAAAACCTCGCACAGATTGTCTTGCATCACCTCCCAGATGGCATCCATCGGTCCTCCGGGAAACCCAAGCATCGATAAGAGTACGTTGGTGTCAAAAACAACGCGCAGTCTAGACCCGGTCTTCATCAATCATACGTTCAATATCCGCTTCCGTTTTAATGCCCATGGCTTGAAATCTTCTGCTGACCTTGGCGCGGATGCGGTCGACCGTTCGGTTTTCCAGATAGCGCCGCAGCGCCTCCCGCACCAATTCGGAACGCGTACGATATTCGGTTTTTGCCAGTTTCGTCGCTGCCCGAGAAAGCATCGGAGGAATACTAATTGTCCATTGAATCGTGCTGCGCTCCATAAAAGCCTCCATTACTATTAATTACAGAGTAATTATATATGATATCTACAGATGAACTAAGAAGGAGGGCATATGGCTAACAAAAAAGAATACGAAGGTAAGATGGAAGCGCAACTCAAAGAATGGGGAGCGGCGATGGATCAGTGGAAGCTCAACGCCGAGAAAGCCGCCGGTGACTTGAAGGCCAAATACCAGCAGCACCTCGATGACATGAAACCGAAGCATGAAGCCGCCAAGGCAAAACTCGAGGACCTCAAAAAGTCGAGCGAGACGGCCTGGGAACACCTTAAAACTGGCGCCGAAAAAGCGGCCGACGATCTCAAAGTTTCCTTCGAAAAGGCAAAAAACCAGTTTAAGTAACGCCCTCCCGCAGCGGTTTTTTGGGTAGCGGAGGTAAAAGAATACGTGCTGTCCTTTTCTGTGGTCAACAAGCTCTACGGGCTACGAGAATGGGGCTATGTTCCGTTTAGGTTGCGCTTAGAAAACTACTCCGCCCTTACCTTTAAGACTTCGGAAGACCCTCTCAGGTCAACGCCTCAAAGCGCAATGCCGATAGCCCGCAGCAGAAAGCACATAGTGGTGAATGGCTAGATGAAGACGGAGTATGTCCTTTGGTTTTTTAGTACCTGTGCGCAAACCTTCGCCAGTCTTGTCGGGGTTTTTGGAATGTTTATTCTATATCGACTACAGATTGAGGAGGGGCGGATTGGTCATCTCAGAGAACGCATGATCCATTACCATGAGGATCACCTCAAGCTGCCTTTCGACTCGATCCTGCGTGAACTTCGCCGTATGGAAGGCGAACATCGACTGAAGGACGAACTGGAACATGCCGATAACATCAAGACTTTGGTCACGAACTATGGGGGGGCAGTCGCCAAACGGGCGTGGC
>JBBSDO010000126.1:0-8272 GCA_038241515.1 Elusimicrobiota bacterium | reverse complement strand
CTTTCTGCGCATTCAAAAGGATTTGGAAGATCCGATTCACCTCAAGATGCATTGGAATCGCGCAGAAATCGCATGGACCGATGGACATTGGGGAAGTCAGATGGAGACACGAGGTTCTGTCAACCTGCGGAGTGTGAAGCCGGAATTGACGGCCAATCTTCAATTAAGAGCGATTTCTCTTGCTAAATGGCACCACTGGTTGCAGCCAAAAGGGTCGGAGACCTTCGGCGGCGATCTTTCTGGGGAGATTTCGGTTTCAGGCCCTTCAGACGATCTGCGAACTAAGTTTTTAGGTCACCTTAGACACGCGCTTTGGCAAGCAATCCACTTCGACTCCGATTTTGACGGGGAATGGAACAAGTCGGGTCTGCAGCCTCTGAACGCTTCGGTTACTTCGGCTTCAGGCGGAACTCTCACATTTCATGGTGCCTACCATCGTTCCGGGCGACAAGCTCAGGGAACACTCAAACTAGTCGATTTCAATTTACGGCCCCTCGGGGAGACGCTGCATTTTCCGAGGCCCCTCGAAGGAAATGCCGGCGCCACCCTTTCCGTGAAAGGTCCGCTCGAGCATATTCTTATTTCCGGCCACGTGGACGGGGGCCCTATCAGTTACGGGGCTAAGAATCCCTCCCGAGTCGAACACGTGTCGATGGATGTGAAAGTCGCGCCCGCGCCGAATCTGCCCGGGACGATGCGCCTGAGCCTTTCTGAAGGTTTAGCTAAGACCTTCGAGGAAGAGATCCGCATCAAACCGGGCAGCTTCGTGGACTTCGCTGGAACCAAAGAGTCTCACCTGCAAATCGCTTCAGACATTCGCAATCTTCATTTGGGAATTTTCACCCTTTTTGGCGGCCTCGATTTTGATGGGTCCTGGCAGGCGAAGCCAGAAGGATTTGCGGTCAAAGGAGATGCCCATACGAGATCTCTTTTTATCAATGACTACGAACTTGAAGAAGGACATTTGGATGCAGATTACTTCAACGGCCTCCTTCGACTTAAGGCCCCCCGAAAGGGCCCAGCGTTAGTGACGGGGTCACTGGATTTCCAGAAAGCTCCGCAGCTGCACTTTACGGATTTCTTTATCACTGGCCGCCAAAGGCAAGGTTTGATAATGAGCGGAGACATCGGACCTTCTCTATGGAATTTTTATTTGAATGGCAGAGGGCTTGACATGAGCACCCTTGGGAACCTGGCCGGGTTTCCGTATCCACTAGAGGGAACCTCCGAAGTGTCGATTCGAGGGACAGGCGATCTGGCCCATCCCCACGTGGAAGGTTCGGCACAGGCCCAGAACGGTCGTGCGCTAGGATTGGCGTTTCGCTCCGGAAGCGCGGAATTTGTCTGGCAGGACTACCGAATGACATTCACCCGTCTTTTACTCACCGATCCGGGTCGCTATACTTTGACCGGTGCCGGCGTTTTGCCGCTGGCGTCGAAGGAGAACAACCCCAAACTAGACAAAACCATTGACTTTTCTGTTCGCCTCAAAGACTCCAACCTGGGCTTGCTGAAATCTTTCACTCGAGAAGTGAGGGAGGCGCAAGGGTCTGTCGAGGGTCTTCTCCAGGTGACCGGGACATCCGATCAGCCGGTTCTCCATGGCTCGTTCAAGGTGGCCAACGGTGATATCGTCGGAGCTCACTATTTCAAACATCTCACTCATTTCAATGTTTCTATGGAATTTGCAGGTGAGGATCTAGTCATCCGTGAGTTTCGGGGACAGTCTGGGCAAGGCCAATTTCAAATCGCGGGGAAAATCCCTTTTTCCGGTCTTGAACCTCGCGTTTACGATTTGCAGGGGGACATCACCTCCGACCATGGAGTGGATGTGCAAGTACCGGAATTGGCTATTCCCGAAAGTCCTTTGGCCAAACGATTCCGCTTTTTGACGACTGCATCCCACTGCGACACCAAAGGACACGTGACCTTTCAGGGACCTGTAGAGGCGCCCGTATTTAAAGGGACCGGATCCTTTTCGAATGGGCATTTCAGCTTTCCACCCTCCCGCAAGAATCCTCCGCCTCCTGAGCTCGTCGACTGGTTTCGGCGAATCGATTGGGACGTCGATTTGCGATTTTCAGACGGCGCCTGGTTCGAAAACGAACTTGTCGAAGCCAATTTAGTTGGCGCCCTCCATTTGAAGGGCCCCAGTGACCGGTTACGGGTGGATGGGGGGATGGATATTAACGAAGGGAAGATCAGCTATCTCGGCATCGAATTTGCCATAGAACAAGCGCGATTCGATATTCGTTCCGAGGAACGAGATTCGGGGGTGATCAATACACCCTACGTGCGCGGAGCGGCACAATCGAACGTTCAGGCGATTGATACTGTGAACGGGCGGGGATTCAGCGATCCGGGAAGTCGTCTGGATATCAAAGACACGATCCTCCTCGCCATCGACTATGCGCCGGTCGACCAAATCAAACCGAGGCTGACTTCCCTCTCTAATCCAAATCTCAGCCCCGATAAGGTCTTAGCGCGCGTTACCCAACTGGACACGGAACATCTAAGCCCTCAAGAGCGCAACTACTTGTACCAGCAGCAGATGGTGCGGCTTATCGATACGAGTCTTGCCACTCCCCTGGCGCGTAACATTCTCAAAAGAACTGGACTCGTTGACACGATGAGAGTTTCGCGCGTGATCGATCCGTCCAACGCCCCGACTCCAGAAACGGCCACCACAGCGGCAAGCCAGCAACAGACCGCGGCCAATCTCTTTGCGAATACGAAGTACACGTTTGAGAAAAACCTATCGGGCCGACTCTCGTTGGGATACGGGGTCCGTTTTGAGCAAACGACCACTCCAGACTTCCAGAACAAGCTCGATTTGGTTAACGACGTCGAACTTTCTTACCGCTGGTTCCGCAATGTCTACCTTCGTGGTGCATTTGACTTCCCAAGCAAGAACCCCAGTATTCTTCCAGATAGAAAAGTCACCATTGAACCCCGATGGCGCTTTGGCTGGTGGGGCCACACAAACAAGGAAAAAGGAAGATCGACTCCCACGTCCCCTGCACAAACCCCTTAGCTTCTACGGAACAATTTCGCGCCGAATCACGTCGTATAGGCCAGGAGGGCCACTCGACGGAATCTGTTATAATAACGCGGATTTTTCATTACCCTCTTAGACTGGAGTAGCCGTTGGCATTTTGGAAGCCCCGTGTAAGGTTTGTCACGATAGCCTTTTTTGCATGTCATTCCGGCCTTTCGGCTCGGGATCAGCCTTCTGCTGTTTCCAGTTCTTCAGCTCCTGTTACCGCACCGGTCGATAAAACATTTGACGTGCCTCGGCCTTCAAGCGCCCCAGCCCTCGGGAGCCTGGTAGTCTCGCCGGCCATATCCAGTACCACGTTTGATGCTTCAGAATCGACCTCGACTCTTCCAAGCGCCTCCGTTGAAGAGAAACACATTTCGCGATTCGCAAAGATCCTCAAAATCCGCGTAGAAGGGAATCGAAATGTGCGAGAACGTGTCGTCCTCGCCCAAGTCAAAACGCGCCGGAATGATCTTTACGATGCGGAGCGGCTCCGCAAGGATGTTCAAGCCATTTATGGTCTTGGCAATTTTGATGACGTTACGGTGGATGTCTCCGAGATGCCGGGTGGGGTGGCGGTTAGTTTTCATGTTGTTGAGAAACCGATGATTAAGAAGATCGATTTCAAGGGAAACAAGAAATTGGGCGCCGGCAAACTCCGCGATACGATCTCGCTAAAGGAGAACGACCCTCTCGATAAGCTTAAACTCAACCTCGACGTGGATAAGCTTTTGAATCTGTACAAAGACGAGGGATTTGCGGCGGCCCAAGTCGAACCCTTTACGACAAGCGATCCGACCAACCATGTGACAATCACTTTCTTTGTGACGGAAGGAAAGCAGGTGATTATCGAAGCGGTGAACTTGGAAGGCGTTCACGCTTTTAAGACAAAAAAAATACAGAAATTGATGAAAATGCGGCGAAAGAAAGTATTTAAGCAAGACGCCTTAGCGAAGGATTTGGACGAGATTACAAAGTTTTATAAGAACCATGGATATCAGAATGTGAAGATTGGCGAGGTCAAACAAACTTTCAATGCGGAAAAGACGCGCATCACGCTGACTCTTCCCATCGATGAAGGACCGCTTTTTCATTTTGGCACTGTGAAGTTCTCGGGAAATGCCATTTTTCAAAGTACCAAGCTGACGCCCGGTATTCAGTTTAAAGAAGCGGATATTTTTAGCCAGGATAAACTCGATGCCACCGTGGCTAAACTTCAAGATCTCTATGGCGCTCAAGGGTATATCCGGGTTCAAGTCAAACCCAACTTTACTCAAGATTTGGTTAAGGGAATAGTCGATATTGAATTCCAGATTACCGAAGGCGAAGTGGTCTACGTTGACCATATCGGCGTAGAAGGGAATACCCATACCAAGGATTTTGTCATTCGACGCGAAATTAAATTAAAAGAAGGGGAGCCTTTCAGTTCCGTCCTTGCCCGCAAAAGTGTAGAGCGGCTCTACAACCTAGGCTTCCTGGACAATGTGGACGTCGATGTTCAGCAGCCGAATTCGCCGAATAAAGCGGACGTCATTTTTACGGTGACGGAGGGAAAACCGGGTATTCTTTCCGCCGGGGCTGGCTATTCTTCAGTGGACCATTTGATTGGCACTTTGCAGGTTCAGCACATCAACTTTTTGGGTCGTGGGCAACGATTAAATCTACTGTGGGAATTCGGTGCCCGCCGGAACAGCTTCGACCTCGGGTGGACCGAACCTTGGTTCTTAGGGAAGCCGGTCACCTTCGGCGTCGATTTGTTTAGCGTCACCCGGCTGCTGCAATTGGGAACTAATAGAGACGCTTATACGACCAGAGACAGAGGAGGAAGCATTACGGTTGGGCCGCGCTTCTCTGACATCTACAGCCTCCTGTTTACTTATTCCTACACCGATCGTTTGAGTTACAACATCAATAGTGATCCGCTTATTCGAAGCCTCGTGTTAGGTGACAAACTAGCAGCAGATCCCAATGCCACTGATTTTGAAAAACGCTTGTCCAATTTAACCGAGCAGTTTATTCGGGATACGCGGGACAACCAATTTGATCCTCAACGGGGAATTCGTACTTCTTTTGCCCTGACAGAGGGCGGCTTGGGACCTAACACCGTAAAATTTTATAAACCGGTGGTGGACGCCAGTATTCATATCCCCACGATTTGGAAATTGGTTCTTTCCCTGCATGGTCAATGGGCCTATGTGCAAACCTATGGGGGCGCCACCCAAACCGATATCGTCGAGGAACTTTTTAGGGTAGGGGGCAGTGATACGGTGCGGGGCTATGACATTGGCCAGGTGGGAGCGTCCTCAGTCGCGGGAAGTCCGGGAGGCCAGGTTATGAATGTTTATAATGTAGAATACAAATTCCCAATCGCTCCGGATGAACACGGGAAAACGTTGCTTCAGGGCGTATTTTTCTATGATGTGGGCGGCGATTGGAGCAGTATCCACAGCGTCAGTTACCAGGTAAATCGCTCGCCATTAGGTCTTAAACAAGGAGTGGGTTTTGGCATTCGCTTTAAGACACCCGTGTTCCCCCTTCGACTGGACTACGGAATCCCGCTGAATCCCTCTCCTACCGATGCGCGGTCGCAATTCTATTTCACAGTAGGAAGCTTGTTCTAATGCATAAAATCCGCTCTAAAACGCTGGCCATTCTTTCACTGGGTTCGCTTTCGATTTTAATCTGTCTTCAAGGATTGCGCGCCATTGAAATACCATTAGAATCGCTAACACCGGTCCGCATAGGGTATATCGATCTGCAGCGGGTATTTGACACTTATCCAGAGAAATCCTTCGCCGAAGGTGATTTGCTTCGCGAAATTGAAAAACGCAAGCGCGAATTGAATCGTCGTCAGACGGATATCAGCACCCTTCGGCAACAGATTGCGGCGGACGATTCGGCGCTGGCAGATTCCCGGGCCGGAAAGGCGATCATCGTCCCCGCCAATGCCATACCAGAGCCGGTGCCTGAGAACATAAAAACTCCACCGGCCACGAGCTCCTCTACGGTTAAAGCCAGCTCGACGACTGTGGTCGAACCTTATCCAACGGAGGACCCTCTCGCAGGATTGCCCGGACACGGCCCCGCATCCGCATTTTCAAATACGGGTTCAACGCTACCCGGCGTTAATTCGGCGGGATCTGCGAACGCCGGGCAAGGGCCCACCGAGCTTGACCTCTTGGCCTCCTCTACGGGAACCGTTGTTTTAAGCACCAGCGCCAAGGCACTACTCGAACATCGATTGCAGCAGAACCAGAAATCCTTGAATCGGGCGATAGGTGAGTTTAAAGCTTTTAGAGGAAATGCCGTGGGCGATATGAAGCAGCTGCAGACTCAAAAAACCTACGGCGTCATGGCGAAGATCTATGCGGTTCTTCAGACACTAGCACGAGATGAAGGTGTAACTGTCGTTTTAGATAAAGCCTATGTATTGTACGGGGAAGACACCGTTGATCTTAGCGAAAAGCTGATCAGTCGGCTCCAGCAGCAAGAGAATCTGTGATGACTTCCTTCACCGCGCAAGACATCGCGGCAGCGGTACAGGGCCAGCTTCAGGGTAACCAAGCCTTAAGGATTGATGGCGCCGCTGGTCTAGAAGATGCGACACCGGCTCAGATCTCTTTTTTCCATAACATGAAGTACCTCGACTCCCTTCAGAGTTCGAAGGCGTTGGCCATCATCATTCCTGATAATACAAACGGCGCAAAACTTCCGGAGGGGAAAACGTGGATTCGCGTCACAAACCCCCAATGGGCCTTCGCTCAGGCGCTTACACTCTTGTATCCCGATCGAAATGTCCATCCGAGGGGAATTCACCCGAAGGCCGTCATCGATCCCACGGCTGAAATTGCATCGGACGTTTATGTGGGTCCACTCTCTGTTATCGAGGCCGGTGCCTCAGTGTCATCCGGAACGACACTTTATTCAGGAGTCTATGTAGGTGCGAATGTTCGAATCGGCCCCGATAGCGTGATTTATTCAAACGTAACACTTTACGGAGAGACCCACATCGGAGCACGCGTTATTATTCATGCGGGCGCCGTCCTAGGTTCCGATGGCTATGGTTTCGCGCTCAAAGACGGAAAGCATCATAAAATTCCGCAAGTCGGACGCGTGGTTGTTGAAGACGACGTGGAGATCGGGGCGAACGTGACCGTCGACAGAGCTACAACCGGAGAGACGCGCATCGGCGCTGGAACAAAGATCGACAATCTTGTCCATATTGCCCATAACGTACAAATAGGCCGCGACAGTTTAATCGTAGCCCAAGTCGGAATATCCGGATCCACGCGAGTCGGGGATCATGTGACCTTAGCTGGCCAAGTCGGAGTGACGGGCCATTTAACAATTGGGGACGGCGCCGTCATTGCTGCACAGTCGGGCATTATGAGCAACGTCGCCCCGGGCGAAGTTCTGTTTGGTTCACCGGCACGTCCTCATCGAGAAGCGATGAAGCTGGAAGCGCTTTTTGGCAAACTGCCTGAAATGTATGCGTTATTAAAACAGCTGAAAAAGAAGGTGCTGTCCTAGTGTCCACGGAGATGCAATTTACTCTTGGCAAAGAGGCGTACTTCCAGGGGATTGGACTTCATACCGGGAATCTATGCAAGACGGTATTTAAACCGGCCGCTCCACATAGCGGCGTTACCTTAGTTCGGACCGACCTTCCGGGCCGTCCCAGCATAAAAGCCCATTATTCCCACGTCGTTGCGGTTATACGCGGTACGACCGTCGGAGATGCTTTGATGCGGGTCCATACAATCGAGCACATGCTCTCAGCAATCTACGCCTTAGGCATCGATAACCTGGTCATTGAGCTCAATGCGAATGAACCGCCTGTGGCGGACGGTTCGAGCCAAGGTTTTTATGACACGCTCAAGGAAGCCGGGCTGGTGGATCAACATGAGCCGCGGAAAGTGCTTCAGCCCCAAGAGTCCTTCGCTTATCGCAATGGCGAAACGGAAATACGCTTTGAGCCCGCGAATGAGCTCATATTAACCGTTCTTTTGCAGTACAAACACCCGCTCATCAGTGAGCAAGAGGTAACGACAACCATGACCCCGGAGGCCTATCGAAGGGAAATCGCCCCGGCGCGAACCTTTTGCTTTGATTATGAAGTCGAGGCGCTCAAGAAGCAAGGCTTGGCCAAGGGAGGATCGCTCGATAACGCCGTTGTCATCGGCCTTGATCGCATACATAACAAGGAAAAAAAGTTGCGATTTTTCGACGAAT
>JBBSDO010000125.1:0-8367 GCA_038241515.1 Elusimicrobiota bacterium | reverse complement strand
GGCTCGCCTGAACGAATGGGAAATTCACGGCCAGGAGTGGACTCTCGCCCAGGAGAAACAGCGCCTGGCCATCGAGCGCTTTGAATCGGACCTCACGAGCTCGCTGTCGGATTTGGCCAAGGCCCAGGCGGAATTAAGTCAGGAGCGCCAAGTTTGGTCAGCCGAACGCCAGGCACTTGAGTCGCGCGTTCGCGACCTCGAAGCGCGAAGTCAAGCCTGGGCCGCAGGCAAGATGGCTCAGGAGCAGACCCTGGAACAATTCGAGCGCGACCGGGCGGCAGCCCGAACGGAATTGGCCGCTGTTCAAACCATCCTAGAAGAAGGGCGTGAGAAGTGGACGGCCGAACGAAACACGCTCGAAGCGCGTCTGAATGAATCTCACACTCAAGAACAAAACTTTCAGCAGGCTTTAGAGCAATGGGCGCAGGCGCAAAAATCCGAGGTGGAGCGGGCCTCCCTCATCGAGAAAGAGCGAAACGAATGGTCGACCGTGCGGCAAACGCTTGAGAAACGTATTCAGGAACTGGAATCTTCTCTCCATCAAGCCACGCAAGTCGCGGAAAGACAGCCGGACGCTTTACAGGATTTGAAGGCGGCTTGGGAGCGCGATAAATTAATTTGGCAGCATTCGCTTCTGGAAAGTATTCGCCTGCTCAATCAAAAGGAAGCCCAATGGGGGGATGAACGCGAAAAGCAGGATCGCTTTCTCCAGAAGCTTCAGCAAGAGGTGGTCGATCTCCAAAGCACTTTGGCGAATGCCGAGAAACAGCGCGTTTTCTCTCAAGGAATGCTCGATCGCTATACGAATTCCTTGGAATCCCAAGTCGGAATTCTACAAGGCATGGTCGAACAAGTGGCTGTTCCTAACGGGGAATCCCACGTAATCGGCCATCCGATGCGCAGACGAACGGATCTTCCCTATGCCTTCCGGTAGCCCTGCCTTGGGCGTTACCAGTCAGGTTCCCAGCCCTTTTCTCAGCAAGCTCATCACCGAATGGACGGGCACCCGCAAGCTCAGCGCGTCGGATATTTCCGAGCAAATAGATGACCTTCTGATTCAAGTTCGCCAGCTAGACGACCAGTGGAAGACGAAAGCGGACTCCCACCGGAAAGCTTTACAGGAGTTAGAGCAGTCCCAAAAGGGCAGCGATGAACGCTGGCTCGAGCGCCTCCGGCGCATCGAAGGATGGCTCGTCCAAATTCGCGCTCTCGAAGAGCGCTATGGATTTGTGGCCGCGACCGTCGCGGGAATCCGCTGGTTTGAGCGGGCTAGGACCCTGGCCGAGCGCCTTACCCTCCAATTTGTTCGACGCGCGGCGCTTCTCGAAGAAGGAGAAGCCCGTCATCACGGAGACCTGCAACAATGGGTGGAGCGCCTCAGTGTCAAAGAAGCAGAACTGAAGGTTTTTAAGGAGAAGGCGGATAGTTACCCCGGGCCATTCTTGGTCTCCCGAGCGCGCAAGCAACCGGAGGCTCTTTTTGTGAATGAGAATGCCCGCTACGACGCTGAAGTCAGCCTTTTGCATCAAAGCCTTCGGAAAACCGTTTCGTTGTACTTGGGTAGGCTCTACCGCTCCGCTAAGCAGGTGGAGGAGCGTTCGAAAGTAAACCCAGCGCTTTTCGAAGGCCCTAGAAAGCAGATTATGGAAAACTTGAAACCGACACAGGATCAATCATTTGCGCTGCGGGAGAAAGTTTTAGCCGACGCGCTTCTCTACGAATCCTGCCGACGCAAACTGCGCTGGATAAAACAAACCGTTTCTTCCATTCGATGTATTGAAGAGGTTTACAAAGCCCCAGAACCATTCTGGAAACGAGTCCTTCGGGCGTTTTGAAATCAAAGCTTCAGCAGTAAATATCCCACATTGATGTAGGAAGCGAGCGCGCCACCGCTCAGAATGGCCTGCCAACGAGAGGTTGGCGAGATGGTCGGGGAATTTTTATACGCCATCGAAACGAAAAGGGCAACGAGTGTAGCCACACCGGAACTCCAAAGCCTCCATAGACCGCCGGTCACCGCCTCTCCCGCGTAGTACGACGTCAACCATTGAACGAAAGCATTCAGCATAAAACTCCAAAGAACAATGAGGCGCACTCCGCGGTGCGAATAGAATTCGCGTTGAGCTAGGTCTCGAGCGACGATCGGAGCGCTGAGCGCGACGAAAACGGTCATGCTTCCCTCGATCTGGCTGCGGCCGAGGAGTACGTTTGTGAGGGTCAGCGCAAACATGATCCAGGCCAGGGCCGCTGCGACCGTAATCGCCGTGGAGCGCCTTTCTTCCATGGACCCGATCAGCTGCCGTCCCGTCGACCAGAAGGCAAGGAAAATCCAGGCGGGGGAGAGTGAAATCAAGACATCCACCCATTCATCCGTCGGGGTTCCCCCGGCCGGACCCGGCAAAGGCAACGAGGGTAGACCGGCGCTTTGAATGATGCGCATCACCTGGCGAAGCGGGTTCGCTAGAGCGTGGGGCGTTATGCAGAAAAAGTGGACGCTTGCCCAGGTGAAGCCATAAACTAAAAATCCCCCGAGCGCCACCGTGGCCAGAGTGCCCCCCGCCACCCCGGGCCTGCGGTTAAAAAGAAACCAAGGGACCATCGCCAGAATCACCCAAACAAGCGAAGCGCTCGCCCACAGACTGGCAGCAAATACCAACGCCAGAACAATCGAGCGCATGACCGCCGACCAATGCTGCATCGCCAACCACGCGCAAAAGAAAGCCATCGCGAAAAAAGCCGCATGCGGCCGTCCCGCCCAGGTCGATTCGAGCCCCTGGAATACGACAGCCGGATTAAGGAGATAAAAAATGACGCCGATGACCCCGGCCGCAAGTGCCCTACGCGACGCCCCCAGCTTCCAACCGGCCCCAAAGACAAGCATCGCACTAAGTAAAACAATGACCACATGCCGCGTCAGGGAGGAAAAGGATTCGGGAGGCTCCGCTGACGACTTAGCGAAAGCGGAAAACAGGGCTAGATAGATAACGACGGTTCCGACCAGGAAAAACAAGGCGCGCACGCGAGACTTCATGGGTAATCAAAGGATAGCCCCCTTTCTTAGGGGTGTAAAGAGCCCACGAGGAGCCTCCCGCTACCTAGCCGCGGCATGAGCCTTTAGGCCCGACTCTTTTAGCCCTTCCGACTATTTGATCTAAGACTGATTTCCTTTAAAATTAGGAACGTCTTCCATATGCCAAACCTGCACCCCTTGATCCTGACATCACGGCTTCGCGTTCGGTTCCCGAGCGTCACGG
Organism: Elusimicrobiota bacterium; assembly: GCA_038241515.1. GTDB lineage: Bacteria > Elusimicrobiota > Elusimicrobia > 2-01-FULL-59-12 > 2-01-FULL-59-12 > JBBSDO01. The sequence goes on along the minus strand of JBBSDO010000125.1, from coordinate 5,113 downwards.
GAGTCTTCAGCGGAGCAGTCGCGGGTCGACTGCTATCGATCCTTCTCATCCTATGCTTGGTCTCCGATAGCGCCCTTTCGGCATCCCCAGGTCGGTTCAGCAGACCCATTACCTCCGTGGCTTTGGAAACCTTTCAGAAACAAGCCCTCCAACCCATGCCTGAATTTGGATTGCGACTTCCCTTGCGGCGGGGCTTCCAGGGACTCCGTTTTATCGTTGATCAATTGGATCGCAGATGGAATTCTTCCGGAGGAATCTTACCCTGGATCGGACGTATGGGGATAGCAGCTGCCATCGTGTCCCAGGGCTTCTCCCAAACCTTTCCCGGGATTCAAAGTTATGGACCGGTACCCCGCGCACCTTACGCTTCGTCCCAAACGCCGCCGACTCCCACCGCACGCGTCCCTATTCAAGTCTCTGATCACTCGGCTCAGATTAGCTCCGTGAGTGGGGGGGAGCCCGAAGACCGGAAACGGGTGGAGAATATCTTAGTCCGGCTGGCACGGGCCGCGAAGTCGGAAGAGGAAAAGCAATTTATCCTGCAGCTCCCACGCCGAAGCGGTTCTCCCTTTGGATTTCTTCAATACCTGCTCTTCCTCTTCCTTCCAATGGCTATTTTCAAGAAGCCGAAGGCTGCCCAAAATAATATAGCCAAAACAAGCGAAGCAGAGATCCCCGGTGAGACTCTCGTAATTGAATCTCCTCGCTATATCGCCATGCATCAATTCTATAAATCACGTAGATCTGAGAAACTACCCGCCGACCTCCTCCGACTTGCAATACAATACACCAGCATTTATGAAATACCTAAAAAATTTCAAAAACGTCCAGAAAAGGCGATGAGTTTTTTTCTTGAACGCTTAAGGACCAAAAATGAGGCTACCCGACTCAAGACTGAGTTGATTAAATCGATCAGAGCTCTTGCCCCTCACCTCGCTGATCCGTCTAGCGCTACTGATCTTCCAATCAAAAGCTGGTTCGCAGATCGCATCAATGATCTTGCCCTAGTAAATGTGATTTTGGAGCGAGCTGACGAATTAGCACGCGAATTGCATTCGGTTCTGGAGAGCTCAGTCACCAGTGGTGAGAAACAGGAAAACGTGCAGAAAGATCTGGCTAATTACATGCGGGCAGTTCAAGATCGACTTCGAGTGGTCCGAGCGGCCCGCGGACTCGGGGACGCGCAAAGTTTAAGAAGCGCCGGCCTTTCTCGGATTCGTTATATAGGGTCTGACAACTTCTCGCCTTCGCTGCTAAACCTCCGCATTCTAGCGCGCACCCTTAAAGTGCCTTTGATGACGCTCTTAGATCCCGCGCAACCATTCGATCCCGCGCGCCAAGACACTGATGATTCGCCTAGTAATGGCGAGATTTTCGAAGCTCTCGATTCGATTGCTAAGGACAAGTCTCTCGATAACGCAAAGCGGAGGCGCAAAGGGGGATGGGAAAAAATGGATCAATATCGCGGTGCATGCCAAATGCTTTCATTGAAGGGGGATCTGAAGATCAGTTCCGTTTACAAGTTACTTCAAGGCGTCGACTGCTCTTGGAAAGATGTTGTGGATAAAATACGTTCAGGCGGAGCCGCGTCGGTTCAAAAGCACGAGTCCAGTTTAAGCAGAAACGGATCATCCGCGATGTCTCAGCGATCTAAGGCGTCGAGATCCGGGCCTAAAGCTCGTATTGATCAAGAGTTTGGAGAAAACGACACTTTCTTGAAAGGATTTGAACGTAAAGGTCGACGTTGGGTCGATCGTAAAGCCGAAGATCTGAATACCAGCCGAGGGATAGCTTTCGCTAAATACGGCTTGCCCGATTCCCAGAATGCCGCGCCAGGAGGCTCTAAGAAGTCCGATCCGATAGCCGAGTCCTCCCTCTTCGCAGGTTTGCCACTACTAAACAGCGCATTAGGAAAGGATCACAACGTATCCGAATTGCTGAACCAAATTGGGCGCAAGGTAGTAGGGAATATCAGCTACGAGGCGTATCAGGGCTATATAGAGAGGGTGCCGGATCAAGAATTGGCGAGCGAATTTTTCCGCCTGGTTAGAGAGGATACGGAGAGCCCGCTGTGGAACTTAATTCCCAGACCACAGGGCGATTATTCATTTGCCGATTGGCTGGACAGCTCATACTTCTCGGAGGCCGTTGAACACGTGGAGGAGGAGCTCCGCTACGTCAAACAATTCGGCACATATAAAGATCGCTTGACCTTCATCACAATTCACTTTTTGGTCGAAGTTATGAAGCGGTGGTCAAATCGCGACGCTCAACCGTCGAATGTCGGGTCAATCGGTAGCCCGTCGCAGAAAAGACGGATCTTTCACATCTTGACGGTGGACGATTTCCCGTACGAGAGCAAACGCAATCGCCGGTCGATCGAAGCTCTGCGGAAATCTTACGACGTCCGGCTCGGAGACTTCCGGTTTACAGAAGCCCAAAATGCAGATGAAGCGCTAAAGGAAATGGAAAGGGCGATCGCCGCTGAGAAACCATTCGATTTGACTACGACCGATTTGTCAATGGAGGGCCGCTCCGATGGTGCAAACCTGGTGAAGGAAGTCCGAAGGAGAGAAGCTCGCTTTCACAGACCCCGTAAGCCGATCATCATGGTGGCCAGCGGGCATCCCGAAAAGCTAATCCAAACAGGGTTGTTGGACGCTGCGGTTGACAAAAATACTGAAGCGATAAACCCCGAACTCACCGAAACGGTTGCTACTATCCTTAATTTGTCCAGACGCATTGTGCTACCGCCGGCCCAATCGCTCAAACCCGGTGCACCATCGAAAGGCGAGTTAGAAGAAAGACCCGGCGAACGCTTAGCGTTGGATTCCACTCCAGTACATAAACAGATATCTTCGGGCGTTAGGATTTCCCCGTCGGCATTGGAAAGCCTAGCCGCATTCATGAATCCTTCGGGAGACGAAACACTTGCGTATTATCCGAATTCCGGAGGGCATATCGTCGTTCGCGAAACGAACGCGACACACTTTGTGTATGTGGATCAAGCGGACTACCCTGGCGGGCTCACCGGGGTCGTTGATCGGATGAGTAAGAAGGTCCACGCATTGGGAGGAACCGATTTCACGGTGCGACCGGAAGGAAGCGTCGCGTTTGTAACATTCGACTATCGACATCCCTTGGATTTGAAACTCAAAAGGAGGGAAATTGTTCTATACGCTGAGAACGGGTATGACGCGCACACTTTCCGGCCGAAGGAATTAGCAAACGGTTTCGATCACTTAGTTACTTGTGGTGCGTCGACGGGAGTTGGGTCGGGGTTCAACACGCCGGAGGTCCAACTTTGGCAACTGCCTGCGATGCGCGTGGGAGGAACATTTATTGGCGAAGAAGATATTGTTTATGGAATCGACCCCCAGTGGATCGGATTTATCAAGATTCAAACCGAGGAAGTAGACCGCTGGCGTCACTTCTACCGCAAGGAGCGAGAGATCGACCCCCAGCTCATGAGTGATCTTTTACGACTCGATTGGCTGATTCAAGAGGAAAGAGGTTTTCGACATAACTTTATGAGGCCGGGAACGGTCGACTCACGTCAGTTCTACCAGGCACTTCTCTTGGAAATGAACGCGATCATCGAGAGACTTCCTGAAAATCTCAGGGCCCCGGCAGTGGAGCGATTAAGAACGATTTTCAAACCACTTGAAGTGACTCTACACAGCTCGCGTGCTATGGACGAAGCGAACCGTATCATTCGCGCGGTAGAGGTGGACGTTTTCCGCCTCGTTTTCGGTATTCAGGGAATCAATGTGGACAGAATCGCGAAGACAGTCCAAATCCGGTCCGATTTTCTAGACGCCTTTTACCACACGGAAATGGAAGCCGCCCAAAAGCGGCTCCCTAAAGAGCTTTCGTGGTCAAAGGTTGAAAACGTGTACTTGTCCAATCTCAAGGATGCGTTGAGCACCACCGCCTGGCCACTAGAGATTGCACGCGCCTGGAGGCATAGAGGAACAGATTCTTCTGGAGGATTGCCCCTCCCCGCGCAAAACCATAACACATCGGCCGCCGCCTAATTCCTCTTCCCGCTATAGTAAGCGTAAATGATTGAAATGATACATGCTCGAATCTAAACAGCAGAAAGCCCGCTGAACAACGCGGGCTTGTCTGTTTGAATGGAATGGCTTGGGATTTAAGCGGCGGCTGGCGTGGGCGTGGACTTGGACTTTTCCTTGTCCATGAACCGGTCGTAGGCTTGCTCTAGCTCCGTCAGATAGCTGCTAATCAGCTCGGTATGCGGGGTGAACGGGCGACCCTGTATTTTGAGGCTGTTTCCCTTCCACATAAACCGGAACGCTTCGCTCGAATCAGCGGTTTCCTCGGTTTTTGCTTCTTTTGGTTCCGAATCGCCCGTCAGAGTCTTGGCCAACTTCTTGAGACCCGGCCCGTCCAATCCTTCTTTCACGCAGGCCTCGACCAGCTTTTTTTGAACGTCGATGTTCTCTACTTTCGCGATTTCCAAGCAAGGGCGCAGGCTTGTCAAGAAGCTTTGGTTCTCCTGCCAGACTTCGGGGGGGACCTTGGATAATCTCATGTATCGGGTAATCAGGGACCGATCCTTGCGAAACTTCAGCGCCAACTCGTCTTGGGTGAGATTGCCCGCCTCCAAGATCATCCGGTACAGAAAGGCCGTATAAAACGGGCTGACGTCTTCGCGCTCGGTGTTCTCGGACGCGACAAGCGTGAATTTCTGTACCTGCGTCAGTTCCTCTCTAACCTGCGCCTGAATTGTTTGCCAATCTAACTTCTTAGCGGCTTCCAGCCGGCCCTTACCTACAACGACCCGATATCGCTCGCCGTCTTTAACGACAACGATGCTCTGAATGAGACCATTCGCCGCCATATCGGCGCTCAGGCTTTCGAGCTGTTCGGCGCTGTGAATTCGCCCGTAGCTCGGCACATCAATTAAGTTGATTGGGATCAACTGCGTGACTTCACTTGTGTTTGTCTCCATGGGATTCTCCTTTAAGTTAGTTTTAGTACGTCTAACCCTTAGAGTAGAAATACGGAAATATATTCTCGCCAAATCCAAGAAATTCTGGTCTCGATAACAAAAACGAAGGAGAATTTGTCGATTTTTGGCCCCATTTTC
>JBBSDO010000124.1:0-8532 GCA_038241515.1 Elusimicrobiota bacterium | reverse complement strand
GGATTTCCTATCGCAATCACGAGTTGACCCACATGAATGCTGTTGGCAGCGGAAAATCGGGCATGAATGAGGTTCGGAGCAAATATGCGGAGGACGGCGAGATCCGTTTCGGGATCGTCTCCAATCAGTTCGGCCTTCTCTTGTCGGCCGTCGGAGAGGGTCGCTTGGATTAATGTCGCCCCGTTAACGACATGGCTGTTCGTTAACAGATACCCGTCGGGGGTAAAGATGAACCCGGAGCCCGACGCCTGCGGAACGGGCGAACTTCGCGGATCAGCAAGCTCACGGCCTGTCGATTGGTGCACTTGAAGACTCACGACGGCCGGACTAACGCTTTCGGAAGCAGAAATAACGGCCCGCGAGTATGCGTCGAGAGGATCTTCTTGTGTGTTGGATGTCTGGTTCGTATTTTGACCGACATCTTCGCCGGCGATGAGATGAAATTGAGAATACATGGTTTTCTTCCTTACTAACTCAAATCGGTTTGGGTAGGCCCTCCTCGTCTTCTCCTCCTAGCGGAGTATTTTAGTACCGATAGGAAGGAGAGAGAAGGACGTCTTTCACTTTAGCAACCACATGGCTTTTCGGGTCCCATTTGAAATCACCTCACCTTCACTTTTTGTTTTACTGGCGGCTTACTGGGCGGTAACTTTGAAAAGATCTGTGCGAACTCTTCAAATTTTGTTTTGGTCGTGTTCTTAGCATTCCGGCTTTCCGTGGGCTTGAAAATTCCATCGTTCATGCTGGTCGTCATTTCGATGAACTGAGCAGCCATATCCTCAGACATTCCCATGCCTAGCATGGCCTTCTTGGCATCTTCATAAGGAAACTGGCTGTACTTTAGGTCTGGTAAGCCCAAAACTGTGCCAATGATACGGGTCACTTCATTCATTGTATAGTCGCGGGGTCCGAGCAGTTCTTTCACCGGCTTACCCGTGAAATCCAATTTCAATAGTCTCTCGGTGACTTCATTAGCGATATCCACAGTGGCAATCATCGGAATGGCCAGCTCGGGCTTCAGCGCCCCACCATTGATTCCCATTTTCCGAATTAAATCAATGTTGCCGAGCAGATTTTCCATAAAAAAGGTCGGCCGCAGGTGGAGCACGTTGGCTCCTTCTAACCGATTCAGGCGTTGCTCGTTATCGTATAGTCCGTTGATTGGACCTAGTTTGCTTGAAAGATGCGCACCCACACTACTAAGATTGACCGCATATCTTACCCCCGCTCCGGTGATTGAGGCTGCAAACGATTGAGAAATTCGGTTCTGTTCTGCTCTGTAACCTTTGGATCCATAGTTGGGAGGGATCATCGTAAAGACGGCTTTGGCTCCAGTAAAGGCGCGCGTAATCGAACCCGTATCATCCAGCGTGGCTACGAAAGCTTCCGCTCCCTTGCTGGCCAATGGCTTGAGTTTTTCGGCTTTCCGTCCAATTGCTCTCACCTTTAGCTTTGCGGCCAGCAACTTCTCCACTACTTTGTATCCAATATTACCTGTAGCCCCTGTTATCACATACACTTCATTCGCCATGCCGACCTCCGTCCATTTAAGATGAGTACTAAGCCATTGCCCAATGTTCGCCGGCGAACATTTCCCAACCACCTGGTTGGTAATAACTAATCGTTTTATGCTTTTGATGCATCCAGATAACGCAAAGCCAGCTGCTTAGAATGCGCTAAGACTTCAACATTCCTAGTAGATTTAGCCAAAAGCATCGCGCCTTCAAATAAGGAGAGGATGCCAAGAGCGGCCTCCGAAGGGCTAAAACTCGCTTCGAAAAAGCCTTTTGTCCTCCACCGATCTAAGTAATCAGCCAAGCGCTGACTCCATAAGTGCATGTAACTGGCCACCTTGTGCCTTAAATTCTCATTGTAGTCACTTAACTCCTGGGCCATATTTCCCACAAAACAACCGCCAGAACAACCCGATTTCTCCATACCCTGTGCCGCGCCATCGAACATCTTCTCAATAAGTTGGTTAGGCTCAACATCGTCTGAAGCGTAAAGAGAGCCCATTTGTTCCTGGACTCCTCGAACGGCGAAATCGAACACGGCTAGACCCAAGGCTTCTTTCGTAGGATAATAGTGAAAGAGGTTCGCCTTTTTAATGCCGGAAGCCGTTGCAATATCGTCCATACTTACACCTTTAAATCCACTTTTATAGATCAGTCGATGAGCGGCTTCCAATATGTTATCTCTCGCTTCGGGATTTTGTCGTCTGCTCATAATTTACCATCCGATCGGACAGTTTATTATAACGCAGAATGGGTGTCAATAGTTCATTTCGTCAGCCATTTCCCATATCAAAACTTCTGCTCCCAGCTTTGCATCGGCTATCAAAGTCGGCGTCCCCGCCGCTGATAAGCGAACAGAATCCCCGGCTGAGAGCGGGCCTGCCCCCTCGAGATGCGCTTGACCTTTGGCAACGTACAAATGAACAAAGTGAGCGTCCGGCACCTTTACGGATTCCGATGGTTTGAGCCGACCGCCCCACAGGACGGCGCCCTTTTGACGGATGGAAATCGCGCTGTTATGGCCGCGGCCAGAAGCGATCGGGACCAACCCGCCCTTGTTGATTTGCGGATTGATATCGAGCTGCTCATAGCTGGGGTCGATCCTAGGGGTATCAGGCGTCACCCACATTTGTACAAGATGCACGTCTTTCTGGCTGCTATTATTCATCTCAGAATGCCAAATGCCGGTGCCCGCGCTCATGCGTTGAGCCAGACCAGGATAAATCAGGCCCTTATTACCCTGAGAATCCTTGTGTTCCACCTCTCCGCTCAACACCCACGTCACAATCTCCATGTCGCGATGCGGATGTGTGTCGAAGCCACTGCCTGCGCGAATGACATCATCGTTACTTACTAGGAGCAATCCATGATGCGTATTGGAAAGATCATAATGCTGTCCGAAACTAAAGCAGTGGCTCGAATCGAGCCAACCGATTTTTGTTTTGAAGTGATCGTTCTTTCGTTGAATGTTGATTGTCGCACTTTCCATAAATCCTCCGGGATCTGTGACTGCTCTAACATCGCGATAGCAAAAACAGTTCCCGGCTGAACTGGGTTAGAATATAGAATAACTCAGCTCACTAAAACGCTTATTTTTGGGAGGTCCCATGTCTTTAACACCATCCACGATGTTACCCCTCGGAACTCCGGCCCCGCACTTCCAACTTCTCGACGTCGTCACCGGCAAGACGGTCTCGCTCAAAGATTTCTCCGATTACAAAGCGCTCTTAGTGATGTTTATATGCCAGCACTGTCCCTACGTTCAGCACATTAAAAGCGAACTCTCGAAATTGGCAATGGACTACGAATGGAAAAGCTTAGAAATCGTGGCCATTAGTGCTAATGATGCAGAAAATTATCCCGACGATTCTCCAGCGGCTTTGCGAAAATTCGCCGAGCAAGAAAATTTCGACTTTCCTTTTCTCTACGACGAGTCGCAGGAAGTCGCCAAAACCTACACTGCGGCTTGCACTCCGGACTTCTTCCTATTCAATAAATCACGCGCTCTAGCGTACCGAGGCCAGCTCGATGATAGCCGGCCCGGAAGCGGCAAGCCCGTGACCGGGAAAGATTTGCGCGCCGCTATTGAAGCCGTACTTACCGACAAACCCGTTAATCCGGATCAAAAACCGAGCATTGGCTGCAATATCAAATGGAAAGAGGGGAATGAGCCGAAGTATTTCGCACTGGCGCATTAATGACGCTTTAGAAATCCCGTCACGAATTAAGGAGAGTCCATTAAACCCAATCTGCCCCACGCTGCATTCTCCTTCTCTACAACATTGTACAGGTTAGTGTAAACTTACATTGCAATTTTACATAATGATATGCAACTATAGCTTACGGATATGATTGACTCTACCCATTATCGACGCCTATTGCAGGCACCTGCTATGTCCTTTTTCCTTTTTGGCCCGCGCGGAATTGGGAAAAGCAGTTGGCTTCGTACGGTGCTGCCCTCCGCCCAGTATTTTGATCTACTCAATCCTTCGACAGAATTAAAACTGTCGCGAGACCCACATCTCCTGGAAGCGTCGATCGCTCCCTCCTCCAAGAAAGGCTGGATCGTTATAGACGAAATTCAAAAGGTGCCGACACTTTTGTCGGAAGTGCATCGGCTGATGGAGACGACAAAACATCGATTTGTGCTTTGTGGTTCTTCGGCCAGAAAATTGCGACGAGGGGGGGCAGACCTTCTTGCCGGTCGAGCTATCACCGTGAACATGGAAGCGCTTTCGTTCGCCGAAATGGGACGGCACTTTCATCTCCAATCCATTTTAGACTGGGGAACTTTACCGATGGTCTGCCGCAACCTCACAACAGCGGCAAATGTCCTGGAGGCCTATGTCCACACCTATATTCGCGAAGAGATTAAGGAAGAAGGGATTGTTCGACAGGTCCCACCTTTTTTACGTTTTCTTTCGGTCGCGGGGCTTCTGAACGGGCAAGTCGTCAATGCATCAAATATCGCTCGGGAGGCCGCCCTTGCTCGGTCAACCGTGGATCAGTATTTTTCGATCCTTGTTGACACGTTATTGGGCCATTTTCTCCCGGTGTACCAACCGGCCTTAAAACTTCGTGAGCGGGCCCACCCTAAATTCTATTGGTTTGACTCCGGAGTCGCTCGGGCGGCCTCCGGTCTTTTGCGGGACCCTGTCGATCGACTATGGAAAGGCTGGGCGCTTGAGACGCTGCTCTTCCACGAGCTCCGGGTATTCAATGAAACACAGGAGAAACACCGCCCCATTTCCTACTATAAAACCGTCGGAGGAGCGGAAATCGATTTTGTTATTGAAACGCGAAAGCGCCGGTCGAGCGCGCCCCCTCATGTGGTCTGCGTCGAAGCCAAATTGGCGGAACGGTGGGAGCGAAGTTGGGACCGACCCATGCGTGATTTAAAACTCCTGCCAGGAATCCAGGTTGATCGCATGATCGGCGTTTATACGGGCACAGACCGCTATCACTTCGACGGGGTGGATATCCTACCGGTCGCTGATTTTTTATAACAGCTTCAAGCCGGTAAGATTTTTTGACGCCTTAAGTAGGGGTCCATTATCCCGTTAGCACGGTGCGGGCGGCCACCACTTTTTTGCGGGCCTCCTCGGGCGTATCGGCCAAGGCTGTCAAATGGCCCATTTTGCGCCCGGGACGGGGTTCGGCTTTTCCGTACAAATGCAGTTTCACATCTGGATCCTTCAAGGCCTGGTCCCACTTCGGAATTCCATTCGTCCAGCTATCGCCAAGGAGGTTCGCCATGGCTGCGGGACGCATCAGTTGGGGGGAGCCTAAGGGCAAACCGCAAACGGCACGGAGTTGTTGCTCGAATTGGCTGGTGACGCAGGCATCGAAAGTAAGATGGCCGGAATTGTGCGGTCGGGGCGCCAATTCATTGATGAGGACTTCCCCTTTTTTAGTCAAAAAGAATTCCACGCACAAGACACCCACAACTTCCAGGCCGGTAAGGACATCCCGCGTGATTTCGACCGCTTGCTCAATGATCCCGGGGGGCAAATTGGATGGCGAAACGGAGACGTCCAGGATGTGGTTGCGATGATCGTTCCGAATCACGCCATAGTGGACAAATGCGCCGTCCAGACCGCGCGCCGCCACGACTGACATCTCGCATTCGAAATCCACCATCGCTTCCAGGACCGCCTCTTGCTCGCCTAGCTGACTAAACGCTTCGCACGCCGTCGCTGTTGACGAAATCTTTCTTTGGCCCTTTCCGTCATAACCGAATCCCGCCGTCTTTAAGATGGCGTTAGAACCCAGGTCGCGAACCGCTTGATCAATCTCCGCAGCGGAGCGCACCAAACGAAAAGGGGTTACAGGAAAGCCGTTCTTGGAAAGGTAGGTCTTCTCGCGGAAGCGATGTTGGGCCACGCGCAAAACTTCTACCGAGGGACGCACGGGCGCTTCCTGAGCCGCCGCGTTGGCGGTCGCCTCAGGAATATTTTCAAATTCAAAAGTAACAACCTGGACCCCGCGAGCAAAACGCTTCACGGCGTCGAGATCTTCAAACGGCGCCTTGATTTCTACGTCCGATACCTGGCCGGTGGGCGTGTCCGTTTCGGGAGAGAAGGTGTGAACCCGATATCCCATGCGGCGGGCGGCAATCGCAAACATGCGTCCTAATTGTCCGCTCCCCAATACTCCCACTGCAGATCCCGGGTGGATAATGGCGTGCCGATTCACAATTTTTTGTTTTTAAGCACTCCGCTTGTTTGGATGGCGCGAAACTTACGCAATTTGGAGCGGTATTCGGGGCGATGGGTGGCAAGGATCGCGATCGCAAGAAGTGCTGCATTCTTAGCGCCCGCTTTTCCAATTGCTAGGGACCCAACGGGGACCCCCGCGGGCATTTGAGCGATAGAAAGTAAAGAATCAAGACCCTTCAATGCTTTGCTCTCCACGGGCACGCCCAAGACAGGCAGTATGGTGTGTGCGGCCGTCATGCCCGGCAAATGCGCAGCGCCGCCAGCTCCCGCGATAATCACCTCGATGCCGCGCTTTTCGGCCTCGGACGCAAACGTCGCCATCCATTGCGGCGTGCGATGAGCCGAAACCACCAAACTCTCATGTGTGACCCCAAAATTCTCGAGGATCTGCGACGCTTCCTTCATGGTGTCCCAATCGGATTTGCTACCCATGATCACGGCGACTAATGGTTTTTTCATAAGGACTCCTTACAGCGTGCTCCTGTCCTCTAGTGTTCCGGTGCCCAGGAGCACAAGGTTCATCCCGTATTCCTCATCCCGTTAGCAACTCCATTAATACTTAAAAGCACGGCTCGTTTCACATCTTCGCGGGTCCTTCCCGTCTGGCGCCACGCTTTGAGCAAAGTGATCTGGAAATAGCTGAGGGCATCGACATAAGGATTTCTCAGGCGAATGGACGCCTGCAGCGTAGGATTTGTCTCTAGTGCTTCTCTTTGGCCGGTAATGAGTTTCACGGCATTCGTCAATGAGCGATGTTCTGTTTCAATTCGGCCGAAAATCTCGTTTCGGACTATAGGATCTTCGACAAGCTCCGCGTATCTTCGAGCAATATGCATGTCAGCCTTTTGAGCGCTCATTTCCATAAAATCAACTTGCGCTTTAAAAAATGGCCAACGCTCGTACATCGTCCTAAGAAGCACGAGCCGGGTTCCTTCAGATTGGGAGTCGGCAAGCCATGAATGAACGGCGCTCGCAAATCCGTACCAACCTGGTAAGGTATAGCGCGATTGCGTCCAGCTAAAGCCCCAAGGAATGGCGCGCAAATCTTCGATTCTCGTAGAAGTCGCGTTTCGCCGGGCGGGTCGCGAACCAATGTTTAATTCCTGAATTTCATGAATGGGAGTGGCCTGGGCGAAAAAATCCGCGAAGTGAGGGTTCTCGTAAACAAGCTGCCGATAGGCCTTATAAGATGACCCGGAAATCTCCTCTGCGGCTTCGGCCCAGTCCAATTCGGGCTCAATCGTATCGCGCAGAAGTTCCGCTTCGATCATTGCCGAGATAACGAGCTCTAGATTGCGTTCCGCCAAGTAGGGATTTCCGTACTTGTTGTAAATCATTTCGCCTTGTTCCGTCATTTTGACAAATCCGTTGAGCGTTCCCGGCGGCTGCGCGAGGATGGCCTGATTCAACGGTCCGCCACCGCGCCCGATCGCTCCCCCGCGTCCGTGAAAGAGACACTGACGAATTCGTGCTTTCTTAGCCACCGCCGTTAGGTTGATCTGGGCCTTGTACAGCTCCCAGCCTGACGTGAAAAACCCGCCATCCTTATTGCTATCGGAGTAGCCCACCATGATTTCTTGGACGCTGCCTCGGGCGGCGAGATGCTTCCGGTAGAGCGGCGATTGATAGAGTTCGGTCATGACGTGGTGACACCGCCGCAGGTCGTCGATGGTTTCAAAGAGAGGAACCAAATCAATTTTTCCAAAAAGTCCCGCCCGTTTCGTCAAGGTCAAGAGATCAAGCAGATCCTCTTTGCGATGCGTCATACTGAGCACGTACGCCGTGACGGACATCGGATCCACCTGTTCTTGAATTAATTTAATTCCGCGAATCGTGAGCCAAACCTCTCGAGTCTCCGGCGTCATCGCCCGCGCTTTTTGAGCTTCCACGGCCGCATGAACCGCTTGCGCATTGTCGCGGACATCGAGGGACACTCCGTGAAAGCCAAAGGTACGAATCTGCCGGCAGAGAAAGATCACATTTTCGGACAAAGATGAACTCACTTGTGCCAAGGCCTCGGCCACCAGTTCAGCGTCCTTCAAAAAGGGAACCGCTCCGCGATAGCCGCGCTTCCCAGCTATCGTCATCTGGAGTTTGTGCTTAATGAACGACAATTTTTGGCGATAGACCTCATGCAAAAATCGACCCTCCAGAGTGCGGGCGTGCCGGGGAAAATTCCGGACATCTGTCTTGAGGGATGCCAGCAGTTTTGCGAGGGGAGGCGCGAAGTCTGAAGACAGGCTACAGCGCCCAATCAGATCGTCCACGGCCTGAATATACTTGCGCAGAACCATCCGTCG
>JBBSDO010000123.1:0-8554 GCA_038241515.1 Elusimicrobiota bacterium | reverse complement strand
CGGGGGGGGGCTTTAGAACGGACGGGGAAGGCTAGCGCGTTTTGTTTGAAAGGAACAACTAATGAGGGGTGGTCGCGATGAGGTGGTGTGAGAGGAATCCCCCAAGGCCGCCTGAACTGACCCGCTCTTCTCTTGAAAGATATACGTCAGCCAGAATGAAACTAGTCCGAGTTCGACAACGGCGTCGAAGAGGTGACCGGGAGAGAGGCGCCCGTTGAGCACATGAATCGATTCAATCAGGGCAATACCCAGTGCCGCCCCTACCGCTAAGATTCGGATTTCAAGAGAGGATCGTCGGCGAATACCGGCTAATAGAAGTGTGCCCCCAATGACACTTACGAGAGTACCCACCGTGCGAACGAGCCACAGATCCGCTTTCGGCCCCATAACGAGTTGAAAAGTAAAGATATCCAATAGGGGCCACAGACCGGAAAAGATGAAATAAACACCTTGTATCACTAATAATAACGACATCCTTGGGGAGCACAGCGGGTCAAATCCGGCATTGTTAGGCGGATTGGATTGGCTTTCGTAGCTAAGGTTATAGGCACTCATGTGGAAGGGGGCTTTCGTTTGGGAGAAAAGGCCGCATCGGTCGATGCTTCGTCTCTCGTTTCGCCAGCGAGCGCTTTATCCGTCTCGCACGTACAACCTGTATCCTCGGCGCAACCTTCACAGCAATAGCTTTCGCCGCGCAAATCAAAGCCCTGACCCTCGTTGGCAGACCATTCGTCGTTGGAAATTCCGCACCTAGAACAAATATCCGTCTCTGCCATTAGCCCCCCCTGTAGGTATCGCTTTCTGTATAGGCTTTAGACCCATCCCTTCTCGCGCCGGTTACACTCATGGGCAAAACTCTCTGAGTTCAAGTTGCTAGTGCAACACTAATGAAGCCTGATGGCCTGCCCAGACGTCGGAGCAGGCATGAAATATCATCAGCTTCGTTTTGAAGAGAGACATACCTTAGCGGTTCTAAAAGAACAGGGTCAGTCGCTGCGCCAGATCGCCAGAGCTATAGGACGATCGGTCAGCACGGTGTCGCGAGAGCTTGATCGCAACCGGCAAGGTCCGCGTAAAAGGCGCTGGTACGTGCCCAGCAAAGCTCAACAGAAAGCGGATCGGCTGAGGGTCCAAAGCCATCGCCGGCCCCGCTTGAAATGCGTTGCCCTGCATCAGGAAGTCGTTCGCCTTTTAGAGCGGGGTTGGTCGCCGGAGCTCATTTCAGGCCGATTAAAGCGTCAGCGGGCCGAGCTGCCGACCATCAGTCCCGAAGGCATCTACCAATGGATTTACAACCATAGGATAGACTTAGTCCGATACCTAGCGCGGGCGCATCGCAAACGTCGTCCGCGCTGGAAAGCCTTAAAGCATCGGGTGCGAATTCCTGGACGAAGGTCCATCCATCTTCGCCCCGATGCGATACAAACTCGGCAAGAAGCCGGTCATTGGGAAACCGATTTAGTCGTAGGACCCGGATCTTCGGCACTTCAGGTACTGGTAGAACGCCAAACCCGCTATACGCGTTTGTCCTTACTCCCCCAAAGATCCGCCGCCTGCTCCCGGGCGGCTCTGACTCGGCTACTGGAGTCGATTCCGGCTGCCTTTCGCAAATCGATCACCTATGACAACGGGAGCGAAAATAGTGAGCACGGGGTTCTCAATGACGATTTTGATTTGCAGTCTTACTTCTGCGAACCGTACCACAGTTGGGAAAAGGGAACCGTTGAAAATACGAACGGATTAATCCGTCGCTTTATTCCCAAACAAACCATTTTAAGTAGCCTTTCTGTGACTGCTCTTGTCCAACTCGAGGACTGGCTTAATGATCGACCTAGAAAAATTCTGAATTACCAAACCCCAAGGGAGGCCTTTCAGGCCCTTGTTGCACTTGCTCCTTGAATTCACCCTCTGTAACCCAAAATTGGACGGATTTGTCAAATCATCCGAGTCTATGGAAACGCTCTAGATGATTACCGAAACTCCTCCTGAAGCGCCTCCGGTTCCTCGCCAATCACTCCCCAGGGCGTCACTCGTTTCTCGCATTCTTACGTTGCTGAAGGGTCATTTTGAATTGGCGAAGCTTGAAGGCCGTTATGAAGCGGCGTATGTCGCCAAACGCATGACAGCCTATGCGTTAAGTGCATTTTTGGGTCTTACCGTTTTTATCCTGCTTCAGATCGCGTTTATTCATGGGTTAATGGCTCTCAAGCTTCCGTTGGGGATGGCTTGCCTCGTTTTAGCCACCATATATATGGTTGTAATCTGGGTTCTAGTTGGGCGTGCCGGAGAGCGTATTGCCTCAGCGGGTCGCCCTTTTCAGGGCAGCCGCGACGAATGGCGAAGGAGTAAGGATTGGATATTCAAGCGCTTCTCTTAAATCGCGAGCGCATTCAGGCGCGTCTGGAAGCGACTCGAGCATTTTCGTCAGCGGAAGGAGAGGAACATCACTCCTGGCTGTTGAGCCTGCCACTCCTACCGTTGGCGGGGTTTCTAGCGGCCAAGGGCCTCCAGCGTGATAGGAATCCGGTGACCCGGGGATTTTTCATGGGTACCGCCCGCCGATTGTTCATGCATCTCGCCGACAATTGGGGATTACACAAGTGGATAGAACCTAATCTCCTTAAAAAGATTTTCGCGTAAACAATCGCTTTATCTCCTTTCCCATCCATCCGCCACGGTTAATAGCGGTCGGCTTATATTTTGTCGGAATTCCAGCGGGTCGGTCGAATATCCAAAGAGTCGTTAACGGGCGGAGACAAGCCTATCAGGAGGGAGAGCGATGAAAGGTCGGAAGAAAGAGAATAATCGTGTAAGTCTTTGTCCTACGCGCGAGGTTTAGAGCGGACTTTCTTTGCTTTCTCGAGGGTCGGTTCCGACTCCATTAATCCGTTGCGAATCCCATAATGGATGATATCGGCGTTTTTCGTCATGTTCATTTTGGCCAAAATGCGGGTGCGGTAGGTGCTGATCGTTTTAACGCTGAGCGACAACTCTTCGCCAATTTCGGAGACGCTTTGCCCCTGAACGATCATCCGCATGACTTCGTACTCGCGATCAGAAAGACTCGAATGGAGCGGCTTATCGACGGGTGAATCGAGTTCCGTGGCCAGATGTTCAGCCAAGGCCGGACTCACATACTTCCCCCCCGAAGCTACTTTTCGGATGGCCGTAATGAGTTGTTCCGAAGCGCTTTCTTTCGTCATGTAGCCCGAAGCGCCAGCTCGCAGCACCCGCAGGGCGTATTGATCTTCGGGATGCTGACTCAGCACCAGCAATCGCAACTTCGGCCATTGCGTTTTCAGTTGTTTAAGAACGTCTAAACCGCTGCGGCCTGGCATCGAAATATCTAAAAGCACGACATCCACGTTGTGGCCGCGGATTTTTTCCAGTAATTGCTGTCCATCGGAGGCCTCGCCCACCACACTCATGTCGCTATTTTTCGCAATGATCTGCTTGAGGCCTTCGCGAACAATAGGATGATCATCGGCGACAAAAATTCTTAACATTCGGAGAAATTGTACATTAGATTCACTGCTTTTGAAGGAGGCGGTGGACCCGAGCCAGAAGCTCGCGAGGCGAAAAAGGTTTCAAAATATAGTCGTCGGCTCCGAGTTGGAAGCCCTTGACGATATCTTCTTGTTTGCCGACGGAGGTGAGCATCACAATGGGGACCAAATGCAGGGAGGGAATACCTCGAAAACGCTGGAGAAGTTCAAAACCATCAATTCCGGGGATTTTTACATCCAAAGTGATGAGAGAAATAGATTCTTTGGCGGCCTCAAGAGCAGCATTTCCATCCTTCACATGGATGACTTTGAACCCCTCACGCGTGAGGTAGTGCTTGATCACGGAGGCCGTCAAATCTTCATCTTCAACGAGCAAAATGCTTTTCTTGATCGAAGAAATCTTATCGGCTTCGGTGAGAACGTTGTCTCGTCCCGAGGCTTTTGCCAAATAAAGAAAACGGTCAGCCTCCGCGATGGCCTGCTCCACCGTCATGCCTTCTTTCACCTCGGCGATGCCAGCTGAAAACGTGACCTGGAAACTTTTTCCGTCTTTCGTCGTAAATTTCTCCTCGCGAAACGTGACGAGGGCTTTGTTGAGTGCGAGGCGCGCGTTGTGGAGGTCCGTGTTGGGGAAGAAGACAGCAAATTCCTCCCCGCCCCAGCGGGCTAGCAAATCAGTAGCCCGAAGTGACTTACTGACCACCGTTCCCAAGCGTCTAAGCACGCGGTCCCCCATGGCATGGCCGTAAATGTCGTTGACCGATTTGAAGCGGTCCACATCAAAAATAGCCACGGCGAGAGGTTCCTTGGCGCGCAGCGCCAGCAAGGCGGCTCGCGAAAAAGCGTTCGTAAATGCAGTGCGATTTGGAAGACCCGTTAGGGAATCCTGGGAAGAGCGTTTCGTGACGTCTGCAGCTCTTTGAAGTTTTGAAGCGACGACGGTTGAGATTGTCACGGGATCGAACGGCTTCATAAAAAAGGCATCGGCGCCCAGTGCGAAACACTCCGTCTGAACCTGGTTGCCCTCTTTTCCAGAGAGGACAATGATGGGGATGCTGGCCGTGGCAGGGCGCTCGCGCATTTTTAGCAAGAGCTCTCGGCCATCGCCGTCGGGAAGTTGCAGATCGAGCAGCACCAGGTTGATTTCGTTCTCGCCGAGAATTTGTTCAGCCTGTGCCAGGGAATGAGCCGTGAAGATAGTTCGGTTGATAGCGGCTAAACGGTGTTGCAAAATTTGACTCGCCATCGGTTCATCTTCCACGACAAGAACGGATAAGTGGCGAGCCTTTAGGTTAGCGGTGAGGCCCCGGAGCCGGGGCAGGAGCTGGTGGAGGCTGGCTTCGAGCTCGGCTTCAGGAACTTCTTCCAAGATGGCCGCCATCGAAGAAATTTCAGGGTTGCGAAAAGCGCCGTCGGAAATGCGCAGAGAGCGGCTAATTCGCCGAATCGCCTGGACGGCTTCCGGCGCTTTGGCCTTCAGGGACTGTTCCGCCACCCGCAAAGCATTCACGCGCGCAGCAAGGCCCTCTCGATCAGAGTTTTTAATGTCTTCCATGACTGGTTCTTGCCTGGGGCCTGTATAGCTAGGCGGTTGAAGGTTTTCGAGCTAGCTGTTTTTCTTCCAGAAAAGTGGTCATTTGGGTGAGAGCCTTCCGGACGTCTTCAACCACCGACTTCATGGGAGCGAGTTGCCGACGAGCCCCTAAATCCTCTAGTGTGCGCAATTGGGGGACAGCGCCTACCATTCCAACGAGGGCGCTCGATCCCGCCAATCCGTGAGCCAATTCTTCGATCCTCAGGGAATTCCCTTCCTTTAGCGCGTCGTCAATCTGGCACAAATGGTCCCAAGCGTTTTTAAAGTAGAGATCCGTCAAATCCTGGGCCTGTTGGGCATTTCCATCAGCGATGTCTAACAGGATCTCGAGGTTAACCGGTTGCGTGCTTCGGCGGATTGTTTCAAGCATAACAGTATGCATTGTATGTCTGCGGACCCCCCTTCAACAAGTCATTTATAGACCGCAATTTCTACCGCGCCGTCACGACGAAGGATGTTGACGTCCACGTCGCTTCCGCGGCCCTGTAAGCAGATATCGACCGATGCCTTTCCAATAGGCAGGTTGCGGATGCAAAGTTCCTCAACAAAAGGGGGAAGAACCGGCCGATTGAACGAGATTTGACTTTCCGAACCTTTGACCGTGATCCCGAGGCAGGCTTGGAGAAGCATGAAGACCGATCCCGAGGCCCAAGCCTGGGGAGAGCAGGCGACCGGGTATAAGGTAGGACCCTCACTCGTCCGCCGGCGAAAGCCACAAAAAAGCTCCGGCAAACGCTGGAGATCTACAAAAGTGCTGCAATCAAAGAGACCTGTAAAAAGTTGAAGGACTTTATCCTTCAATTGGTAGCGAGCAAAACCCTGGGCAATCAGGGCATTGTCGTGGGGCCACACGGAGCCATTGTGGTAAGACATCGGATTGTAACGGACTTCCCTTGAATGCAGCGTTCGAATACCCCATCCCGAAAAAGAGCCTTCATCAAAAAGCGTCTCAGCGGTCTTCCGCGCATGGTCCTCCGACGCGATACCGGTAAACAAGCACTGTCCGGCGTTCGACGTCCGCACTTTACAGGGACGCTTTTCACCGTCCAGGGCTAAAACGTAGGTGGACATTTCTTCCGACCAAAAGGCGGCTTCAAATTTTTCTCGTAATACTTTGGCCTCGAGAGTCAATTGAGCGGCTTTTTGCGGTTCGCGAAGAGCCCATGCCATTTCGGCCGCTGCCTTTTTCGCAGCGTAAACGTATCCTTGGACCTCACATAAGGCGATGGCCCCTTCGGCTAAGGAGCCGTCCGCATGAAACACGCAATCTTGCGAATCCTTCCAACCTTGGTGACGCAGTCCTTGGGCGGAATGCTGGATATATTCGATAAACCCGTCTCCATCGGCATCGCCATAGTGATCCATCCAGGCAAGCGCTGACTCAATATGGGGCCAAAGGGTTTCAATGAACCCTTTATCCCCTGTTCGCTCGAGGTAGGCGCCAGCTAGGACGACGAAAAGAGGAGTCGAATCGACACTCCCATAGTAGCGTCCAAAGGGGATTTCCTTCAGAGCGGCCATTTCTCCCACACGAGTTTCATGCAGGATCTTTCCCGGTTCCGCGTCTTCTTCCGGTAGGAGTTCTTGGGCCTGCATGCTCGCCAGGTAACTGAGCACGCCTCGCGCGACAGAGGGGTTCATCCACAGCATCTGAAGTGCCGTGATTATGCCGTCTCGGCCAAATACCGTGCTGAACCAAGGAACGCCCGCGTAGGGGTAGGGCCCGGTGGGAAGCTGAGTGATCATCATGTGGGTGTCGGCCGCTGAACGCTTCATCCAATGATTGAGCTGCCCGTTGGAAGCCTCAAGGGAACATTCCCGAGTCATCGCACCTTTCATGGAATTCTCTGCCTCTTCAAACGCTTCTTCAAACGTCAGGCGGTAGGGGATAAAGCTTGGGGTCTCGCAAACTTGGTTAATCCAGAAAGTGGATTCTGCCTGGGGCAGCAAATGCTCTGAGAAATCGAGCTTTGTAGGTTGAATCTGACTCGGCTTGGTAGCGCATTCAATGCGCGTGCGGCGAACGACCTTGTCCAAACCTTCGTAAGCCAGAGTAACGCCGGTCTCCGTCACCGTAGAATCGAGCCGCGTCCCACGCTTGTTGCGCAAGGCCCCGCGCACTTCAAAAATATCGGCAAAATCGGCGTCGAATTCGTACGCGATAGAAATGTCTACCGGGGTTAGACCAAAGTTGGATACGCGCAAGCGTTCGTAACACACTCCCTTCCAAAGAAATTTAGCTCGAAAGATGTGCAGCGTTCCTCGGGGTATCAGAAGAATGCCTTTATCGATGATGTCGGTATTGGTGAGGTCGGCGCTAAAAAGGATATTGTCCTCTTTGACGGTCGAACTAAGCAGGAGAGGACGTGCGTTGCAGAATCGCAGAGACCACCGCGATAAAAAACGCGTGCCGCCATGATAGACCCCATGCTTTCCTCCCCCCAGCGGCTGAATATCTCCGTAACGATCAAAAACCGCAAAGGAATCCCCATGTTTCACCACTCGCGTACGGTCGTCGACGAGGGGAGACGTCGTCGTGATGTAAAACTGATCTTTGAGCTGGATGATGTCTTCCATACCCTTACACGGCGCTTGCCGTTGACGAGAAAGACGCCAACGTGGTCGCCGAACCCTTTGTCTCGGAACGGGCCTCGATGACCCGATTGTAAATCGATACATAATCGCTCGCCATTCGACGAGCGACGAAGCGCTTCTCGAAGACCGTACGGATTTGAGTTCGATCAAGAGTGTGTAGGCGGCCCACGGCCTCGACGGCCTCTTCAATGCTTCCCACAATAAATCCGGTGACCCCCTCATCAATGATTTCGGGGACGGATCCTTTTCCGTAGGCAATCACCGGAGTTCCGCAGGCCATCGCTTCGATCAAAACGATCCCGAAAGGCTCTGGCCAATCAATGGGAAAAAGGAGCGCTCGTGCTTGTCCCAGAAAGGCGGCCTTTTCGGCGTCGCCGATTTCGCCGACATAATGAACTGCCGGCAGCTTCAGGAGCGGCTCAGCGACCGCTTTGAAATAATCGCGGTCCGATGGATCGATTTTAGCCGCAATCTTCAGCGGCACTCCCGAGCGCCGAGCGATCTCGACGGCCCGGTCGACTCGTTTTTCAGCGGACAGGCGGCCTAAAAAGGCCAGATACTCTTTCGGACCCTCGGCTGGCTTTAACAAGCGCATGGGAAGGCCGTGATAAACCGTGCCTTGCCAGTTTGCCCAGCTTAGAGGATTGCGCTGCGCGTTGGAAATCGAGATCAGCGGCATATCCGAGAATTCGCGGAAAACACCCTTAAGATCCGGTAGGTCGAGCCGCCCGTGAAGCGTCGTGACGTTTGGCGTCGAATGTCGCCTGAAAAGAGAAAAGGGGAGGTAATCGAGGTGGGAATGCACGATATCGAAATGGTCGGCCTCCTGCATCACGCGCTCAAGCATCAGGATGTGGTG
>JBBSDO010000122.1:0-8565 GCA_038241515.1 Elusimicrobiota bacterium | reverse complement strand
GCTTATATTACCGGCCAATGGGGTTTGCCCAATACCTTGCATCATCCCCTGATCGTCACGATAAGCGATGTGTCGCTAAAAATCCCAGGCCGACCTGTGGCGGCCTACGTGCAGTCAAACGGTACGGGCGACGGCTTGCGACAGCGGCTCCTCGTAGATCTAGAGCATCACATGCTCTACCCCGACGAAAATCTGGAAGGCACGATCTATCACGAGATGGCGCACGCGGTCTTGCGCGATGCCATTACGGCTCCAGGGGCGGCCTCCATCCCGACGTGGTTCAACGAGGGGCTTGCCCAATCAGTGACCTCGGAAGGACGCTCGCGAACCCAGGACGCTTTTGAGCGCTGGGGCCACTCGGACGCGCGTGCGGTACTTTGCGATCTGAACGGAAAGGTCGATGAATTCTTGCACGGAGAATACAACTTCGGCTGCTATACCCAATTTTATTTGGCCGTCCAGCGACTCCTCGCGCGCGCCGGTAAGGACACGATTCCCAGGATCATGAAGGGGCTTCATGATGGACGAGCGCTGCCCCAAGTGATTCAAGAATTAACTGGACAGAGTTGGTCCGCCTTTCAGACGGATGCCGCCCATTATACGCTCGACGTCTTTGCAGGTACTCAGTCTATTCCATAGTAAAATAACGATCTGAAGACAAATTGAGGAGGCGCAAATGCCAAACCCGTTCGTTCATGTGGAATTGCAGACATCCGATGTAGAAAAGGCAAAACAGTTTTACCAAAATCTATTTAAATGGGACCTCGAGAAGGCACCCAACATGGACTACACGATGATCAAGGTGGGGTCCGGAACCGCTGGGGGCATGATGAAGAACCCCGCGCCAGGGTCGCCCTCTCATTGGTTGCCTTACGTCGGAGTGGACGACGTGGCGTCTTCCCTAAAGAACGCGAAATCCCTGGGCGCTAAAGTCTGTATGGAAGCGACGGACGTGGGAGGGCATGGCATTATGGGCGTCTTCGTCGATCCCACCGGCGCAACCTTGGCTCTTTGGCAGGAAATTCCGAAAAAGTAATAGGGGACCCTGTAACACCCATTTAACCCTACTGCCACACTCCTGTAATATGTGTCTGTAATGCTTGAGAAGAGGGAACGTCACGGGTCTGTCCGACGTTCTCTAGAATGTGATGGATAACCTACGGAGAGGGAATGTTTAAATCTCGGCAGATTCGATTGATGGGATTTGATACCGACTTGCCTGTTTTGCAGTGGACCTTCGGCAGTCTCGTCTGCCGCTTTCGAGGTCATCCGCTGCGGCGTTGGAATAAGCCCCCCTACGTTTACCAAAAAGGCGAACGCGAATGCCTCGTCATACGCGACCAGATCGAACGCTGTGAGCGCTGC
Source organism: Elusimicrobiota bacterium (assembly GCA_038241515.1). GTDB lineage: Bacteria > Elusimicrobiota > Elusimicrobia > 2-01-FULL-59-12 > 2-01-FULL-59-12 > JBBSDO01. Next base: position 7,200 of record JBBSDO010000122.1, on the reverse strand, counting down.
GGCCGCTTCGCCCTCCTCTCTACCCGCCCCAAGTAATTAGACCTCCCTTCGACTGCGTGCTCGGCGAGAGCTACCGAATTCCATAGACAAGGCAGGACAGGTTCTCGCAAAGCTCGCAACGCCCGCCAAGAAAAGCGGGCAAATCACTGAGGGCAAAGTCAGGAGGTCTGAAGTTAAGGTTTTCGGACATCAAAACGGTTCGTCATTTGCATAACGATAGCTCCCGGTCCTCCTGAAAGCGGCACCCCCACTCGACTCTCCGAGGGAATACTGTCGAGGTGGTTGATTCCCACCGTTAAATTTCCGTTCTGCGCAAAGGCGGCTGAAATAACAATGCCTTTCTTCACGTTATAGAGTACCTCGCCGCCGGCTTTGCCTTGAAATGACGCATCCGTAACATTTCCTTTAGCCCACTGCGGAGGCTGCAGGATCCGTGGCAGGACATGAGCTTCGTATGTCAACTTCGCACACTCCTCTTTGTAACAGGGTTCATAGTCCTTCAAAAGCCACGATAGCTCACCCTCCCAGGCAATTCGCCAATCGCCAATCGCAAGAGTCCATTCGATCGGCTCGGTCCAGCGGCTTCCGACGCGTTGAATTCCTTTTGGAAAGCGCGGGAATAGTGAGGTGACAGCGCGGCCCAGTCGCAAGGAGGATGCGTTCTGCCTACTCACCAGGGTCCCCTGCGCATCCAGAAAAATCTGGGCTGGAGCGGTAGACGGATGACCCTTAGGAATCATTTGGTGCTCGTCGCCATCGGGGGTTTTTAAGGTGCGCATCCATTCTTGGCTGCGAACACGCAAGACCGCGTGCGAATCGATATCGCTTTGTCGATCGATGATGAGCGATCCTGCTTCACTATCGGCTTGTCCCGGCAAAGGGGTGTCGATTACGCCATCGCGCAGGGCAAAAATGCGGGACTGCATTTGACTGCCTACGAAATAGGCCGCGGGCTTCTGGAACTCGAAGCGGTAAATCAGGTTGGTGCCGTAGCGACCCATACGCGTCATAGGTGACAAATAATAACCGACGCCCAGCGCCATGATGGCCAGTCCCGAACCTATAAAAAATGCGTAGTGGTTCCGGGAAAACCAACTTGGTAGATTCGCAACCCATCCGTCGGGCCCGGGGCGTCCTTTGGCGTTTGCATTTTTCAGGGGACCGGAGATGCTCTTGGGCGCTCGTGCAGGAGCGGATTTTGAATCGCTGGGCGTCGAGTGTACCCGCCGAACGGTTTGAAAGAAGGCTTTTCCCGCGTTGTGGAGCAGGACTTCATGACAAAGGTAGCAGATTTCAGTCCCTGAAGGATTCGAATACTGGCATTTGGGGCAATTCATCGGCTAGTTAGGGATACGACAACAAACGGCCTAAATCAAGGAGTAATTGGTCGATTCCTCGGCGTGGGAACGTAATAAAGTAGGAGAGAAATTGTCGCAGAACCGGTTAGAAATCCGGCGATCGTGGCTCCGGCAATCCAGAAGGCAGAGAAGGGTCGGTGCGAAATGGCCCGATAGCTACACGTTGCCAGGGCTTCAGCGAGTGCGCCCGAGATCGCCCCCAGGGAAAAGCACCGCCCAAAATCATAAGGGTGATGAAAGAATGACGTTTTTGCTGTCAGCAGGATGGCTGCTAGGGAAACGAGGCCTCCAGCGATCAAAGCAGGAATCCATGTCATTTGGTATACCCAAATTAGAACATCCCCTTGGTGCGCGGTGGCAAAAACGGGTAGCCCTTTTAATACTAAAAGCGCATAGGTCGTCAGAGGAGCGAACATCAGAAAACCAAGAATCGTGTAGAGGGTGAGCGCTGACGCCGAACTTTTCGCGTTGCGGGTTATCGTTTGCATCCGAACGGAGTTTAGCGGAGCCAACGAAAGTCTTTACGCTGTGCGGCGAAGGTTTCTTGAAAATCGTTCCAGTACTCCGCAGGAGCTGAAAAGGTGACTTGGTGAATGAATTCCCCATCTTTCAAGAAATAACTCTCTTCTCGACGTCCGTCTTTCGCCGATCCCTGCACTTTTACCGCGGTGCGGCCCCCTATTTCCCCTTTTGAATGCTTAAAGCCAGTGGGGTAAAGCTGGGATAAACTGGCAGAGCTCACCCATTCTTCAAAGGGCCGGTCCAACCTTTCCCGGAGGACGACGAAAGTGACCGGTCCAGGCTGCCGTGAAACCGTGAAGCCTGCGGACCCTGTTTTATTCGAGTCTTTGTATTCGGTAATTGTCCAAGCAGCTTTCACCCGCAGTCTTACACGGACCACTTTATTTTGATAGTCCTTCCATGCGTGGTTTGTAGGGTCCGGTTCCGAAGTCGACATGCTCTCTTCGCTCGAAGCCGCAGAGACCGCTGGAGCGGGTTCGGCCGGTTGAGAGGGGAGGTCGATCTTCGGCGGGTCAGCTTCTGCCCGGCCCAAGAAAAAAAGCCCAAAAACAAAAATGAGTGAGATTTTTCGTATCCTATTCATGTATTGCCTCCGCAGGGATTCATGGACAAGGTTATAGCGTTTTTTTTAGTAACCCGCCACCGGATCCTGCTTTCCAATAGAGCGGAGTCTATCTTTAGGGAGGAGCTATGAAACGATTAATTTGGATGGCGTCGCTACTTTTGGTTGTAGGCAAAACGGGTGTTCTGGCGGCGGATACGGTAACACAAGGCTACAGCGATGTGGATCAATGGGCTCCGGCCATTCCCTCGCGTACTGATCTTTCACAAAGCACCGCGTCGGCGGTTTCTGGCGGTCCGCAAAGCTTCGCCCAATTAACCGGGGTGGTCACAAAGGTCGATGATTCGACCCGAAGTCTGAAAGTTCGCGCGGATGATGGGAAAAGCTACCAATTCTATGCGAGCGCCAATGTTCCGATTTACAACGCGCAGAATCAAGCCCAGGAGTTCCACAATCTTCAGCCCAACGACCGAGTTCAAGTTCGCTATGATGCGAACAACATGCGCGCCCAAGAAATTACCGATATACAAGGCGTGAGCGATGGTCGGCCCAGCAGTCCAGCGTCAGAGCCCAGCATGGGAGCGGAGTGATAAACCTATTCTAAACCCGTCCGTTGGGTCTGCGTGCGGGATTAGAACCCGCTAAACGCTCGAATGGCAACCACTTGGTAGGGCCAAGGAAAATCACCGAACGTTTCTTTTTTAGTTCCCACCAAATACCAGGGACCTGGGGAAACAAATAACCCGTCATTAGGCAAAGGTGTCCAGGCGCCGGATGTCTCGTTAAAAGCCAGTAACCACTTGTGGTGCCCAATCTGGCTCGCCGGTAGAACCGTCGTATAGCCATCGCGACAAATAATCACGATCTCCAAATCTGCCGGGCGTTTATCGATGTGAACCTTTTGAAGGATATCCTCGAACCAAAATCCCACATAAGTCAGTTCCCTTCCTTGGTAGGAGGGGTTGTGAGTTTTTAAAGTGGCGATCTTCATTTCTTTTTGCAGTGCTTCCAAAGACAAGGTGGTCGTTTGGTGGGGCGTACTAATGGGCAAGAGCGTCGGCGACGCGGGAGTGGCGGGGGGGACGGATTGGGCACCTAAAAATGCGATCGAACAGCTTAAGAGGCCCATCGGATAGAACAAGCGCTTCACGAGTAGACGATAACACATTCCTTCCCCCCTGCCGAACACTCTCTTGACGGTCGCTCTGTTACGCCAATGTGGCTTTTTGATTACGAACAGGTTAATCAAAGATTTGCCAGTTCCCAGTTATTCCCTGGGCCATTGAGCCCACCATTATTGGCCAGAGGTCCCATAGAACCGGGTAAGTTAGAGCGGTATCCTTCCGACATGCGCGCAGTCTTCCGTCTGCTCCTTATGTCATGCCTTGGCCTAGCCCCGTTGCATTATTGTTCAGGGGAGATGCTCCAAGAACCGCTCATCGGAGCTCAAGATCCGGGACTTCGGCGGCCTTCGGTTTTTACGGACGAATCCCCTGTTTTTACGGCCCCTCCGGAGGCGCCGACGCCGGCTCCCACCGCTGAAGCCTTAGGCTTATCTCATGAGCAGACGGTGCAAATGAAGCTCGTTGAACGAGCGGAACACTTGATCGATCGATTTCACTTGCCGCTCGAAATTGCGGGCTTTTCGACTCCCCTGCGAAAGGACGAGGAATTTCAGCTTTTTAATGGACGCCAACCCGCCCATGCGAGTCTGCTCTTAAATCCTCACTTTTGGATTGATCAGGGATACTACGATAGCGAGACGTATCTCATTTACGTACTCTTCAGAGCCAATGCGGATTATTTCTTCCGCCGACATTTTGACTCAGACCAGTGTGCGTGGCTCGTAGAAAATGACTCCGAAGCGATGGCTGGGGCTATGACAATCCTTAAAGGGACCGTTAACGATTCGACCGCTTGGGACCTGACGAGCTCTCCGCGAACCGACCGAGGGGAGGAATTTAGACGCTCGCTTGATCCGGAAGGAAATCCGGTTCGCATCCTGCAGGCCTTGATGCGTTATGCGTTCAAAGCGATTGAAGAACGCGCCGCCGACGAATGGGCGGTGGCTCATTACCATAAGATGCTCCATGAGCCGGAAACCGCGCTCATCCGAAGACGAATCCGTGAACGGGATCGGGCTTTGGCTTGGGATTTCAGTCGCGCCGTTTCGGCCATGACGTTGTCCGAGCGGGTTTCGTTTCATCGAGCCCTGCGCTCGCCCTTCCGCTCTACGAGTCCCCCGGTGCTGGCTTCCTCGTCGGATCAAACCGCTTCGCACTTAGGGGATGGGAATGATGCAGGTGTACCCGATCCTGTTCAACTCAGCACTGAACTGGACTTGAAAACGACCCCCGCCCAGCCTTGAAGGCCTTGAATTCATCGAAAAGATTATCAATACTACGCACACATGGCTGAGGAAATCGCTCCGCTTCTGACCATCTGTAGTTACTGCAAGAAAGTTCGTTTCCCGGCAGGTGCGATGGAAGGGGAATGGATAGCGCCCGAGGTGTACACGAACCGCGGAGATATCGGAAAAACGCGATCCAGTCATGGGGTCTGCCCTTCCTGCTACGACAAAGTCATCCAGTCGATCAAAAACCCCTAATCCGTCTCAGCGCGATCCATGACGCTCCGGGAGGCACTTTCCCACGCGCAGCCGCAAGAACACCTACAATGCTTTCATGAATGTCCTCATTATCGGCGGTGGAGCGGCGGGGTTCTTTGCTGCGATCACTTGCGCGGAAGAAAACCCGACCTGTTCGGTCACCCTTCTTGAGCGTTCCTCCCAAGTTTTGGCAAAGGTGCGGATCTCGGGCGGCGGCCGCTGCAACGTCACGCATGCCTGTTTTGACCCGGCGCTACTCGTCACCTACTACCCTCGCGGGGGACCGGCACTCCGCGGTCCATTCAGCCGGTTCCAGCCTAAAGATACGATCGCTTGGTTTCAGGCTCGAGGGGTTGCGCTTAAAACGGAAGCAGACGGACGCCTTTTTCCCGTGACCGATCAGTCGCAAACCGTGGTGGATTGCCTAATCGAGCATTCTCGCCGCGCGAACGTAAGGCTGGTCCGCAATGCCTTGATCAAATCGGTAGCGAGGCGCGACGGGGGGGGATTTCGATTAGCCTTCGCTAGTGATCGCGACACCTTGGAATCCGACCGCTTGATTCTTGCGACCGGAAGCAATCCGCAAGGCTTCGAATGGAGTAGGTCGCTAGGCCACGCGGTCGAAGCGCCTGTACCCTCGCTGTTTACTTTCACGATTAAGAACTTCCTGCTAGAAGGTCTTGCTGGACTTTCCGTTCCGCACGTTAAAATCACTCTGGACGGATCTCCGTTATCTCAAAGCGGCGCGCTTTTGATCACACACTGGGGCCTGAGCGGACCCGCCGTTCTCAAGCTTTCCGCATGGGCAGCCCGAGAACTTCACTCGCTGGGGTACCGGGCCCGGTTGCGTGTGAACTGGGTTCCCCAGAAGTCGGAGGAAACACTACTCGCGAGTCTGCGCGAGCAAAAATCTCAGCATCCCAAAAAAGCGGTTACGAGCGAAAACTTATTTGGTTTTCCGCGCCGGCTTTGGGCGCGGCTCGCAAGTGCCGCGGGTGTCTCCATCGAAGGGGCAAAGTGGGCTGATATGTCTAACGAACGCTTGAGAGCTTTGGTGAGCGTGCTTCAAAATAGTCTCTTAGAAATGAACGGAAAGAGCACTTTCAAAGAAGAATTCGTCACTTGCGGAGGGGTCCGGCTTGCTGAAGTCAATTTTAAAACTATGGAAAGCAAAATTTGCCCGGGCCTCTTTTTTGCGGGTGAAATCCTCGATATAGACGGCGTCACAGGGGGCTTCAATTTTCAAAGTGCCTGGACGACCGGCTGGTTAGCCGGAAGGGCGGCGGCCCATGCGAATTGATTGTAGAAATAGAACTAGAAAACGATGTTTGCGCTGCTGCTTGAGACGATTTGTGTCAGGCGAGCGTCACCTAAGAGGATGACGGAGGGACAGGGGGAAGTCGTCGGTGCCGCAGAGATGCGCGCGCCAGAGCCTCTCGAAAATCCTAACTGAAAAGACATAAGGTCCGCGGTTATAGAACCTTCGCCCGAAACGGGTTGAAAGCAAGTCCCTGACCCGTTTGGCGTGAGAACCAAAGTCAATTGACTCGCCTGAAAACGCCCCGAAACCCCTCCGGCGACCCCCGGAACGGCAAAGGTTCCACCCACCTGCGCGCCGCTCTGTGTTAATACGAGCAACATATTCACCGTTTGAGAGCCCTGGGTCAGTATTCCCGACCAGGTACCCTGCACGCTGGTCGTCACCGCTGGGCTGCCGCCGGCGCTAGCCCCGTTTTGTACCGGCGAAGGCTGCGCCGTGGCCGAATTGAAGCCCATTTGGCCCCCATCCTTCTTACAAGAACTCAGAAACCACACACTGACCAATAGGTAAAGCCCGTTACGGGGGTTCATAGGGTATTTGTTTGACGTCTTGTCGTAAAAGCGGGTTACACCCGGTTCGGTAGGAAAGTGCTTGAGAGGCTTGCCCTTTTCATCCAGCCTAAATGGGGATTGCGGGCTAGCGTTTTGGAAGGGAGGTGGGGGAGTGTGTGTCGGTGTCCGAGGGCTCCGTCTTACCTAAAATGTCGGTTTTGAATTTGGCGTACTTCTCTTGCTGGGTGGGGTTGAGAATGCTCAGGAGCGTACCATTCGTATCGTCCGCGATTTTCTTCTTAGCCTCTTGATACTCCTTCTTTAACAGATCCACCCTC